>CP054837.1:4542500-4873125 GCA_028768525.1 Desulfobacter sp. | reverse complement strand
GATTTTTCAGCCAACCCGGTGGCAGAATCCAGCCGTTCAAGGAGCTTGACATGGAGCCCCCGGGAGACGGCGGGCACGGTGACGCAGCGCATGGGATCTTTTTCAAACCGCCCACGGGTCTTTCGTTCCTTCATCTCGCCGAAGGCCACAAAGGCATTGGAGTGGTTGATCCTTGTGGTGGTCCTCAGGATCACCGGCTGTTTCAGGCTTTCGGACAACTCAAAAGCCTCTTTGATCATCTCCTTGGCCTCGGCCACGGATGAGGGCTCCAGCATGGGGAACCCGCCGAATTTGGCATAGTAACGGTTGTCCTGTTCGTTCTGGCTGGAAAACATGGCCGGATCATCGGCGGTGAGGATGACCATGCCGGCGGTGACGCCCACGTAGGAAAGGGTCATCAAAGGATCCGCCGCCACGTTCAGGCCCACATGCTTCATCATGCAAAAGGTTCTCAGACCGGAATTGGCTGCGGCCGCCGCCACTTCAAGGGCCACCTTCTCGTTGGTGCTGTATTCGAAATAGAGATCCGACTCCTTTGACATCTGAAAAAGATTCAGGGAAATTTCAGAGGAAGGGGTGCCCGGATAGGTGGTGGCAAATGCCACGCCGGCTTCTACGGCCCCCCTTGCAATGGCTTCGTTGCCCAGAAGCATGATCTTCTCGCCCGGGCTGTCCTTTAACAATTTATGCATGTGCGCTCCTTATTGGCTGGTCTGCGTTGGGTGTCCCGCAGCTTAGGCGTATAATTTTTCTGCATGGGCCAGGGAAGAGGCATAGCCCCTGAATCCCTCAGTCTCTTCGCATGAATTGACGGAACTGGAAGCAAAAAACCCTTCCACCATGGTTTTGTCCCCCAGGCGGATCAGCCCCATGAACAGCACCGGCACGATGCTGATGCCGTTTTTACCTGCTTCCACGCTGAACTCCAGGGGCGTTTCGGTCTGGTACACGGCATAGAGGTTGTTCTGTACCGGCATGAGCTGGACAATTTCAGGGTGGTCGTGATGATGATGGTGATGTGAATGATCACTGCAATGGTTACACATGATCCTTGCCTTTCAATCTTAATAGTTAAATTTTCTTAATCTTTTAAATTCAAACTCTAAATCTAAAATAAAATCAAAGGGGATTGCAAGAAAAAAGCGGATTAGGCCAGCAAAGTTTCCAACTCGCCTTTGGAGAACCGGTAGACGGAGTTGCAGTGGTGGCACCGGGTTTCAAGGGGGAAGGGGCCGTTCTGACGGATATCTTTCCGGTCATCCTCGGCCAGTCCCTGCAGGTAGCCTTCCATACGCTCCTTATTGCACCGGCAGTAAAATTCCACCCGGTTGCTGTCCAGGAACCGGGGGCCAAGGTCCTTGAACGCCTTTTTTATTACGGATTCCGGTGTCTGTTCCTCGGCAAAGGCCTGGCCCAGTAAATCAACGGACTGAATCAACCGCTCGGCCTCGGCCACCTTGTCCGGATCCACCCCGGGCAGGGCCTGGAGAAAAATTCCCCCGGCGCCGATAACCTTTTCATTCTCATCAAAGGCGATGGAAAGCTTGAATCCCGTGGGGATCTGTTCGGACTGGAGGAAGTATTCTGCCAGGTCTTCGGCAATGGAGCCGTGGACCAGGGCGATCTGGCCCGAATAGGGGACACTGGCATCATCCAGATATTTGGTTACGGTGATAAAGCCCGCACCGTATAGGGATGAAAGACGTTTGACCTGCTCGGGTTTCTTAACTTCAATGGGATTTGCCTTTAGATAGCCACGGACCTCTCCAAAGGTATTGGCTTCAACGTCCAGGCCCTTGACGGGACCGGAGCATTGAATGTTCACAGACACCCGGGAATTGCCCTTCAGGCCGGAACACACCAATATGCCGGCAATATACGCCTGGCCCAGAATCAGGGTTTCAAGGGGGCCGAGTCCGTGGTTGGCCTGCATTTCCCTGACCATACGGGTGGCATGGACCACCGCCCCTTTTATCTGGTCATCGGCCATCATAAACCGGTGAAGCCGGTCCTTGGCGGAAGCTTTGAACTGGGCCTTTACATCATGATCGAATATATCTTTTTTTATCATTTTCTTTCTCAAATTTCGGTTTCTTAAATTTCAGGTGCCGATCTATTATAAGTGCTTAAATCCAAATGTAAACCTTGGGAAGGGCAAAGAATCGGTCCATGAAAATCATCCCGGCGCCTGAAATCATCTTAGTCTTTGCCAGCAGGCCAGAAACCCAAATTCAGATAATGCAGGTACTTGTAAAGCGATCCCTGTTTCACTTTTTTTAATTCTGCAGAGAATTTGTCAACCAAAGTTCGGTTTACACGCGCTTTATTGAAAATGATAAACAGACAATCCGTTTTTATAGGGGGGGATAGAAACGGTATGATTTTGTCATCCAGCCCCAGTGTCCGGGAAATGTAACGCCCGTTCCCCAATTCAGCCACAATAAAATCCACCCGCCCGGCATTTAATTTTCTAAAATTCATCTCATCATTCACGACTTCGTGATAAAGCCCATGCTTTTTGACAAAAGACCAGAATTCAGGGGTATAGCTATATCCCCTTACCACACCAATTCTTTTCCCCATAAAATCGTCAAAGGAGTTGAATTTTAAATGATCTTGCTTCCGGCCCCATACCACCCAGGAGGAACAGATGATGGGCTCCTTGGCATAGAAAGCGAAAGCGGTTCTCTCCATGGTGAAATTGGCTGAAAAAAGGGCATCGGCCCGACTTTTTTCCAGCATGACCATCGCCCGTTTCCAAGGATAGGCGGAAATCGTCCCAATATCGATTTTCATTTCGTCGAAAACCATTTTGACAACTTCTGTGCTGAACCCGGTGACGTGTCCGTTTTCAAGAATCTGATAAGGCGGCCATTCATCGCATATGACCTTTAGGGTTGCGCATTCTCCCATACTCAGAACCATCAGCAGGAAGCAGAGGCACAGGCCGATGCCCTTAAAATAGGCATTGGTGATTTTCTTTTCAGCCACTTGTAATAAAAATGAGGAATGATAGAGCGGCAATCGTCTTTGCTCCTATGGTTCTATTGCTTTAACGGTGTCAGGCTGTTTTTTAAATTGTAATCACCCGTTGCCCAAAAAAGCAACCGTAAAGATTATACCTTCCTGTAAAAGAGGTCACGGCATCCCATCTTTCCGCTCAAAATTCCGATATTGAACCGCTTCCAGAATATGGGCCCTCAGGATCCTGGCCTCGTGGGCCAGGTCTGCAATGGTCCGGGCAACTTTTAATATTGAGGCCCAGGCCCTGGCCGACAGGTTAAGTCGGTCTACGGCCCGGCGCAGGATGGTTTCTGAGTCCGGTTCAAGGCCGCAATATTCCCGTATCTGTTCCGGTCCCATCTGGGCGTTACTGTAACAGGGGGCTGTCCTGTTGAATCTTTTCTGCTGGAGTTCCCTTGCGGCCACCACCCGTTCCCTGATCGCGGCGGAGGATTCTTCAGGGTCCATCCGGGTCAATTCATCATAGGAAAGCCGGGGCACTTCCACCTGGATATCCATCCGGTCCAAAAGGGGGCCGGAGACTTTTGAGCGGTACCTCCGGATCTGGGCCGGGGTGCAGGTACAGGCGGCGGCCGGGTTGGTGAAATTGCCGCAGATACAGGGATTCATTGCGCCGACCAGCATAAACCGGCAGGGATAAGTGGCCTTGGCCTTGGCCCGGGCCAGGGTGATCCGTCCCTCTTCAAGGGGCTGCCGCAGCACCTCCAGGGCGTTGCGCCGGAATTCAGGCAGCTCATCCAGAAAAAGCACCCCGTTGTGGGCCAGGCTGATTTCCCCGGGGACCGGGCCTGTTCCGCCGCCCACAAGCCCCGCATCGGAAATGGAATGGTGGGGAGAGCGGAAAGGCCGCTCCATGAGGGCACGGCCCGGTTCCGCACCGGTGATGGAATAAATCCGGGCGGTTTCCATGGCTTCTTCAAAGGTGGGCAGGGGCAGGATGCCGGGCAGGCATTTGGCCATCATGCTCTTGCCCGATCCGGCAGGGCCGTCCATCAGGATGTGGTGATTGCCTGCGGCGCCCACTTCCAGGGCCCGCTTTACATGGGCCTGGCCCCGGACATGGGCGAAATCCGCTGCCGGACCCTCCCAATGCGCCGGAGATAGACCGCCCGGCTCCGGGACTGCCGGCACGATCGGTGTCCGGCCTGCAAGGAATTCCACCACCTGGGAAAGATGGGATACCCCCATCACCTCAATATCCTTGACCAGGGCGGCTTCAGCTCCGTTTTCCTCGGGCAGGATTATCCCTTTAAACCCGTTGTCCCTTGCCGCCAGTGCAAAGGGGAGGGCCGCCTTCACCGGCTTCAGGCGCCCGTCCAGGGACAGCTCTCCGGCCATGATCCAATTCTCTGAGGCCTGCTGGCTAAAAAGCCCCGAGGCGCAGAGGATGCCCAGGGCCACGGGCAGGTCCAGCCCGGTGCCTTCTTTTTTAACATCCGCGGGGGCCAGGTTGACCACCACACGGTCCATGGGAAAAGAGTATCCCGCATTCTGGACGGCGGATCTCACCCGTTCACGACTCTCCCGCACCGCCGTTTCAGCCAGGCCGACCATCTGGAACACAGGCATGCCAAAGGAGATATCCACCTCCACTTCCACCACAATGGCGTCGATGCCCCGGACGGCGGAGGAATACATTTTTGAGATCATGTTTCACCTAAAAAGGTAGAAGATAACTGCTTTAATCTAAACCGAAACTTATCAGAAATGACTCACTTTTTATCTACCAGAAATTCCTAGCAAACCAAAGATTTTTCTCATTTGTTTTGCGTTGTATATTAAAATCAGATATATATACCCCACTTTTTGAATACGCTTTTGTGGAACAAAAATAAATATAATGACTGAATTTTATAACCAGCGCACCATAGCAACCAATGTGGCCCTCTCCGGCACAGGAGTCCACTCCGGGAAAAAAAACAATCTCACCATTAAACCGGCCCGGGAAAACCACGGCATCAAATTCCGGCGGGTGGACCAGCCCGGTACCCAGGACATTCCGGCATTGTTCAAGCTGGTGGTGGACACCAGCCTGGCAACGGTGCTGGGGACCAGCGACGGTACCATTGTCTCCACCATTGAACACCTCATGGCAAGTTTTGCCGGCCTCGGCATCGACAATGCCCTGGTGGAAATGGACGACTATGAAATGCCCATCATGGACGGATCGGCCTGGGAGTTTACCCAGGCCCTGTCCGCCGCAGGCATTGTGGAGCAATCCCTTCCCAAACATTTCATCATTATAAAAAAGCCCATTGAGGTCACAGACGGCGATAAATTTGTCAAAATCCTTCCAGAGCCCTGTTTTAAGATTTCCTGTTCCATTGATTTCGACCACCCCCTCATCGGTTTTCAGGAGCTGGTATTCGACCGGGCCAAAAATAATTTTGAGGCGGAAATCAGCCGTGCGCGCACATTCGGCTTCATTAAAGACATCGAAATGCTCAAAAGATTCAGCCTGGGCAAGGGGGGAAGTCTTGACAACGCCATTATTATCGACAATGATAAAATTTTGAACGAAGGCGGACTACGGTACCGGGATGAATTTGTCCGGCACAAAATTCTGGACAGCCTGGGTGATTTTTCTCTGCTGGGAATGCCCATCCAGGGACATATCATCACACACAAATCCGGCCACACCCTGAACCACTTGTTCATAAAAAAATTCCTTGATGAAAAAGAGGCCTGGGAAACAGGCCCTGCAAAACGAAGCTGATTATATGACTATGCTAGTGAAGGGCGGGATCAAAAAATACTATATTCTCCTGGTTGCCGTTATCTGCTTCAACATGATGACTCCCGGGCGCATTTTTGCGGACATCAATCCGGTATTGTCCAATATCAAGCTGGCCAACACCCGGGACGATCTGCTGACCTATTTTGAAGTGGAAAACGCCTTCAAGGAAAAAACCGTTGAAGCCGTTAAAAACGGTATTCCCACCACTTTCAATTTCTATGTGAGCCTGTATAAAACAACAAGCTCCCTCTTTGATAAAAAAATTGCAGATGTTCAGATACAGTCCACCGTCAAGTACAACTCGCTGAAAGAGGAATACACCGTAACCCGGCCCTGGAAAAAAGAGGCTCCGCTGATCACCAAATCCTTTGAAGAAGCCAAAACCTGGATGACAGAGGTGGATAACCTCAAGGTCATCCCCCTGGCCCAAATTGTCAAAGGGGATAAATACCAGATCAGAATCAAGGCGGAACTTGAAAAGGTCACCCTGCCCCTCTCCCTTCACTACATTCTATTTTTCGTCTCTTTCTGGGATTTTGAAACCGACTGGTACGTGATCAACTTCACCTATTAACCTGGTTTACCCTATATTACACATATTGCCCAATAATTTCCGGGCCATAATTAGAGCACAACAACCCTAAGCATGATGACCGACCAGGCACAGCAAATAAGACAGGACAAGTCCAAGCGCAAAAAAGAAGGGATCCTTATCCTGGCAATCCTGCTGGTGGTCTGCGCCCTCACTGTGGTGGAGACCCGGATCACCCCCTTCGGGACGGATTTTCCGCTGTCCTCCACCGTGCTGATGTTCACCCTGATCAACATCAACCTGCTTCTGCTGCTGAGCCTGCTGCTTTTGGTCTTCCGGAACCTGGCCAAGCTTTACTATGAAAAGAAAAACAATATCCTGGGCTCCAAGATCAAGACCCGGCTGACCTTTGCCTTCATTGTCCTGGCCCTGCTGCCCACCACCGTGCTCTTTATCTTTTCCATCCAGTTTATTTCCACCTCCATTGCCTTCTGGTTCAATGCCCCGGTGGAAAAAACCCTGGACGCCTCCCTGGCTGTGGGGCAGAAACTCTATGAATATATTGAGGATAAAAACGCCTTCTTTGCCAAACGCGGCGCCTTTCAGATAGATTCCCGGGATCTTCTTGCCCCGGAGAATCAGGAAAAACTGACCCGGTACACCCAGGTAATCCAGCGGGCCTTCAACCGGAACGCCGTTGAGGTCTACACCCCGGACGCAAAACGGGTGAGCCTCTCCCTGGCCAATGAACTGGAGGCCATGTATTTCGGACTGCTCACCACCACGGACCTGACCCGGATTCCGGACGGTAAAACCAGCAGCACGGTATACCAGACCATTGAGGGCGGAGAATTTCTCCGGACGGTATCCGCCATTCCCTTTGGAGCGCCCCCCGCCGAAGCCAAGGGATTCATCGTGATCACCACCCTGGTCTCCCCGGACCTGTCGGAAAACCTCAAGTCCATCCTAAAGGGAGTGGAGGAGTACCAGCAGCTCAAGCTGACCAAGAAACCGGCTCAGATTTCCTACTATATCGCCCTGTCCATTGTGGCCCTCCTGGTGGTGTTCTGCGCCATCTGGTTCGGATTCCAGATTGCAAAATCCATTACCATTCCCATCATGAAATTTGCAGAAGGCACCCAGCGCATCACCGACGGCGACCTGGAATACCAGATTGATTTTAAAACCGATGACGAGATCGGCACCCTCATCCACTCCTTTAACTCCATGACCCGGCAGCTGGCCGCCGGACGTGAACAGATTGCCCTGTCCGGGGAAATGCTCAAGCAACAGAACACAGAGCTGGAAAAAAGCCGGCAATACATTGAAATTGTACTTAAAAATATCTCCGCCGGTGTTATCTCCATTGACAACCGCGGCGTGATCACCACCATCAACAAAGCCGCCGAATCCATGCTGGATGTGGACAGCGCGAACATTCTGAATAAAAATTTCAAGGAGGTTCTTTCCGACGACTACCTTAAGCTGGCGGACAAGATTTACGACCAGGCCTCCCAGGGGGCAAGGGTCATTGAGGTGCCGGTATCGGCCTCGGTATCCGGGGTGCCCAAACACTTTTCCCTCCACTACACCACCCTCATGGACGACGCGGGACACAACCTGGGGGCGGTGATGGTATTCGACGATGTCACCGAACTTGAAAAGGCCCAGCGCATGGTGGCCTGGCGGGAGGTGGCACGGCGCATCGCCCACGAGGTAAAGAACCCGCTGACCCCCATCAAGCTGTCGGCCCAGCGCCTCAAACGCAAATACGGCAAAGAGATCAACGATGAGATATTCACCGGCTGCGCCGATACCATTGTGGAGCATGTGGACCTGATCCGGAACCTGGTCAACCAGTTCTCCGCCTTTGCCAAATTTCCGGACACCAGCTTTGCCTCGGCCCGTATTGACAATATCATTCTGGAAACCATCGCCCTGTACCGGGAGGGGCTGCCCGACGTGGACATCCAGACCCGGTTCGGGGAAGATATCCCCACCCTGAAGCTGGACCACCAGCACATGAAGCAGGCCTTTATCAACCTCATTGACAATGCGGTCTACGCCATGAACAAAAAGGGCTGTATTGTCATAGACCTCTCCTTTGACGGGATCCTCAAAATCGTCCGCATTGAAATAGCCGATACGGGCAAGGGCATTTCGGACAAGGAAAAAACAAAACTATTCGAACCCTATTTTTCAACCAAGAAATCCGGCATGGGACTGGGCCTTGCCATTGTAAATTCCATCATCTCCGACCACAACGGGGTCATCAGGGTTCAGGACAACCAGCCCAGGGGAGCCAAGTTCATCATTGAGCTCCCGGTATAAGCATTATGAAAGGACAAAATTATGTACCCGGCAGTCTTAATCGTTGACGACGAAACCACCATCATCGACTCCCTGGAAGGAATTCTTTCCGATGACGGCTTCGAGGTCATGCATGCCTATAACGGATATGAGGCCCTGAAAAAAATAGAAACCCATTCCCCGGACATCGTGCTTCTGGATATCTGGATGCCGGGCATGGACGGCATCGACACCCTCAAAGAGATCAAAAAAAACTATCCCAACCTGCCCGTGGTCATGATCACCGGCCACGGTTCCATTGAATCCGCCGTGGACGCCACCAAATCCGGGGCATTTGATTTCCTTGAAAAACCCCTGTCCATCGACAAGGTCATGGTCACCATCAACAATGCCCTGAATTTCAGAAAACTGGAAGAAGAGAACACCTACCTGCGCAAAAAGGCCATCGAAAAGAATTCCATCACCGGCACCAGCCCTGCCGTACAGAAGCTTTACGGGGAAGTCATGGCGGCCGCCCCCACCGACGCCTCCATCCTGATTTCCGGGGAAAACGGCACGGGAAAGGAGATGGTGGCCCGGACCATCCACCAGTTCAGCGCCCGGCCCGAAGGGCCTTTTATCATCATCAACTGCGCCGCCATTCCCGAAGAACATCTGGAATCCGAACTTTTCGGCCATGAAAAAGGGGCCTTTGACCAGGCCACCTCAAAAAACAAGGGTAAATTTGAACTGGCCTCCGGCGGCACCCTCTTCCTGGACGAGATTGGGGACATGAACATCAACACCCAGGCAAAAATGCTCCGCGCCCTGGAATCAAAGACCTTCCAGCGCATCGGATCCAGCCGGACCATCAAGATGGATGTCCGGTTGATCACCTCCTCCAACAAAGACCTGGAAGAGGAAATCAAAAGGGGCAGTTTCCGGGAAGACCTCTTTTACCGCCTCAACGTGGTCCCCATCCAGGTGCCGGCCCTGAGGGACCGCAAGGAGGATATCCCCATGCTGGTGGATGTATTCTTAAAAAAGCTGGCAGATAAATCCTCATCCAAACCGAAAAAAATTTCCCAGGGAGCGCTGGAACTGCTGGACCAATACCATTGGCAGGGCAATGTCAGGGAGTTGAAAAACCTCATGGAACGCCTCCACATCATGGTGCAAACCGACACCATTAAAAAAGAGGACATTCCCCAGCCCTACAATCCGGAGGCCACCGGAGGAGGCCAGGCAGAGCGGCGCTGGATGTACACCATGGACAGCCTGGATGAGGCCCGCACCGCCTTTGAGCATGACTACATCCGCCATAAGGTAAAAGAAGAAAAAGGGGATGTGGCGGCAGCGGCCAAACGGATGGGTACCAGCGTGGCTTTCATCAATAAGCGGCTGGACAAATAATGAGAATCATCAGCGGCGACTGCCGGGGCAGAAAGCTGACCCAGATCCAGGGCCGGGACATTCGGCCCACCCCCGACCGGGTCCGGGAAGCCCTGTTCAACATCATCGGTCCCGCCATCCGGGGGCAGCGGGTATTGGACCTCTTTGCAGGCACCGGCGCCTTCGGACTTGAAGCCCTGAGCCGGGGCGCCGAAGCAGCGGTCTTCATAGACGGTGCCCAGTCCTCCTGCGAGGTCATCAAAAAAAATATCCAACTCTGCCGGATGGAAGAGCGGTCGACCCTTCTCTGCCACGACCTTTCGGCCCGCCCCCTGCCAGCCGGCCTGGACGCCTTTGACCTGATTTTCATGGATCCCCCATACAATAAGGGCCTGCCCGAACAGGTGCTGGCCAAGGAAGGCTTCATAAACCTGCTGGCCCCCAGCGGTATTGTCATCGTTGAACAGGATTTTAAGGAAAGCCTCGCCCTTCCCCTGAAGTCCCTTGACATTTACCGCCAAAAAAAATACTCAAAGACACTTGTTTCATTTTTGCGGGAATCCGACAACTAACCCAAGAGGATGCACATGGCTGAAAAAAAACAGAGAATTGCAATCTATCCCGGCTCCTTTGACCCCCTGACCAACGGCCATCTTGACGTGCTGAAACGCGCCCAGGACATCTTTGACCTTGTGATCATCGCCGTGCTCCACAACCCGGGGAAAAAATCACTATTTTCCAAAGAAGAGCGGGTAACTATGATACGGGAGAGCCTCAACGGAAATCCCCAGGTCCAGGTAGACACCTTTGACGGCCTGCTGGTGGAATACGCCAGGATGAAAAATGCCGTGGCCGTGATCCGTGGCATGCGGGCCATCTCCGATTTCGAAAGTGAATTCCAGATGGCCCTGATGAACCGGAAGCTGAACAAGGATGTCCAGTCGGTATTCCTCATGACAGGCTTGCGGTGGATATTTACCTCATCTTCCATCATCAAGGAAGCGGCCCAGTTCGGCGGAGACATTTCAGACATGGTGCCGGAACCGGTGAAGCTCAAACTCATGGAAAAATTCCCCAAGCTGAGACCGGACAATTAAGTCCCCGCACCTAATTCTATATTTATAAGGATCTTTGACCGCCCATGGATTTATGGCAGCTTCACATATTTGTATCCGTCGTTGAAAACAAAAGTTTTTCCAAGGCCTCCGAGGCCATCAACCTTTCCCAGCCAACGGTGTCCACCCACATCAAAGAACTGGAAGAACATTTCCAGTGCCGGCTGCTGGACCGGCTGGGAAAGGTGACAGAACCCACCCGGGCCGGACTGATCCTCTACGACTACGCCAAACGGCTGCTTGACCTGCGGGAAGAGACCCAGTCGGCCATGCTGGATTTTTTGGGGCAGACCAAGGGCAAACTCATCATGGGCGGCTCCACCATTCCGGCGGGATATATTTTCCCAAGGCTGATGGGGGCATTCAAACAGCTATATCCGGATGTATCCATTTCCCTGACGGCCGGAGACACCGGCCAGATCACCCGGGCCGTCAAACAGGGGGAACTGGAACTGGGCATTGTCGGTGCAAAGACCCAGGACCCTGGCCTGGAACAGGAAAAGCTGATTCAGGACGAGATGAAGCTCATTGTGCCGGCGGGCCATAAATGGGCCGGCAGGGAATCCGTGCCCTGTTCAGATCTCCTCAGCCAGCCTTTCATCGCCAGGGAAAGGGGCTCCGGCACCTGGAAATCCATTCTTAAAAGCCTTGGGGATGCCGGATTCGATGCCAAGGCACTGGTCCCCAATGTGACCATGGGCAATTCCGTTTCCGTAATCCAGGGAATCATCAGCGGGGTGGGGATTTCCATTCTTTCCACCATTGCCGTGGCAGAGGAGCTGCGGACCGGCCGCCTCTTTTCCCTCAGCGTTGAAGGCCTGGACCTGACCCGGTATTTTTACCTGACCCTGTCCAAAAAGCGGAGCCGCTCGCCCATCTGCCAGAAATTTATTGAATTCGCAAAGAAGACGATTTAGTCGGCAACAAATAAATTCAAGGTATCGATGAACTCGGGGTCTTCTTCATCGATAATCCGAATCAGTTCTTTGTGGATCCGCGTTTTTAATTCCCTGAAAATCCCCCTCTTTTTAGTAAAGCTGGCGGCATAGGCCAGGGCATCTGCCATCAGTTCTTCCTGATTCTCGCAGGCCTTGACAAGTACATTGGAGACCTCAAGGTCCGGTGCGGTCATGCGCTGGCCTGACAGCAGCATCTGGTTGAACCGGTATTCGGGAATGGCCTTGCGGACAAACCCGATCATCCCCGGCAGAAAGGGAATGCTCACATCCACTTCGGGAAAGCAAAAAAATCCGCGATCCTTTTTCATAAACCTGAAATCGCAGGCACAGGAGAGAATGGCGCCGTTGCCGAAGGCATGGCCGTTAATGGCGGCGATCACCGGCACAGGAAAAAGCAGAAGCCGCTTAAACACGCCGTTCATGCCGTACATGAAGCGCTTCACCGCCTCATTCTCCCCGGCGGCCAGCTTGCCGCCGATCCATTCCACATCAATGCCCTGGGAGAAGTTCTTTTCATCGGTTGAGGTCAGCACCGCCGCCTGGATGTCGGCGTCGCCTTCCACCTGGTCCAGGCAAAGGGTCATGGCCTCGGCAAAGGCCCGGTTCATGCGGTTGGCACCGTTGCACATCTCGATGACGGCGATATTGTCCTGCTTTCTCCATCTTACCACTGACATAATTCTCTCCTGATATTGGATTACAATTTATGCAAGTTAACAACGTTATCGAACGATAAATGAAATCCACCTCCATTTCAAGGGCTAAAACTTCATTGACAACAGGTTTGTTTTCTGACAAGCTCCCCCTTATTATAGATACCCTGGTATCACTTGATTTCAAATTTGCATTCAGACCGGATTGCAGACCCGGCGGACTCTCATGAGGGATGACTGGAGCCGGGTTCAATCATTATGCCAAGGAAGACGCCATGATTTTAGGATTAGATGTCGGCGGCACCCACACGGATGCTGTTCTCCTCAGCAGCTCAGGGATTCAAGAACGCGTAAAAGTACCCACTGATCCTGACGACCTCTTCAAAAGCGTCCTTTCAGGATTTTCTGCGCTTCTGAAGCACACGGACCCGGAACAGGTCCGGCGGGTGGTCATATCCACCACCCTGACCACCAATGCCATCGTCCAGAAAACCATGGCGCCGGTGGGCATGATCGTGTCCGCAGGTCCGGGTATTGACCCGGAACACTTCAGGACCGGGAGGCATTACTATGCCGTGGGCGGCTCCATCAATCACCGGGGGCGTGAAAAGGCACCGGTGAATGAAATGGAAATCCAGGATATCGCCAGGGTCATGCAAAAGGCCGGCATCGAATACGTGGGCGTGGTCAGCAAATTCTGTGTACGAAACCCCTCCCACGAAATCCTGATCAAACGGATTCTGAACAAATATTTTAAAAAAGTCTTCCTGGGCCATCATGTGTCGGGCAATCTCAACTTCCCCCGGCGCATTGCGACCACCCACCTGAATGCATCGGTTTTTTCCCTGCACAAGAATTTTTTCCAGGCCGTAGAAAAATCTTTGGAAGAAATGGGCATCACCGTGCCCATCCAGATCCTCAAGGCAGACGGGGGAACCATGACCCTGTCCGCCTCAATGATTTTCCCGGCCCAGACCGTTCTGTCGGGACCGGCCGCCTCCATCATGGGGGCCATTCCCCATGCCCCGGCCGGGCAGGACGCCATTGTCCTGGACATCGGCGGCACCACCACGGATATTGCCTTTCTTGTGGACAAAACCCCGCTGCTGGAGCCCGTGGGCATCCGGCGGGGGCAGTATAAAAGTTTGATCCGCTCCCTCAGGACCGATTCCAAGGGCATCGGCGGGGATTCAGCCCTGCGGGTAAATGACGGGAAGCTGACCATCGGCCCCGACCGCCTGGGACCGGCCATGGCCTTCGGCGGCCCCGGCCCCACCCCCACGGATGCCCTGGTGGTCCTGGGACTCATGGATGAGGGGGACAAGGACAAGGCCCGCGAAGGAATCCGTCAGATCGCTGCCCAATTGTCCATGGACGACAGGGAAGCAGCCGACCACATCTTTAGATCCTGCTGCAATATCATTTTGAAAAAAACCTTTGAAATGATCGACCGGCTCAATTCCAAACCCGTGTACACGGTCCACGACTTTTTGGAGGGTTACAAGCTGAGCCCGGCAAAAATACTGCTTCTGGGCGGACCGGCCCGTTTTTTTGCAGAAAAAATCGAAGATATGTACAAAATAGACACACTGGCCGTACCCGAATCCTCGGTGGCCAATGCCATTGGTGCGGCCCTGGCCCGGACCACCTGCGAAGTGTCACTCAACGCCGACACGGAACAGGGCATTGTCACGGCCCATGAAGAAGATTTTGCAGAGCCCATTTCCAAAACCTTTTCCGAGGACGAACTTGTGGAGACCGCCTATACCCTGCTCAAGGAAAAGGCGGAAAACGCCGGTGCCGACCCGGATAATATCGACGAGGTGGAAGTGGTGGAATTCCAGGAGTTCAACATTGTCCGGAATTTCTCCCCCAGAGGAAAGATATTCAGGACAAAAATGCAGTTGAAACCCGGCCTGATCAAGGGCTATGAATCGGTACTCAGCACAAACGGCTGATACAAGACAACGAGGCGACCATGCTAAAATCATCTCACAAAACCGGGCTTGTATTTTTTCCTGCATTTGACTGGGCCATCGACCCCACCCATCCGGAACGGGAGGAGCGCCTGCTGTATACCCAGGACCAGGTCACCGAAGAAGGGATTTTCGACATCCAGGGCATTGTGGAATACAAGCCCGATCTGGTGACCCCGGAGGACATCCAGCGCACCCATTTTTGTGTGCCCGACGAACGGACCGTGACCACGGAGTCCCACCTTATTTCAGCCGGTGGCGCCAAGGCCATTGCCAATGCCGTGATGAACAAGGAAGTTAAAAACGGATTTGCCCTGGTCCGCCCCCCCGGACACCACTCCATGCGGGTCTCCCATGGCGGACGGGGGTTCTGCCACATCAATATTGAGGCGGTGATGGTGGAGTACATCCGGTCCAAATTCGGACTCAAGCGCATCGCCGTAGTTGATACGGACTGCCACCACGGTGACGGCACCAATGATATTTTCTGGCATGACCCGGATGTGCTGTTCATCTCCCTGCACCAGGACGGCCGGACCATGTATCCGGGCACGGGTTTCCCGGGCGAACTGGGCGGCCCCAATGCCAAGGGCTCAAACCTGAACATCCCCCTGCCCCCGGGCACCTCCACCGAAGGCTACCTCTATGTGATTAAAAACTGTGTCCTTCCGGTGCTGGAGGAATTCAAGCCCGATATTATCGTCAATTCCGCCGGACAGGACAACCATTACACCGACCCTTTAACCAACATGAATTTTTCCGCCCAGGGCTATGCCCAGCTCACCTCCATGCTCAAGCCGGACATTGCCGTACTGGAAGGGGGCTATTCCATTGAAGGCGCCCTGCCCTACGTCAACCTTGGAATCATTCTGGCCATGGCCGGCCTGGACTATTCAGGCGTAATAGAACCCGATTACAACCCCGACCGCCTTAAGCAGTCCGTGAGCCTCACCGACAAGATCAAAAAAACCACGGACCAGATCATGGGCTACTGGAACCAGCGGGATCAGATGCGGGAAGCCGCCGGAACCCCGGGCGACATCCTCATCCGCCACCGGGAGGTATTCTACGACACCGACAACATCTTTGAACGGCAAAAGGAGAAAATCCGGATCTGCAGGGATTGCGGCGGCAGTTTTGAGGTGGATTCCAAGGCCACCCCGGGCCACCACATCCTGGGGGTCCATATCCCCATCAACGCCTGTGACGCCTGCAAGGAAAAGGCCTATGAGTTCTACGACAAGGCCGATAAAACCAAATACCACAAAATCTACCTCCAGGACCGGCCAAAGGATTATTATGAGGTGAAGCAATAGGGGCTATCGGTAAAACCAAATAAACACCGGGGCGGGCAGGCCGGAAGGCGGCTGTCACTTTTTTATAGAGGGCCGAATTCCGCTGCACGAAAATCCGTTAAACTCGTCCTTCGTCCTCAGACAAGACGGATTTTTTCGTTCCGCTCCATAAGGCCCCCTAAGAAAAAAGCAACCCAATGCCGCTTTCCGGCCTGTCCGCCCCTCAGTGCTGAATTTCTGCAATTGATATCAATATTTTTTTGCGAAACCCAAGGCGGTGGTGCCACCGCTCAGGCGGGACCGGGCTGTCCGAGCCATCAGATTGCAAATTTAGTTGCAAATTTAGAGCCGGTAAAAAATTGATTAATCAGGCCACCCGTCATATACATGGAAACCAAGCATTATATGAACCATATAGCAATAAAATTAAAAAATCTAAAAACACGCTCCCTTGTGCTTCATTATACAAGGGATTTTTTCATGTCCAACGGCTATCTGGAGGTGGAAACCCCTATCCGGTGTCCCTCGGTCATCCCCGAAGGCCATATTGATCCTTTGATGTCGGAAGGCTTTTTTCTCCAGGCATCGCCGGAGTTGTGCATGAAGCGCCTCCTGGCCGCCGGGGCCGATAAAATTTTCCAGATCTGCAAATGTTTCAGAAAAGGGGAACGGGGGGAACGCCACCTGCCGGAACTGACCATGCTGGAATGGTACGCGGCAGGGGACACCTATGAAGACCTTATGGACCAGTGCCAGGGGCTGATCCGGCATATTGCCCAGGCCTTAGACATGGGCAATAAACTTGATTACCAGGGCCGGCAGATCCGGCTGGATTGCCCCTTTGAGAAACTCTCCGTCCACCAGGCCTTTGAAACCCACGCCGGGATATCTGCGGACAAGGCCCTGGAAACCGGCCGCTTTGATGAAATCATCAGCTTTGACATCGAACCCCACCTGGGTAACGAGCGCCCCTGCATCCTATACGATTATCCCGCGCCCCTGGCCTCCCTGGCCCGGCTCCACCCGGGCAACCCCAATCTGGCCCAGCGGTTCGAGCTTTATGTGGCCGGCATTGAATTGGCCAACGGATTCACCGAACTGACAACCCCCGAGATACAAAGAAAGCGGTTTAAAGAAGAGAACCGTACCCGGACCCGGGCGGGGCACCCTGCCCTGCCCATGCCTGAAAAATTTTTGGCCGACCTGGACCGCATGCCCGATGCCGCCGGCATTGCCCTGGGGATGGACCGGCTGGCCATGTTATTCTGCAATGCCCACGCCATTGACGAGGTCACCGCCTTCACCCCTGAAAACCTGTAGAAAAGCATTGACCTTCCTCCTAGGGGAAAGGTTATGATCCTGCCTTGCTGATATTGACCCGTTGAAAGGAGTAAAAAGGGTGAGTGAAAAAGGCATGGCAGACCGGTTTCTCAGATATGTCATTCCGTCTATGATGTCCATGGTCCTGGTGGGCATGTACAGCATCGCAGACGGCTATTTTTTATGCCAGGCCATGGGGGACGACGGCCTCACCGCCATCAACCTGGCCTGGCCCCTGCTGGCGCTGATGACAGCCATCGGCACGGGCATCGGAACCGGGGGCGCCATCATCATGTCCATCAGAGACGGCGCCGGGGACGGCAAAGGGGCCCTTGGAGCAAAGTCAGCCACCCTTACGCTGCTGTTTCTGGCCTCCCTCATCCTCATGCCCCTCTACTATTTCCTCATTGACGATATACTCCCCTTGCTGGGGGCCCGGGGCAATATCTACGACTATTGCTACAACTACATGCGGGTCATCACCCTGGGGACATTTTTCCAGGTCCTTGGGGCCGGGGTCATCCCCCTGATCAAAAACATCGGCATGCCTGTATATTCCATGGTCATGATGACAACGGGCATGGTGCTCAATATCATTCTGGACGCCTGGTTCATGCTGGGGCTGGGCATGGGTCTTGAAGGCCTTGCCCTGGCCACCTGCATTGCCCAGACCCTGGTAGCGGCCATGGCCGTGGTCCCTCTGTACCGATCACGCATGGCCTGGCATGCCATGGACAGAAGAACCAGCCTGGAAATCACCAAAATCGGTCTTTCCCCCTTCGGGTTGACCATTGCCCCGGCCCTGGTTCAGATGTTCACCAACTTCCAATGCCTCCACTACGGTGGGAATTCGGCAGTGGCCGTCTATACGGTCATGGCATACGCCGCCTATTTTGTATACAGTATCATGCAGGGGCTTGCCGACGGGATCCAGCCCCTGGTGTCCCACTGCACCGGTGCAAAAGACAGGGCAAGTGTTGACATGGTTTTGAAAAAGGCTTTCGCCCTGGGCCTGGGCCTCAGCGCCCTTTTCGCCGCCGCCTTTTACCTGGCCCGTTATGAATTCCCCATTTTCTACGGCATGTCCCATGAAGGAGCGGAAAAATGCATCAACGCCATGGTGGCCGTGGCAATCTCCGCCCCTTTTGTGGTGGTGGCCCGGGTCATGTCGGCCTATTTCTACGCCATGGACGATGGAAAAAATGCATCCATTCTGGTATACGCCGATCCCTTTGTGTTCACCCCCCTCTTTCTGGTTGCCCTGCCCCTGGGCATGGGCATCGAGGGGATATGGGCCGCTTACCCCGCCACCCAGATGACCTTGTCCCTATTGGCACTGGGCCTTAAAAAAAGACGGGCCAACAAGTTGAAAATGGGCATCAGCCATGTGCCGGCTTAACCGGAAAAATACTGCCATGTCGCAATCCACACCGGCATGATAAGGATACAGGCCAAATATTGAAGCAGCATCATGGTGCTGACGGTCTGAACATCCCCTCCGTAATTTTTCACGATGAGGATAAGATTGGTGGCCGGCGGCGAAGCCCCCTGCACCATTAGCATGCTGCAGGCCAAGGGCATGGACAGGTCCAGGCCGGACCAGTAGAGTACGGCAAACACAACGCCGGGCACCAGGATAAATTTCACCAGAAATACAACCATAATATCACCGGCCGGCGGCCATTGTTTCATGGAAATGGCCCCCATGGTGGCTCCCAGGACAAAGACGGCCACCGGCACTGTGGCCTGGCCCAGAAGATCCACGGCCGAAATCACCGGGCCGGGAATATGGCCGGCCAGGCCGGAAAAAACCAGGGCCACTGAAATAAATATGGCCGCCAGGGGCGGTGAAAAGAAATCACCCATCCGGATCCGGCTCTCCCGGCCGCCGGAGAGCATCACCTTTCCCAGGCTCCACATCAGGGGATTCAACCCCAATACAAGCAAAAAACAATAGAGGGCAAACTGGTCAAACTGCTCCGGAAACAGAATCTGGCCGATGGGCAGGGGGATATAGATGCCGTTCTGCATGGAGGACAGCACCATCAGCGGCCGTTTTTGGGGTTTGAACCGAAAAAACCATCCGCTGAAAAAAAGGCCGGCCAGAATCATGCCCACCCCGGCCAGGGGCAGTATCCACCAGTTTTCAAATTGTTCAGGATGGAATCCGGCCACTGTCTTGGCTATAATCAGGCTAGGCAGAAACACGTTGACCGTCACACCGGAAAGGGCCTGGACCTGGAGCGGGGAGATCATCTGGCGCCGGATCATGATCCCTGCGGCCAGTGAAATCAAAAACAATTGAAATACGGCGCTGAACACCGTCATACCGGTTTGTATAAACATGCTTGCCCTGCCTTGGAATTTGAGGTATCTGCGTCGGCTCTTTTCTATACCATGCCCCCCGCCAAAGCGCATCAATTTATTCCCGGACAGACTAAATCAAAATTAATTAGCTAATTATTATTTTTCACTTGACAACCATTCAAACAAAACATATGTCTGTTTGACAGTTTGAAATGCCGTTTACAAGAAACCAGCAATTCTTCCCAGCGGAGCGGTGCAGCGGGAAAAAATAATGTCGGCAAATGGGCATAGGCCCGTGAATGTATCAGTGCAAGTTAATCTCAAACAGGAGGAGACATTGATGAGGACATGGTTTAGACACACGTTGTTGGTGGGACTGTTCCTGGGGCTGGCAGCCCCTGCCTTTGCGGGCGGTATTGATAACAAACAGAATTTCTCTGCGGCTTACGCCGGCAGCCTGAGCCGCAACGCCGCCACGGACGGTGCTGATGTGGCTGCATACAACCCGGCCGGCATGATGCTGCTTGAAAACGGCTTTCATGTCGAGGTGGACCTCCAACCGTTTGCCTTTGATTACGATCACACATATGGAGGCAGCGACCACTCAGCAGATTTTAAAAGCGTTGTTCCCACAGCATTTGGTATATATAAAAAAGATAGATGGGCAATCTGGGGTGCATTTACAATTAATGGCGGTGGCGGTGAAATTGAATATTCAAACGGGAACATCATTACCCAGGAGATCGGCGCCCTCGCTACGAGTGGCATTTTAGCAGGACTGTTCAACCCAGCCAGCCCTATTTATAACTCGGGCACTCCCAATCCTGGACAAATTCTTCTCCCAGGGGGAACCATGTCCAATGAATATGCCTATGCGGAAAGCTATGATTATACTTTCACAACGGGGCTGGCATACAAAATCAATTCCATGTTCTCAGTTGCCGCGGGTTTGAGATACATAATCACAGACAAAAACGTGGATATCCACGGGACATATAACAGCCAGCTTGTTATCGGTGCATATGAGCAGGAAGCAGACGGATTCGGAGGAATTTTCGGTCTGAACATCCACCCAAACGACAAACTGAATATCGGTATCCGTTATGAAACCAGAGTGAACCTTGATTGGGACACGACTGTGAAAGATGAAAGCCGCGGAACCGTGGGCGAAAATATTCTATTTATTAACGGCAGAGTACACGGGCAGAGTTCTGCCAGAGATCTACCGGCAGTTTTTGCTGTTGGTCTTGAATGGAAGTTCATGCCCAAATTAACCTTAAAGCCGTCGTTCACCTACTTTTTTGAAGATGATGCCGACTGGGGTACCCAGAACTATGCCGTGGACGGGGATTCCTATGAAATTGGCCTGGCCCTCCAGTACGATATAAATGACGCATGGAGTGTCAGTACCGGGTATCTGTATATTGATGTAGATATGAAACCTGAAAATTTCGGAATCATCGAAAAAATGAGCCCGGCACTGGATTGTCATGCCGTTTCTTTGGGCGCTAAATATAAAATGAGTGAACGGCTCGCACTCACCTTCGGCCTTGCCGGTTATTTTTACGTAGACGATACGGCCCCGGCAACCTATCTTCCTGCTTTAGTAGGTGGCGGAGAACGCACTCCGGAAGTCACCTATGACAAAGTTTTCTACCAGGCCGGAATCGGCATCCAGTACAGATTCTTCTAAATCACCCGTGCGGCCCGGTGCATGCGCCGGGCCTTTTTTTATTATTCCTTGACATCCACTGGCCCAGAAAATAATCTGGGCCGACGGAATATAACGATTGGGGAATATGGCGGATCCAGAAAAAAGAAAAGAGATTCTAAAGGCGGCTGCCCATTGTTTCGCCCATTTCGGGTTTGCAAAAACCACCATGGACGATATTGGCGCTATGGTGGGGCTGAACAAGGCCTCACTTTACTACTATTATAAAAACAAAGAAGCCATTTTCTGCGAAATCATTGAGGATGAAGGCCAAAGCGTTCTCCGGTCCCTGGAGGAAAAAATACAGCCTCTGCCCGGCTGGAGCGATAAAATCCAGGCGTATTTCATTGAACGCCAGCAATATTTAAAGCAGACGGCCAATCTCCACAGCCTTTCAGTCCACACCGCACACCAGTTGAAATTCCAGCCCATGTTCAACAAGCTGGCATCCCGGTTTTCAAACAGAGAAAAAAATCTTATCAAGGAAATTCTGGATAAGGGCATCTCGGCCGGGGAGGTCCGGCCGGTGGATACCCAAAAAACCGCTGCGGTTATTCTTTCCGTTGCCAATAATTTCAAACGGGAACGGATGGAAAATCAGAATATGGGACTGGAAATGGAGGATTCAGATTACACGGCCCTGATGGAAGATACCCGGTTCGCCCTGGATCTGATCCTGGGCGGCCTTAAAAAATCCGAACCCGCAGCCATCGACACAAAAAAGCACCTCTCTGACAAGGCTGAATGATTACTCCTGCCAGCCGTGCTCCCCAATCAGCTTGACAAACCGGCACCCCCCCAGATTAGTGGTTTTAATACCGGTCTTGGTTTTTTCCAGCCGGATCAGTTCCTGGGAATGAAGTCCGCCCACAGGCATAACCAGGCGGCCGCCCAGGGCAAGCTGATCCACCAGAGGTGCCGGGATCTGGTTGCCGCCGGCCGTGACCATAACGGCATCAAATGGGCTTTCCGCCTTCCACCCCTGGGTGCCGTCGGAATAGCGGGTAACGATATTATGATACCGCAGACGGTCAAAAAGGCGGCGGGTCTGAAGATAAAGGGTGTTATTCCGCTCAATGGTGTACACTTTATAGACGATTCTGGACAGGACCGCTGCCTGGTATCCTGAGCCGGTCCCAATTTCCAGCACCCGTTCGTTTCCGGTCAGCCCCAGGCTCTGGGTCATCTCTGCAATGATAAAGGGCTGTGAAATGGTCTGTCCCTCGCCGATGGGTAGGGGGAAATCCCCGTAGGCGCTGTCCACAAGCGCCTCACTCACAAACAGATGTCTGGGCACATGATTCATGGCCTTGAGTACCAGCGGGTCGGTAATCCCCCGAGCCATAATCTGGTTCTCAACCATATCCCGGCGCCACCGGGAAAATTTTTTAGGTTCGTCATTCATGCCCCCCTTAATACCAGCAACCACCAGGGCCGTCAAGCAGAACGGCTGGCACACCTTATTTTAGGGGATCAAGGGCGGCCGGCCTGGTTTATGGAATTAAAATCATCCCTTCCGGCGGGCCATCTTTGCCTTGCATTTTAACGGCAGGACAGCTAATTATACCTGTCATGAACAAAATTTTGAAAATGGAAATGGCAGTACTGACGGCGGCGTTCATTTTTGTGTTCGGCACCCTGGGATATATGTTTATTGAAAATTGGGATGTCCTGGACTCCGCCTATATGACCGCCATCACCCTGAGCACGGTGGGATTTATGGAAATCCATGAACAAAGCGCCGGCGGACGGGTGTTTACCATTTTCCTCATATTCACCGGGGTGGGCTACTTTCTCTACCTGGGCGGTGTTGTCATCGGCTCAGTGGTGGAAGGCGAGATAAAGACTTTGCTGGGGAGGCAGCGGTTGGACAAAAAAATCAGTAAGCTAAAAGACCATTATATCGTATGCGGCTACGGCAGGATAGGCCGGGTGCTCTGCAATTTCATCCGGGAAGATACCCAGGACATCGTGGTGGTGGAGCAAAATGAGAAATTAACAGCCACCCTGGATCGGGATAAGATTCACTACCTCATCGGAGATGCCTCGGATGAGGAAATTTTAGAAAAGGCCGGCATCGGAAGGGCAAAAGCCATGGTGGCGGCTCTTGCCACGGATACGGCCAATGTATTCCTGGTCCTCACCGCCCGGCAGCTCAATCCCGATATCTATATTCTGGCCAGGGCCTCCAGCCCGGAAGTCCAGAAAAAACTCATGGTGGCCGGCGCCAACCGTGTGGAGTCCCCCTACGACATCGGTGCCGTGTCCATGGGCCTGAAACTGCTGAGGCCCACGGTTTCCAATTTCCTGGACACCGCCGTCTCCAGAAAAAGCGATGCCATCCAGATTGAAGAAGCCTTTGTCCCGCCCACCTCAGATTACGCCGGCAAAGCCCTTAAAGATTCGGGCATCCGCCAGGATTTCAACCTCATTATTATCGCCATCAAGGATGCTGCCGAACACATGGATTTCGCCCCCCACTTTGAAACCCTGATCCAGGCCGGAGATACCTTGATTGTCATGGGCAAAACCGAAGACCTGAGCGCTTTCCGAAAAGCCCTCCTGTCCTAAAATAAAAAAACGGGATAATAAAAAACCGGATGTCCATGCCTGAACTGGCAGGTAGACATCCGGCTCTGTATTCCAGACATTCCGGACCATAACGCTGACGGGCAAATTCTAAATTTTATAAATCACCCGTGAATCCGTAATAATAATATCCACGGTAAATTTTCTGGATTCCATCTGGATCTGGTCCACAATCTGATCTTCATAGGACAGGGAAACCTTGCGACAGGTCTCAGGAAGCTTTGTGATCAGTTTGGAATAATAATTGTTGCCGAACCCCACACGGCCCCCCTTGTCGTCAAAGGCCAGGCCCGGGATGAAGGCAATATCAATATCTTCCAGGGCAATTTTCTTGCAGCGCTCGGGGTTGGGTTCAAGGACATCATCGGCGTTGCGCACAAGGTCCTTGTCATAATCACTGATTTTATACAATGAAAAGGTATTTTTTGAATCGGTGAATACCGGAAGGATTACGCTTTTTTCAATTTCCAGGGTCTTCCGGATAATGGCTTCAGTGGGGATTTCCGTGCTCACCGGGGTGTACATGAATACCTGCTGGGCCTCAAGAAAATTGGCAAATTCAAACAGCTTGCTTTCGATGGTCTGGTATTTTTCTTCCAGAGCCTCGGGGCTCATGGCATCCATCCGGGCTGCCACCTGGGCCAGAACACTGCTTTTTCCGTTTTTCATCTCATCCATAATTGTTATTCCTTTGGGTTAAACAAACTTGTCTATATATAAGTGTCAAAAAATATTATACACTGGAACCTGATTGTCAACCGGCAATAATCATTGACTGTTTACACCGGCCCATGTTATCTCAATACAATTGTGGAAAATCATAAACCCATCGATATTTCAACCCATTAATCAGGCAGGACAGAGACCAAAATGCTGGATATCAAATTGATTAAAAATGATTTGGACCTCGTTAAAAAAGGAATGGAAAAACGGGGCGCCAATATTGATTTTTCCGATTTCCTGGAAAATGAGAAAAAAAGAAAAGCCCTATTGCTTGAAATTGAAGAACTGCGGCATCAGCGCAACACCGTATCCGACGAAATTGCCAAGATGAAAAAATCCGGGCAGGACGCCCAGCCCAGCATTGACAAAATGAGGAGTGTCTCGGACCGGATTAAAACCCTGGACAAGGGGCTGGGAGAGGCTGAGTCTGCCATCCAGTCCTTTCTCATTGCCCTGCCCAACCTGCCCCATGATGACGTGCCCAAGGGAAAGGATGATACCGAAAACCGTCTGGAAAAAACCTGGGGCACCCCCAGGGAATTTGATTTCAAGATCAAGGACCATGCCGACATTGGTGAAGACCTGGGCATTCTGGATCTGGGACGGGCCACCAAGCTGGCCGGTTCTAGATTCCCCCTCTACCTCGGCGCCGGCGCCCGCCTGGAACGGGCCCTGATCAATTTCATGCTGGATATCCATACAGGGGAACACGGATACAAGGAGGCGCTTCCCCCCTTCATCGTCAACCGGACCACCATGACCGGCACGGGGCAGTTGCCCAAATTTGAAGAAGACCTCTTTAAATTGGACGGCTGGGACTACTACCTGATTCCCACCTCCGAGGTCCCCATCACCAATATTTATTCCAAAGAAATCCTGGACGAATCCCAACTGCCCCAGAAATTCACGGCCTACACCCCCTGCTTCAGATCCGAGGCCGGCTCCTACGGCCGGGATACCAAAGGACTCATCCGCCAGCACCAGTTCAACAAGGTTGAAATGGTCAAGATCACCTCTCCGGACACCTCCTTTGACGAGCTGGAATCCCTGCTGGCCAATGCAGAAACCATTCTCCAGCGCCTGGAGCTGCCCTACCAGGTGGTCACCCTGTGCACCGGAGACCTGGGTTTTTCCGCCACCAAGACCTATGACATTGAAGTATGGATGCCGGGCCAGGACAAATACCGGGAAATTTCATCCTGCTCCAACTGCCTGGATTTCCAGGCGCGCCGGGCCAATATCAAATTCAAGCGCAAAGGCGCCAAAAAACCTGAGTTCTGTCATACCCTGAACGGATCGGGCCTGGCCGTGGGCAGGACCTTCGCCGCCATTCTTGAAAACTACCAGCAGGCAGACGGCAGCGTAAAAGTGCCCGAAGCCCTTGTACCTTATATGGGAGGCCGGACGGTAATTGAAAATGAATCCTAACCTTTTTCCAGAGGATATCCGATCCCATATCATCCCCGAGCCCGGGGGGGAACTTTTTTACAAATGCCTGGGGTGCGGCGCTGAATACGGCATAGAAGAACTGCTCTATGTCTGTCCCGAGTGCAACCACGTGCTCCTCATCCATGACCGCCTTAAAGACCGGCTCAAGGAGATCGACGGTGCCACCTGGCAGCGGATATTCGACTACCGCAAAATGCTTAAGATCCCGGCCCTGAAAGGAATTTACAGATACCACGAATTCATCGGCCCCTCCATCCCCCTTGAATCTATTTTATACCTGGGCGAGGGCCATACCCCTGTGGTTGAGGCCAACATCCGGCTACAGGAAGCGGCCGGAGTAAAATTCTACTACAAAAACGACGGCCAGAATCCCAGCGCATCGTTCAAGGACCGGGGCATGGCCTCGGCCCTGTCCAGCATAAAATTCCTGCTGGACAAAGGGTTGGTATCCGATGTGATTTCCATCTGCGCCTCCACCGGGGACACCTCGGCGGCTGCCGCATTGTATGCCGCCTATCTGGGTCCGCTGGTTAAATCGGCAGTGCTCCTGCCCCATAAAAAGGTGACCTCGGCCCAGCTGGCCCAGCCCCTGGGCAGTGGCGCCAAAGTATTTGAGATCCCAGGGGTGTTTGACGACTGCATGAAAGTGGTGGAACACTTGTCAGGCAAATATCCGGTGGTATTGCTGAACTCTAAAAACGCCTGGCGGATTCTGGGCCAGGAATCATACTCCTATGAGATTGCCCAGGATTTTGACTGGGATATGAAAAATAAAGTGGTGGTGGTCCCCATCGGCAATGCCGGCAATATTTCGGCCGTAATGAACGGATTCCTCAAATTCTATGAGACCGGCATCATTGACTGCCTGCCAAAAATCATCGGGGTCCAGTCGGAACACGCGGACCCGGTGTACCGGTATTACCTGGAACCGGAAGACGCCAAACGGAAGTTCCAGCCAGTGGATACCCGGCCCAGCGTGGCCCAGGCCGCCATGATCGGGAATCCGGTCTCCATGCCCAGAGTGGTCAAAATCGCCCGGGAATACGACGCCGCAGCCGGCGCCAGAAAAGTATTTGTGGTCCAGGTCAAAGAACAGGAGATCATGGACTGGCAGCTCACCGCCAACAGAAACGGACATATCACCTGCACCCAGGGGGGTGAGTGCCTGGCAGGCATCGTCCGGGCCAAAGACATGGGTCTCATTGGCAGCAATGAGACCGCAGTCCTTGACGCCACGGCCCATGCCATCAAATTCTCCGGATTTCAGGATCTCTACTTTAAAAAAGAAATACCCGAGACATACGGGATAGAACCGGCAGACCGATTTATCAATTTGCCTGAACTGATCGCACCGGATGATCCCGAACTTATCCCATCCCAGGAAAAACGGCTGGATGCAGAAGCCTTCGACCGCTTTGTGGGGGCCGTGTCCGGAAAAATCGCAACGCAATTGGACCTGATTGCTAAATGAAACCCGTAACTGCAGTCATACTTGCCGGGCTAACCTGGGGGGCAATCTCTCTGGGGCAGCCCGGGCAAGCCCACTCAGAAGGGGTCAAAACCCATTTTAAACAATACACTATATTCACCTACGATCATAAGGACTATCTGTGCGAACCCTATAAGGTGAAAAAAAATGATTGGCTCTATAAGATTTTTCGTCAAAAAGGCGAAATTTCCGCTTCTGATTTCCCCAGATTCCTGAGAATATTCAGGAAGCTGAATCCCCAGCTATCCAATATAGATGCCATTGCCCCGGGCAACCGGATCATGATCCCTTTGAAGGAGGTTGACAAGGCCACATACGTTCAAAAAAAAGAAGGCATTGTTGAAGTGCCTGTACTAGAATTCTCCCTCAAGCTCACTAAAAAAGAAGTAGACGCATATATCCATTCCCATGTCGTTAAAAGCGGCGATACCGTATCCGCCCTTCTGGGAAAAGAATTCCTCAAAAAAGGAGGGGCCGTATCCGAGGTGGGTAAAAAAACCTTTACCAGCCTAAATCCGGAAATCAAGGACATCAACCGGATATATGCAGGTTCCCACGTATTGATACCCGAAGCGGACATCTTGTCGCAGCCCTGGCTTGAAACCCTTCTGGAAACCGGTTATCGAAATATCGATTCAGTCCGCCCATCGCCGCCTGCCAAACAGAAAAGGGTGACCAGCAGGGAGCAGGAGACGCCGCCCCGGGCCATCCTCAGCCCCGGAGATATCAGCCGCCTAAAACGATATGCCCAGCTGATCCAGGGAACCGTCATGAATAAGGGAAAGGTATTTTTCCCAGGCAAAGACGGGGAGCCGGCCCAAATTCTGGATCTGTCCAAAACTCCGGTGCTTGAAGCGCCGTCGGGTCAAAAAACCCTGATTCTTCCCAATGAGAGCAAGGCAGAAACCCTGGACAGAGATCTTGTAACGGCAATGAAGGACTATTGGAAAGGCATCCGGCTTAGGCAACTCAACCAGGCCATTTCCGGGCATCCGATTCAGGAAAAAAATCCCATGGAACTGCGGCCGGTATCCTTTGATAAATTGATTGAAGCCCTTTTGGGGGTAACACCTTACACATACGGAGGAAAGGCCCAGTTTCCCATCACCCTGAAGCACATTGAAATGAATGTCTCCCTGGGCCGTATCACCCATGATGCCAAACCCGATATCCTGGTGAACACAGGCAACGTTTACGGCAAAGCCCTTGATATCCTCATGGAACAGGGCTACGAGATATTGGATCTTTCCAATGCCGGTACCGTTAACCAGGCTGTTCTCCTGCTTTTTTCAAAGCTCGGCTATGAAACCTGGAAAAATCCGTCCTTCTACACCGGCGGCCGGGTGGAAGATATCCAGGGGGTCTATGTCAGCAAAGGCTCTGAAAGAACCTTTATCACTGCTACCACACCCCAGGATAATGCCAATACCTTTTTAAGGGAAGAAGGCATAAAACTGCTGAAACTCGACAGGAATGAGGGCCTATGAAAAAAGAACTCTGCTGTATAGTAACGTCATCCCTATTATGCGCCTGCGTCAGTGCAACGGATACAGGAACAAAAATAAAAGTGGCCCAGGCCTACAAAAAAGAGGGGGATGTTTTCCAGACCCAGGGAAATTACACCGCAGCCCTTGCCAAATTCCTTGAAGCCGAAAAAACAATCCCCAACGATCCCTATCTCCAGAACAGCCTCGGTTTGGCCTATATGGGCAAAAAGCGATATGACCTGGCTGTTGACTCCTTTACCAGGGCGCTGACCTATAAAAAAGATTATACCGATGCCCTGAACAATCTGGGGGTAGCCTATCTGCGCCAGGAAAAATGGGACAAAGCCATCATCCAATTCAACCGGGTGCTTGAGGATCTTATTTATCCGACCCCCCATTTTGCCCTGGCCAATATCGGATGGGCCTACATGGGCAAGGCCCACTACCCCAACGCACAGACCTATTTTTTAAAGGCCTTGGAGGAAAAGTCCGGCTTCATCACAGCCACCCACGGGCTGGTCCAGGTTTACCTTCGCACCGGGCAGACGGACCGGGCTGTCCGCTACCTGCACAGAACACTCAGGCGGACACCAGATGCCGCGATTCTCCATGCCGACCTGGCCGAAGCCTATGAAAAAGAAGGCCTGCAAAAGCAGGCCTTAAAAGAGTGGCGTCTAATCCTCAAGCTGGTGAACCAAGATACAGCCCTGGCCAAAAAGGCCGAGAGCCGTATCCTTATTTTAAGCAACTAATTTCACCAAAATTTTATCAATTGGCCGCCGAAGCCGGTGATGTATTGCGTCTTTGCTCCAACTGAACAATGGACGGGGTAAGGAATATCAGCAATTCATTCCTGTTATCCTCCTTCGACTGCTTTGAAAACAACAGCCCGAACACAGGAATTCCGGTCAGGAAAGGCAGTCCGTCATCATCCTTTCGAACGGTGCTTTTTACCACCCCGCCGATGACAATGGTATCCTGGTTGTTCACCAGAAGCTCGGTTTCCGCCTCATTGGTATTGAGGATGGGCACCCCGGTGGAGGTCAGGCTGGCCACGTCGTTCTTGGTCAGCCTCACGGTCATGGAGATCCTTTTATCCGGCGTCACATGGGGGGTCACTTCAAGCAGCAGATCGATATCCTTGAATTTAACCGAGGAGCCGCCGGCGTCGTCCCGCTCCAGGTAAGCGTATTCCTGGCCCTGCTTGATCATGGCCTTTTTGTTGTCCAGTGTCATGATCCGGGGGGAGGACACAATTTTCACGTCGCCCAGTTCCTCGGATGCTTCCAGCTTGGCATTCAATGCGTTCATTGAAGAGCCGAACAGCCTGAAAAATGAAAAATCTCCGGAAAGCCCGATGGTCGTTCCCACATTGACCGCGGCATTGAAATCATCCACAAAACCGCTAGTGACAGCGGAGGCATTGGACATGTTCCAACTCATGCCCAGGCTTCTGGAAAACTCTTTGGTTACCTCGACCACCTTGGCCTCGATCATGATCTGGGGGGTCACCTTATCCAGCCTATAAATCAAATCATTTGCCTGGTCAATCTTTTTCTGGGTGTCGGTGATGATGATCATATTGGTCCGCTGGTCCACGGAGATACTTCCCCGCTCCGGGGTCAGAATCTTGGTGACGTGGGGCTCTATATCCGCCTTGGCATCGGAGTAGTTGATGGGGATATACTCAGTGAACAGGGGCTCCAGGGCTTTTTTCTGTTCAATGGATTTTTTCCGTGCGGCAATGGCATCCTGTAACATTTTTTCTTCATTCTGGAGGGTCTCAGCAGTGGCGATGCGGACCACATTCCCTTCCATTTTCTTGCCCAAACCGTTCATTTTCAATACCAGATCCAGCACCTGATCCCAGGGCACGGCTTCGCCCAGGCTCAGGGTTACCTTACCCTGGACATCCTGGTCTATGGCAAAATTAAGTCCGCTGACACTTCTCAGTATCCTGAATACATTCTTGATATCCGTATCGAAAAAATCCAGCTTGATTTTTTCACCGGAATAGGGGCCGTTACCGATCCCCAGCACCGGATCGGACTGGGAGGCCAGGATCTGTGCTTCAGGCGCCCGGGTTGTATCTGCTTTACCTGCGGGGTTGGATAGCAGAACATCCTGAGATTTGATGGTTTGGGTGCCGGATGCAAGATCCGTTCTGGCTTTGGTGAATTCAGGAGGCACGACATCGGAAGACTCAAATGTGACATAAATTCCCCCTTTATTCTGAACCACCCTGAACGGCACCTGTTCCCTGACCTTGATATCAATGCAGGTGTCACCCTTTTTCCCGGGGTAGGGCCTGGGGTCCACTCTCTCCACGGCGGAGTTGAAATACCGGGTCAGCAGGGGCCGCTGGTGGTGTACCGGTATTTTGGTATTGTAGAGAATAAGATGGATGGTATCGGCACCAGCCTGCCGGGTATCATAGCGGACCGGATGGCTGGTTTGGATACGGATGTCTGATTGCCCCGACGCATTGGTGTCAAATTCAATGTTCGTAAGTTGAGCAGAGGTTTCCGGAATAACAAGGTCTTCAGCCTGATGCATCTGGGGCGGAGCCGGCGTTTCCGTGTCTACCGCGATATCATTTCCGTCCGGCGTGTCATTGCCCTGGAGGATAATTCCAAGGCGCCCCTCTTCTTCAACCACGGTATAGGGCATATCACGGGTCAACAGTATATCGACTTTTGTTGTTGTCTGTTCTTCATCGGCATATCCGGCTTTAATCCCGCCGACCCGGCTGTCTGTGAACGATTGCTGTTGAAAGCCGCCGGCAAGTGAGGTATCGGGAAGATATACGCTGACGGCAAATGGGAATGACTGCTTGATGGAGGTGTACTCAAGGGCCCTGTTTGCCTGAATCCAGACCTTTACCTTATCGGCCTCACCGCGGACGGTAATGCCTTCCACCACCCGCGATGAATCCATTGCTGCGGCGGTCTGCTGGGCAGGCGGCGTTTCCTGCAGCGCGTTGTCCTTGGGCGCCTGTTTTTCTGCTTGCCTGGCAACACACCCTGTCACCAGGAAAAGGGCCAGAATCCCGGAGATCAATGTCATCCCATATTGCTTAACAGCAGACTGATAATACTCCATTTTATTCTCCACCTTCATCTTTATGAAATTTGATTTCCTGAATCCGCTCCCTGCGGTTTCCTTTAAAATCTTTGACATACTCTTTGACCGAAATGCCGTCCCTGGTAATGGCCGATACCCGGCCCTCGTTCCGTCCCATATACGTTCCAATCTCAACTTCATACCCTTTTCCGCTGGCCTCTTCCACCATGGCCACGGTGCGGCCTTTCATTTCAACCACAGCCACCAGCTTAATCTGGCTTAATTCCATCTTTTCCAGAGGGGTTAAAATACGTTTAGGCTTTTTTTCCTCAGATTTGCCCGCTGCCGGCTCTTCCTTTTTCTCACTGAGTAAAGGAATGAAAGGATCCACACGGCCCTTGGTATCATACTTTTTGATGACAAGCGAATTTATCATTGATGATGAAACCGCAGCCAGTTCTGTTTTCATCTGGGGTTCGGTCACCGCGCCAGGCTGAACGGACGCCGGTGAAGCGATCTTTGCTGCTGAGGTGGTTTCCAGCCCGGATTTTTCCAATTCAGGCTTGGACGATACCGGCGCTTTAGCTCCTGTGACCTCAACCTGGGGCGCTTTAATTTTTACAGGTTTGCCGGCGTCGGCTGAAACCTGTTTTTTAACGGGCTGGACGCTTGTTTTTTGGTGGGAGGCAGTCTTTTGGGACATCCCCTCCCTTTTTGTCATGTCAATTGATTTTTTTACGACATTCACCTGTGGTTTCGGTTTCACGGGTTCCTGTTTCTGCTCACAGGAAAACAGACAAAGCATCAGTATTCCCAGCCCTGTCATACAAAATATGTTAATGAATTTTGCCATAACAGATGCCCATTACCCTCTTTTTTTCTTTCTTTTACTTTTTTTGCCCGAGTCCGCCTTGGGTTCTGTAAACATATAGGTGACGGCCGAGCATTTCATCTGGACCGCGCCCGTTTCCTTGCCATCCTTTTTCATGGAAATATTCTGCACATTGACGATGCGGTTCAAATTAGCCACCTGGAAAAAGAAATCCGCTATCTGGTGGTATGCCCCGCTGACATCCATGGAGATGGGGATTTCCTTATAAAATTCCTTGTTCACAACCGTTGCCGGCTCAAAGAGGCGGAACTCTAGCCCAGCCCGCATTCCTGCCTCGGAAATACTGGTTAGCAGGGCGGGTAGTTCCTTTTTGTCCGGGAGCGCTTTCATGGCGACATTGAACCGCTCACGGGCTTCGGCCATCTGCTTCTCGAATTTAGGCAGGACCCTGGCTTTTGCCTTGAAGGTGGCCAACCGGTCTTCCTGGCGTGTCAATTCCTCCCTGGCGGCATTCAAATTCTCCCACCGGGGCGCAAAAATAAAATAATAATATCCACCGCCGATCAGCAAAATCGCACCGACGCAGATCAGCAGGCGCTGAATTTTAGTCAGTTTCCCAATCCCGGCAAAAATCCGGTCCATCTGGCCGCGTAATTTACCCGCAGAGGATTCTTTTTTATCAGCCATTATTTTTTACCCTTTTCTTCGGGCGGCTCCTCGGGGGCTGCCTGTTTTTTATAGCACACAAGCTCAAAGGCTTTGAGCTGGACCCCGCCCTGGAAATCCCGAAGCCTTGACCGCCTGAGATCCACGTTTTGGAATAAAGGTGATTTCTCAAGGTGCCTCATAAAATCTGCAATGGTGGGATTGTCGTATGCCACTCCGGTTACCACGACACTCTTTCCATCGGCGTTCATACTTTCGATCCACATCCTGTCCTTGACGATGCGGTCAGCCATCTCCTCCAGAAGCACCTGCTGTTCATCCCTTTTACTTTTAAGGGAAGAGACAACCTTGAGTTTTTCGTTGAGTATCTTGAGTTTCTTCTTAATCTCTGTGACCCGTTTGGCTTTTGCCTGATATTTCTTGGTTTCCGCCTGGACCGCTGCAATCCTGTTCTGAATCGTATTAATCTGTGTATCAACGGTCCGGGTCAGCCAAAAAAGAGCAACCCCTATCAGCAAAAGTGAAAGCAGAAAAATTGACACCTGGCGCCGGATATTTTCTTTTTTCCGGGCGAGCCTGAACGGCAGAAGGTTGATTCGTATCATTTGTCATCCACCCGTCTCATGGCAAGTCCCAAAGCGATGGGGGCCTGGAGTTTATATCCATCCAGATTGCCGAATTGTTTGGAATTGATCGTTAGCCCCCCGAAGGGGTCGATGTTGGATACCTGGACATTAAGCTCTGCCCTCAGCCGCTGAGCCAGATTATCCATAAATCCGCCGCCGCCGCTGAGTACCACCTGTTCCAGCCGAAGTTCATTGGTCCCCGATTCAAAGGTGTGGACCACCTCGCAGATTTCCGCACACCATCCATTGGTGATGGAGGCGCATATTTCCTCTACAACCGCTGGATCACCGGGCGGTTCTGCTTCCCCCTGAACCACAGCGGCAGCTGTCGCATAATCGATTTCCAGACTGTCCCTCACGGCTTCGACAATCTGACTGCCTCCGGTCATCATGTCCCGCATCATCATTGAGCTATTGTCCTTGACAATATTCAGGGAGGTTTTCGAAGCCCCGACATCGGCCAGCAGAGTGACGAGGGAACTGTCCTGATCCGGCAGGGTTTCAAAAATATTCTGAAGGGCGAAAGTATCCACATCAATGATACTGGGCACCAGCCCTGCCATGCGGGTGAGTTCCATATACTCGGCCACCAGGTCCTTTTTTACCGCCACCAGGAGGACATTCATCTGGTCGGGAGAATACTCACTTTCCCCCAGAATCTGGTAATCGATATTCACATCATCAATATCGTAAGGGATATACTGCTCCGCTTCGGCCCTGATGGTCTGGCCCAATTGTTTCTCCGTGGCTGTGGGGGTGCTGATCGTTTTAATCACCACAGAATGACCGCCGGTGGAAATCGCGACTTTCTTTTCTTTGATTTTCTGGGACTTAAATAATGTCCGGATGATCTCGGCCAGAACATCCATATTTGATATTCTGCCTTCGGTGATAACCCCTTCCGGCACCGGGGCCATGCCGAATTTTTTGAGAGAATTGCCTTTTTTAGATATTTTTAGCTCAGCCACTTTAACAAAGGCAGATCCAATATCCAGACCCACAAGGTGATCTTTTTTTCCCAATACCATACGCCTTCATCCTCAATTACAGGCTGTCATGCTTTAAATTTAAACAGATTATGCAATTGTATTTTGTATTGCTATGTCGTATTAATACCACTATATTTGATACGATATTTGTTGAAAGTCAAGTATAATCCTCATTTTGAGGAATTAAACAGTAAATTTTTAAGGAATTTGTCAGGCTAAAATCCGTCAGACGACATAGAAAGACCCGTTTATAATCTGAAAATTAAAGTGAAAAAAACACCTCCCAAACCCAACACCACACCCGGCACCCGCCCCTTTATCCTTGTAAAGGCATTTACCGTATCAAGCCTGATCGTCATGCTCACGGCCACCATCGTCATCGCGGCCCTCAATGCCCACTGGGTGAGGGCCATCCTTCTGGAAAAAAGCAAAGAGTACAACCGGCTTCTGGTGGAAAATCTCAACCATCAGATATTCCTACGGTTTGTCGCACCGGTGGTATATAAACACGGAGAAGTCAAATTAAGGGAAAAAAAACAACACAGCCTCCTAGATGCCGTCGTAAAATCCACCCTCCACAGTTTCCACGTTGAGATGGTGAATATCTATGGAACGGACAATATCATCGGCTACAGTTTCGACGACAGCGATATCGGAAAAGAAAACGCAGGCGGTGTCTATTATGAAAAAGCCATGAAGGGGGAAGCCACCTCCAAACTTGTTCAAAAGGGAAGCTTCCTGGAATTAATGTTCTGGTTTCCCAAGGAGACAAAAATAGTCACCTTTGCCCCGCTGGTTCAGGAAGTGCAGCTGGCACGCACCAGGGACCGGATGATCATCGGCGTCATTGAAATCGTCAGGGATGTTTCCGATGAGTACCAGCAGGTATTCAAACTCCAGGGCCTCATCGTGACAAGCTGCGCCGGCATCATGGGCATCCTTTTTTTAGTCCTGCGCTTTGTTGTCAAACACGGAGAACGAATTATTGAGCACCGGGCGGAAGAACGCCTGAAACTTGAGGAAAAACTGAGAAGGGCGGAACACCTCTCAGCCATAGGGGAGATGACCGCCGGCGTATCCCATGAGATACGAAATCCCCTGGGCATTATTAAAAGCAGTGCCCAGCTCATGAAAAAGAAAATGGCGCGCCTGGATCCCACCAGCCAAATCCCGGATATCATAGTTGAGGAATCCTCCCGGCTGGATCATATTATTAAGGATTTTCTAGACTTTGCAAAGCCCAAAGTGGCGGATCTGCGCCCCTGCGCCGTGGAGGAGGTGATAGAAAAGAACCTGGCATTTCTCGCCCAAAAAGCCAAGGAAGAAAACATCAGAATCATCAAGGATTTCCAGAACAGCCTCCCCGGCATCGCCGCCGACCCGGCCATGCTCTACCAGGCCTTCCTCAATATTTTTCTCAACGCCTTCCAGGCCATGGACGATTGCGGCGAACTCACCATTTCAACCCGTCATGAAAACGGGCTGGTCCGCATCAGTTTCACCGATACCGGCGAGGGCATTGATGAGGAAATTCTAAAAAAAATATGGACGCCTTTTTTCACCACCAAGGAAACAGGCACCGGGCTTGGCCTCGGTATCATTAAAAACATCATAGAGGCCCACCTGGGCACCATCGAAATCGTTAATGTATCCCCCAACGGCACCCGTGTGGAAATTGTACTGCCCGCCCATGAAGTTCCCCCCAAGGAGTTGAGATAATGGAAAATATACTCATCGTGGATGATGAAAAGCACTACCCTATGATTATCGGTGAAGTGCTCGCGGAAGAAGGATACCGCGCCTTTACGGCCTCCAGCGGTATGGAGGCGCTGGATATACTGAATACCCAATTCATTGACCTGGTGCTCTCCGATGTAAAAATGCCGGGCATGTCCGGCATTGAACTGCTGGAAAAAATAAAGGCTCTGAAACCGGACCTGCCGGTGATCATCATGACGGCCTTCGGCAGCGTGGAAAAGGCCGTGGAAGCCATGCACAAGGGCGCCTATACTTTTATCCTGAAGCCCTTTGAAAATGAGGCACTGATCGCACATATCGCCAAAGCCCTTTCCGTTTATAAAATCGTCCAGGAAAACACCCTGCTCAAGGACGCCATCCGGTCCAGGTATCAGTTTAACAATATCATCGGAAAGAGCAAACCCATGCAGGAACTCTATGAAGTTATCCAGAAGGTGGCGCCAACCAACGCCTCAATCCTTATTGAAGGGGAAAGCGGTACCGGTAAAGAACTGGTGTCCAAGGCCATCCATTACAACAGCCTTCGAAAGGATGAGAACCTTGTGGCGGTGAACTGCTCGGCCTTTGCAGAGTCCCTTCTGGAGAGCGAACTTTTCGGCCATGAAAAAGGGGCATTTACAGGGGCCGCCAATATGAAAAAAGGACGGTTCGAACTGGCGGACAAGGGCACCTTGTTCCTTGACGAAATCGGTGAGCTGCCCATGCCGCTGCAGGTCAAACTGCTCAGGGTCCTCCAGGAACGGACAGTGGAACGGGTGGGGGGAACGGCTCCCATCCCCGTGGATTTCAGGCTCATCGCAGCAACCAACAAGACCCTTGAAGAAGAGGTTCAGAAAGGAAATTTCAGGGAAGATCTCTATTACCGCCTCAATGTGGTCAAGGCGGTGATACCGCCCTTGAGGGACCGCCGGGAGGATATTCCCCTGCTTATCAAGCACTTTATTGAAAAATATACCCAGGGACCTGAATCCCCGGATACAGTGACGGGCATTGATAAAGATGCGGCCCAGGTACTCTGCGACTATGGGTGGAAGGGGAATGTGCGGGAGCTTGAAAACGTCATTGAACGGGCTGCCATCCTCTGCAGTACAAGCAATATATCTGTCTCGGATCTGCCGCCCCATATCCGCAGTCCCAGAACCAACACCCTCCAGCTGGATGGCATTCCCGAAGGCGTAGGGCTGTCCGAAACCCTTGCCGCCGTTGAAAAACGTATGATCCAGCGGGCCATGGAGATGTCCGGCAACGTCCAGACCAAGGCCGCCAAAATCCTTGGCATCGGAAAAAGCGGATTAAACCAGAAATTGAAAAAATTCAACCTGGATAAAGAATTAAAACTTGGCAGGTAAAAAAGTTCAAAATTTTGAACCCGTCCCAACGCCTTAAAATTAAGGGGTTGGGACGGGTTTATTTTTTACACCTATTTTTAGAGTTCAAAATTTTGAACTCAGAATATGGTTTCGCCGTATTTTTTTGAGTACTATTCAGGTCCCGCCAAATAAAAAATAGTTTATTATTAAGCGGTTACAAGATTTTTTGTTTTTTGGGAAAAATTCTGAGAGGCAGGCACAGGCTTTGCAGTTTGTATTTACCACTAACCAACGGTTAGTTTTTTCATCTTTTTTTCCTTTTCTAAAAAAGGCTGCCCAAAGGCAGCCTTTTTTAGTTTAAAAGCCTTTTTCCCGACATGAAGACAATGAAAACGATCCTACCCCTTCTCCCCGTTTATCCGGGACTGGGCAATGGCTTTGTAAATGGAATTTTCGTTTTCCTTCACGATCTTTTCATACATCTTAAGGCTGGCGGCCATATCATTCTCCGCCTCATAGATCAGTGCCAGGGCAAACCGGGCCTCATCCTTCAGCAGGTTTGATGCCCCATTTTCGATACGAAGGTAATAGGATTTTGCCTTTTCCCTATCCTTCTTCAACTGGGACAGGTTCCCCAGTGCTGAAAGGAAAAAATTTTCCATACCGGCATCGTCTCCCATGTCTGAGAGAGCCTGGGAATAGAGTTCATAGGCCTTGTCATACTCGCCTGCATCAAAACAAATCTTGGCAAAAGTGACCATGGCCATCCGCCCGGCACTGGTATTGGCATATTCATCCAGAACCGCCTGGAAATCATCCTTAACCGCCTCAAACCCTTTTTGGGGATTTCTATCCTGGGCATAGACGTTCCCGTAAGCCGCCACTGCTTTGGCAGAAAGCCTTGACGCCTGGACTTCGGACCGTTTAAAACTGTAGATAATGGTTGAAAAAACCACGCAGACCACCACCACAGCCCCGATAATCAGCCCAATCTGTTTTTTATGTTCCGATGCATAGGAAAGCCCTTTTACCAAGGCATCCTGAAAAGGGTCCATCTGTTCCAGTTCTTTTTTCCGTTCGTTTGATACACCTTGATCCGCCATGTCTTAATCTATTCCTTGAGTTGGTTAATATCACCTGATTTAATCTAATATCACCAGACCAGTGTCTTATATATCCACCCGGTTTCCCCGTCCGCATGCTCGATGCGGATCCAGCTGCCCTTGCGTTTGAGAACCTTAAAGGGCACCCCCCGCTCAACCCGCAGTACCACCGGACTTTTTGTATTGGGCTCTTTTCTGACGTTGCACTTTGATTTTGTTGAAATCACCGTTTTAATGCTGGTGAGAAGCGAATTATGAATCCAGGCGGAATCCCCTTCAAAATCCTTAACCTCATACCAATCCCCCTTTTTTTGGATGACCAAAAACGGATGGTATTTTTCCACCTGCCAGAGTACTTTGTATTTGGTGCCGGCACCATTTCTCAAGTTGGCAATGGAAGCCTTCACAGCCAGCCGTTCGGCTGCCCATCCAGTATCTGCCAATAGGGCCGCCAGTATAAACCCGCAAAAAACAATCATCCGTTTATTATAAAGACGCATACTCATCTCCGTTTCTATATCAACTCAACATCATTCCGACCCGGTATACCAGAAAAGACATTGTCCATGCAACCGTTGTCGTATAGATTACATTGAACCAGGCCCATTTTGCGGAGGCTTCTTTGTAAACAGCCACTACCGTGGCAAAACAGGGAACATACAACAGCACAAAAACCATCATGGACAACGCCGATACCGGCGTCATGCCTGAGTTCCTAAGTGCCGCTTGCAATGCCCCCTCTTCCCCTTCTCCCACACCGTAAAGGACCCCCATGGTCGAGACCACCACTTCCTTGGCCACAAAACCGGTCACCAGGGCGACACTGGACTGCCACCCAATGCCGATGGGCGCAAACACGGGTTCCAGAGCCTTTCCGATCATACCGATATATGATCCGCCCACCCGTTCCTGTTCTTTGAGGTTTAACAGGTCTGACACTTCTTTTTCAAGTTGGGCGGCAGCCAGCCCGCGGTGCGCTTCGGTATCCAAAGATGCGGTTTTCTGATTGTACGCAGCTTTTGCGGCGGCGATTTTCCCATCGTAATCCACTGAGAAATCCGTGGTCCTGGGAAAAGTGGACAATACCCAGATGATGACGGAGCCCACCAGGATCACTCCGCCCATTTTTTTTAAAAACATCTTGCTTCTATCCCACATATGGATGAGCAGGCTTTTAAGCATGGGCACCCGGTAAGGGGGAAGCTCCATGACAAATGGTGCCTCCTCGCCTCTGAACAGCAGGCTTCTCAGAATCCGTCCGGACGCGATGGCAATGATGATGCCCGTGGCATAGAGGCAGAAAATCACTGTCCCGGCCCTGTGGGCGAAGAAAGTGCCTGCCAGGACAATGTACACCGGCAACCGTGCAGAACAGGACATAAAGGGGGTCATCAATATGGTAAGCACCCTGTCCTTCTGGTTCTCCAGGGCCCGGGTCGCCATGATGGCCGGCACGTTGCATCCAAACCCCATCAGCATGGGGATGAAAGACTTGCCGTGGAGCCCGGAGGTATGCATCACCCGGTCCATGAGGAAGGCGGCCCTGGCCATATACCCGGTATCCTCGAACAGGGCGATACAGAAAAAAAGAATCAAGATATTGGGCAGAAAGATAATCACAGAACCGATACCGGCCACGATGCCATCCAGGACAAGAGACTTGAACAATGAGGGAGCCATGGCATTGTCCAGGGCGCCTGAAAGCAGTCCCACCCCGGATTCGATCCATTCCATGGGATAGGCACCCAGGGAAAAGGTCAGCTGAAACATGGCCCAGATGAAAAATATAAATACCGGGATGCCGAAAAAACGATCCGTGAGCAAAAGATCGATATTTCTGGACATATCGATCCGTTTCTGGGCGGTGAATTTCACCGAGGCCTTTATCAGGCCCTCAATGACGCCGTAGCGGTCATCGGTGATAACGATCTCGAAATCATCCTGGAACAGATCCTTCACCCGGCTGCGGCATGCTGCCGCAGTCTCAAGGGCGGCGGGCAGTTCCGCCCGGTCTTTCAAGGCATTTTTTATGAGCTGATCGTCCTCAAGGAGTTTAATGGCCTGCCACCGGGTGCGCAGGGCATCCTCTCCGCCCCCCTCAGCTCCGAGGCAGGTGCAGACAGCTTCAATGCATTGCTCAATTTCATTTCCGTAACGGATTTGCCGGGCCTCCTTGCCCTCCTCAAAGGCCTTGATCTCCTCGAAGGCCGCATCAAGGATGGCATGGGTTCCCTTGTTCCGGTTTCCCACCGTAAACACCACGGGCAGCCCCAAAAGGCTGGACAATGTGTCGGCGTCGATCTTCATCCCTTTGGCTTCTGCCATATCCGCCATATTAAGGACAAAAAGCGAGGGACGGCCCAGTTCAAGAATCTGGAGCGCCAGAAACAGGCTGCGCTCAAGGTTGGAAGCATCAATGATATTGACCACAATATCCGGCGCATGATTCAGGATATAATCCCTGGCCGTCACTTCTTCAATGGAAAAAGGGGTGAGGCTATAGGTGCCGGGCAGGTCCACCACCCGCACCTCACAGCCGCCGTGGGAGAGGCGCCCCTCTTTTTTCTCAACGGTAACCCCGGGCCAGTTGCCCACCTTCTGCCGGGCCCCTGTCAGATTATTAAAAATAGTGGTCTTGCCGCAATTGGGATTGCCGGCCAGGGCAATGGTGATCTCTTTTTTCATTATCTATCTTTTCACGGATGTTACGTCTTCAACCAGAATATTGGCGGCCTCTTCCACCCTCAGGGAGATATGATAGCCTTTGACCACCAGTTCCAGGGGATCTTTAAGGGGAGCATATTTTTCCACATAAACCCGGGTGCCCCGGTTAATGCCCATTTCCAGCAGGCGGCGGCGCAGCGCACTCTCTCCGGCAACCCGGACAATCCGCCCTTCCTGTCCGGCCTTCATCCGGGAAAGGGGCATCATGCCCCGGCGGCACCGCTTTTTGGGGCAACTCAGAACATCAATGGTACCGCAGCCGCATTGCCTGACGGATCTCACATGTATTTTCTGGGCCATGCCCGTGCCGATTACCAGCCGGTTTTCCCCCACGGCAATCACCACCTGGCCGCCAATTCCGTTGGATACCATCTCAATGGTGTCGCCGATCCGAAGCCCCATGGAAGAAATGCGCAATTGCATCTTTTGGCCGGCATCAACCGACTCGACCACCAGTTTCTCGCCCGGCTTGGCCTTGTGAAGGGGAACCAGATCCGCCCTCAGCGCCATGCACTTGGAACAGAGGCCATAAATTTCCATCTTATGCTGAAGCATGTAAAACCCGTAGGCTCGGGCCACCTTCTCCTGCAGGACTTCCATGTTCTCATCCCTGAACTCCAGAATGGCCCCGCACTTGGTGCATATCATATGGTCATGGTGGATCCCCAGGTGCCGATGCTCATAGAGCACCTTGTCCCCGCGGTCAAAGGCCACGCGTTTGGCAAACCCAAACCGGCACAACTGCTCCATACTCCGGGCCAGAAAATCCTCATCGACGTCAACCCCGTCTGCCGCAAGCTGGGCGGAAATCTCGCCAAGGCTGACATGGTGATCCAGCTTTAAGAAGGCCTCCAGCACCTGGAAACGCTCTTCAAACCGGTCAAGCCCTTCCTGCTGAAAAAGCCGCCGGAACTGTTTTTTTTCATTCTCGTGTCTGTTTTGCATCGGCCTCACATTTCTAAAAAAATAACGTATTAAAATAGTATAGCTCCCATGGCCTGTCAAGGATTAGAAATCGCCTCACCCCCATCCATTTTTATCTTGTGCGATGCTTAAAAAACCTATAGCTTATGGACTGACATCCCCGATTACTGAAATTGAAAGGATTGATGAACGCTCTGCATCGAGATGCCATGGACGTTTTTCTTGCCAGACAGCCCATTTTCACAAAGTCCAAAAAACTCTTTGGCTATGAATTGTTGTTTAGAACAGGAATCACCAATGCATTCCCCGATGTTGACGGTGATATGGCTACGGCGAACCTGATCTCCAATCTGTTTTTCCCCTTTGAAATCAATCAAATTCTGGGAAACAAAAAGGGATTGATCAATTTCACTAAACAATTAATCCTGGACAATGCGCCGCTGCTTTTGCCCAAGGACCAATTCGTCATTGAAGTACTTGAAGATATCGAACCCGATGAAAATATCATTTCCGCCCTCTCACTGTTTAGAAAAAAAGGGTACAACATAGCCCTTGACGATTTTGTCTATCACCGGAAATTCGACCCCATGATCCAATTGTCCAGAATCATAAAATTCGATCTCAGGGCCACCCCCCTTGACACCCTGGAAGGCATCATTGAAGACCTCCGGTCAAATTACAGCGTCAAACTCCTGGCCGAAAAAGTGGAGACCCACCAGGAATTTAAAGCGGCTAAAGCAATGGGATTCCATTATTTCCAGGGATTTTTCTTCGCCAAACCCGAGGTGCTTTCCACCCGGGGCATATCGGCCAACCATGTCACAAAACTCAGACTGATCAATGAAATCAGCAACCGGGAGTTAAATATAAAAAAAATACGGAGTTTCATCAGAAACGACGCCCCCCTCTCGTTTAAGCTGCTCAAATATGCCAATTCCGCCTTTTTCAACAGAAGAATCCCCATTGACACGGTAAAGGATGCCGTCAACTATATTGGAGAAGATGAACTTAGAAAATTCATCAATGTGGTGGTGGTCTCGGATCTGGGGAATAACAAGCCCAACGAATTGGTCCGGCTCTCCATTATACGGGCCAGGATGTGCGAAAGCTTTAAATCGGTATTTAAATCCAAATTCAGTGTTGAAGAATTATTTACCCTTGGCCTGTTTTCATACATGGATGCCCTCATGGACTGCCCCATGGAGAACGTACTCTCCCACCTCTCATTTTCCGATAAAATGAAGCAGGCCCTCATGGGTCAGGATAAAGAGTTTTCAAGAATGGTGGATATCATCTCCGGATTTGAACGGGGGGAGTGGGATACCCCCATTTACAAGGCCCTGGCCGGCAGCACCATTGAAAAAAAACTACCCGAACTCTATGCCGATGCCATCAGAATGGCCAATGCCTTTTACGGATAACTGCCACACGCAGATCTTCAGGCTTATTTTTTTCCAGCCAAGTATTCAATGTGAATAATTAAACAGGTGTGGTACAAGGCGGGATGCGGATTTTTCTGATCATTCTGTCACAATTTTTTTCCGGTTCTATTTGGTTTGCAGCCAATGCGGCCTTCCAGGGACAGGGATTTCTTCTCTCAGGTGTCCAGGCCGGATTCATCGCCGGCACCCTGTTGTTTGCCGCCTTGAACCTGGCGGACCGCTATTCCCCGGCCAGGCTATTTCTGATATCCTCAATTTTTGGGGGAATTTTCAACAGCCTCCCCCTGCTTCCCGGCCAGGCCTGGGAGATGGTGCTCTTCTCCAGGGTCATGTGCGGCATCTGCCTGGCCGGCATCTATCCCGTGGGAATGAAAATTGCCGCCTCCTGGTACCCGGACACCCTGGGAAGGGCGCTGGGGCTGCTGGTGGGAGCCCTGGTCCTGGCCTCAGGTTTCCCATATCTTATCCGGCTGGTCTCCTGGCAGGGGGATTCAACCCTTATTCTTGGGGCCACCTCATTGCTCTGTGTTTCCGGCGGCATCATCCAGGCCTCCCTGGTCAAGGACGGCCCGGCATTGCCCGGGGCATCGGCCTTTAATTTCCACGCAGTGGCCCAGGCCTTCTCCCATCCAGGATTCAGGTCCGCCTCACTGGGATATTTCGGTCACATGTGGGAACTATACGCCCTGTGGGCATTTATTCCGGACCTCTTTGCCGCCCTGGTACCGGATACTGCCGATATCTGGACCGTGGCCTTCTTCTTTTCAGGTTTTCTGGGCTGCAGCTTGGGCGGCCTGCTTTCGGTACGCATGGGCAGCCGGAGAGTTGCCCGATTCGGGCTGGCCGGATCTGCCGCCTGCTGCATCCTGTCACCTGCGTTGCATTGGATGGACTCAATACCGGCATTGACGATTCTGATGTTCTGGGGCCTGGCCGTCACTGCGGATTCCCCACAGTTTTCCTCCCTCAATGCCAGATTCGCCCCCAGGGCATATGTGGGGTCAGCACTGACCATCGTCAACTGCATCGGTTTTCTCATCACCATTTTCACCATTGAACTTCTAGGCCTGTGGATCAGGACCTGGAACATGGAATATGCGTTTCTGCTCCTGGCCCCCGGCCCCCTGGCCGGCTGGCTGGCCATGCGCAATTTTAAAACCGGCAATTGACAATCAGCTATAATTCCGGCTATATATCCACATTTTTTTTAACACCAACATATGGCAGGCACCACAATGAAATCCCCAGAGGAATTGAAAGACTTTCTGTGCACCCCGCTTGAAATAGGCGAAAAAACAATCCCAAACCGTATGGTGCTGGCCCCCATGGCCGGTCTGGGGCATACAGCATTCCGCCAACTGGTGTCGGAATTCGGCGGTTTCGGCCTGCTCTTCACCGGAATGGCCTCGGCCAAAGCCGTGCCCCATGAAAACCCAAAGGTTTCCCACGTTTTTACCTGGCGGCCCGGGGAGCTGGGCCATACCGTCTGCCAAATATTCGGCGGAGACCCGGAAAGCATGGCCTTGGCCGCCCGCCGCATTGAATCAGAAGGCTTTTTCGGGGTGGATCTCAATTTCGGCTGCTCCGTGGCGGCCATCTGCAAAAAGGGGGCAGGCGCCGCCCTGCTAAAGTCCCCGGACCGGGCTGTGGAAATTGTGGACGCGGTCCGCCGGACAGTCTCCTGCCCTGTCTTTGTCAAATACCGCACTGGCTGGGAAGACAATCCCCGGTTTGCCGTTGCCATGGGCAAGGCCTTTGAAAGCGCCGGAGCGGACTGTCTCACCTTCCATCCCCGGGTGGCCCCGGACCGCAGAAGCCGGGCCCCTAAATGGGAGATCATCGGGCAGGTAAAAGAGGCCGTGGGCATCCCGGTATTGGGTAACGGCAACATCTTCAGGCCGGAAGACGGCATAAAAATGACCGAGGTTTCAGGCTGCGACGGGCTCTCCCTGGGAAGAATGGCCGTAGCCCGGCCATGGATATTCGCCAAGTGGACACAAGGATTTAACCCGGGCGCCTGTATTTACCATGACACGGCCATGCGCATGGCCGATCTTCTATCCCTTTACCACGATGATTTTTTTGCCGTGAAAATGTTTAAAAAATTCGCACCTTATTTTTGCGCCAATTTCAAATTCTCCCAGTCCATTTTAAAACGGCTGATGAAAGCCGACACCATTGAACAGCTGAAGGAAAGCATCCATGATATCTTCCAGCCTCCCCCGGAAACCCTGACAATACCGAATATAAATCTTTTTGTATAAGGTTTTAAAATACAAAATTCGAATAATATAAAATTACATAGAACAATATTCTTGACAACATCTCTCAAACCGTTAATATATCATTTAACACCTAAAAGGAGAGAATGCCATGACACACGAAATGCTGAGTGCAATTGCCCATAAATTCGGCACCCCAACATATGTTTACGACCTGGACGACATTAAAGCCAGGTATCTGGAATTTAAGGACGCCTTCAGCCACCCCGGCCTGAAAATCTGCTATGCCATGAAGGCCAACTACAACAGGGATGTCCTGAATACCCTAAAGAATATGGGGGCCGGAATCGATGCGGTAAGCCCGGGGGACCTTGCCATGGCCCTTTCCTGCGGTTTCAGCCCAAAGGATATCATTTATACAGCCAACAATATTACGGATGAAGAGATGCACCAGGTCGCCGCTTCCGGCGTTCTTATGAATATCGGCTCCCTGTCACGGCTTGAAAAATATGCAGCGGCCTACCCCAATACACGGATCTGCCTCAGGCTCAACCCCGATGTCGTAGACGGGGCCCATGACAAAATAAAAACCGGGGGGGATCTGACCAAATTCGGTATCCTGCTGGAGGATGCCCCCAAGGCCATTGAGATTACAAACGCCGCCGGCCTGCACGTGGTGGGTCTCCATGAACATACCGGTTCAGGACTCCAGAAGCCCGACTCCGTCCTCCGGGCCATGGAACAAATCATGTCCGTTGCCCGACCGGACAACTTCCCCCATCTGGAATTCCTGGATTTCGGCGGAGGATTCAAGGTGGCTTACACCCCTGAGGACCTCCCTGTCGACCTTGTGGGGATGGGCCGCCAGGTCATCGCCCGGTTCGAAAAATTCTGCAAAGATTACGGCCGGAATATAGGCCTCTGGTTTGAACCCGGTAAATTTCTCACGGCCAGGGCCGGCAGCCTCCTAGTGCGGGTCAACACCATAAAACAAAACCGGCACCGGACCATCTGCGGTACGGACTCCGGATTTCCCCAGCTCATCCGCCCCATGTTCTACGATGCCTGGCACCAGGTGGATAACATCTCAAATCCGGCCGGCACCTGCCGGGTATATGACATCTGCGGCAATATCTGCGAGACAGGCGATCTTTTTGCCAAAGACAGGTCCATTCCGGAAATCCGAGAAGGGGATCTGTTGGCCATCAGAAATGCCGGCGCCTATTGCTATGCCATGGGAGGCAATTACAATCTGCGCCCCATGCCCGCCGAAGTCGTCATCGAAAACAATAGATACCGCCTCTCCAGAAAACGCCTCACACCGGCCCAGTTGGTGGCACTGATCACAGGCGAGCATCTGGAGACTAAACCGGAAACACATTCCCATGCCGCATAAAAGCAAAGAGATGACAAAGCAGATTGATTTAAAAGACTTTCAATGCATCCGCTGCCAGGCCTGCTGCCGCCAGCCCGGATACGTAAGGCTCCACCCGGAGGAACCCGATGCAATTGCCAGGGTTTTGGACATGGACGTCCATGAATTCATCGAAAAATATACCCGCCTGACCAGGGACAGGCAGTGCCTCTCCCTGGTCGAGCAGCCCGACGGGGCCTGCATTTTCCTCACAAAGGAAGGCTGCCGCATCCAGGCGGCCAAGCCTGTTCAATGCAAAAACTTCCCCCACAAGTGGAAGTTTGCCGATTTTGAACATATCTGCGGATGGGCCAGGCAGGCTAAAAAACTAAAGGAATCCAGCGAGAGGAATCACATCCCCAAGATTCCCAATCCTTCTTCAAGCTCAAAATAGGGTTTAATATCATAGGTATATCCGGGCACTCCGAAATATACGGACAGGCTTTCCCCGATGGCCAGCAGGGCCTCCGGGAGCCTGTGGTTTTCAATTTCATAATAGGTGAGGGAATGAATACCCATTTCCGTGGAAGATGAAATATAGGGTCCCTTCTTTGTAATATAATCGGGAAGGGCCGGGGCGGTCAGGTAACGCTTGGCAACTTCCCGGGTGCTTTCCGGCGGATAGTGGACATTGGAAACAATAATCATGATAGTTCTCCTTGTTCGTTCATTTGTTGCTCACAAAAAAATCCTCGATGATTTTCTGCGATTTGAGACGGTTGCCGTAATCTGCCGCAGCTTTTTTATCGGTAAATTCCGACACCCGTACCAGATACCAGGTTTTCCCCCCTGCCCCGGTCTTCTTCACTGTGGCCCTTATCCCCTTTTTCTCTAATTGGGCCACGTAGCGGTCGGCATGGGCGGGTTTAAGATAGGCCGCCACCTGTATGGTATAAGGCTTGCGGATTTTAATCTCAATTCGCCGGGTCGGCTCCGGAGCGGACTGAACCATGTGGGAGAGGGTGGTCCAGGCGAAAATGAAAAGCCAGACGCCGATCACCCCAACACCCCCCAGTTTTATCATCTGCTGAACCTGTTTATTCCTGACCAGGCCCAGAATGCCTGCGGACAGGGATTTGATGCCCCTCCCAAAAACTGAGCCGACGGCCGACCCCGTCTCCAGGAGGGATTTCTGCCGCCTCTTCCCGCCTGTGGTCTCCAGGCCTGCTGCCCTGTCTACAGGAATGTGGCCGGCGCCGTTTCTCAAGTCCCCAAGAGTGCGCCCAAGTCCGTTCCCACGGCCCCGGGTGCCGTTTATTTCACCGGCCACGTCATCCCCTCCCACAAGTGCGGCAATGCCGGCGGCAATACGCATATCATCGGGGGTGGCCTCCGCCTTGACCCCAGCCTGAAACTGCCGGTAAAGGCGTTGTGCGGAAAAGTCACTCCGGCCGGCCATCAAAAACTTAGGGATGAGCCGCCGCCGCACCACCGGGTTGGCATAATGGGCATCGGCAAGGGCGGTGAGCACGGACTGAACCGGGCCTTCCCTGCGGTTTTCAAGGTCCGCCCGCCCCAGCCAGAGCAGGGCAAGGGTCTCATCTCCGGGGTGGGCCAGAAGATGCAGGATGGCCGCATGCTCAAACCCGGGGTGACAAATGCCGGCGGTGAGACAAAACCGGGCCGCCGCGGACCTGAGCTGAGGTCCGGTTCGACGTGCGGCCCAGGGTGATATCCAGGCGCTGTCAAAAATGCCCATGGCCCGGAGATACTTTTTCTCCGCACGCCCGGGCATCCCTGCCCGTTCCCAGAGTTCCCCCTCCCGGACCAGAGACCGGATCCGCCGTGCGCCCAGCAGGTCCAATATCAGCCCAAGCACCAGCCCTGTCAGTACAAGTATTACTGCGGTAACACCCAAGGCCGGCACCCCGGGCAGCCAGGCGCTTGCCTTGGGCAGAATCCAGAAACTCAGGGGCAGCCCAGCCAGGCAGACCATCCAGAACCTGAAGCTGATATATCTAAGAATCCGTATCACCGGCCCCCTTCTGGCACTTTACCTGCCCGGGCTTTACAGCCACGGTAATCAGTTTCACCGCCTCTTCCCCGGCATTGTCCGCACCCTCCCCCTCCGGCATTCCCGGACCTGGGCCCGGGGGGCAGCCCGTGGTCACGACCACGGTGTCAAATCTTAAATTCTCGGGTTTTAAGAAATCACGTTCCGGTTCGCCGGCCATGGCCCGGATCATGAAATCCGTCCAGATGGGCGCCGCGCCCCGCCCTCCGGTAATGCCCACGCCCCGTTTGTCCCTGAGGGTCTTTTCCTTATCAAAACCGGTCCAGACGGAGGTGGATAATGAAGGGGTAAACCCGGTGAACCATGCATCTTTATAATCGTTTGAAGTTCCGGTCTTGCCGGCGGCCGGCCGCCGGAATCCCAGCCTGCGGACCGAACGCCCCGACCCGTTATCCACAACCCCCTCCATCATGTCCACCACCTGAAAGGCAAGGTCAGGGTCCAATACCCGCTGGTCTTTTACAATCCGCTCAAACATCACCCGGCCCCGGGCGTCTTCCACCCGCCAGAATAAAAAGGGGGCATGCCATGTCCCCAGCCCGGCAAATGCCGAAAAGGCTGAAGCCATTTCATAGGCCGTCACCCCTGAAGTGCCCAGGGCAACCGAATAGACGTTGTCCAAGGGACTTTTAATACCGCAGGCCCGGGCCGTATCAATGACGGCCCTAGGGCCGGTCCGGGCCACCAATTGGGCGGCAATGGTATTTACAGAAGAAACCAGGGCCTGCTTGAGAACCAGGGGGCCCCTGTACCGTTTTTCAAAATTCCGGGGCCGCCAGTCCGGCGCCCCTGTCACAGGAATGGAGACGGGCCTGTCCGTCACCAGGGTGGCCGGATGCATACCCAGCCTTTCAAAGGCGGTATAATATACAAAGGGTTTAAACCCAGATCCGGCCTGACGTTTCCCGTTCACGGCCCGGTTGAATTCACTGGCATAATAATCCCTGCCCCCCACCATGGCCTTGACGGCGCCCGAGGCCGTATCCACCGCCACCAGTGCTGCCTGGGGCCTTTCAGGCGCATCCGCTTCCAGGCCCATGAGTTTATCCAGCCGGTCCAGACCGTCCCTGACTGCCTCATCGGCCATTGCCTGGAGCTGTGGATCCTGGGTGGCATAAACCTTAATGCCGCCGTGGAACACCACATCTTCACCATAGCGGCCGGAAAGTTCCTGGATCAAGGCATCCAAAAAGTAACTGCCGGTGCGGGCGTCGGTACGCCCCTTATGAAGTTCGGGCTGTTTTTCTTCTGCGCTCCGCGCTTCCTCCGGAGTGATGAACCCTGCTGCAGCCATCCGTCCCAGCACCACTTTTCGCCGGGCAAGCGCCCTGTCATAATAACGGAAGGGGTTGTAGCGGCTGGGGGACTTGGGCAGGCCGGCCAGCAGTGCCGCCTCCCCCAGGTCCAGTTCCCTGGCGGACTTGCCGAAAAATGTCCGGGCAGCCTTTTCAACCCCCTGGGCACCGGCACCGAAATGAATCTGGTTGATATAGGCTTCCAGGATTTCCTCCTTGGTGGCAGAGGCTTCTATCTGCAGGGCAACCAGGAGTTCTTTGAATTTTCGCTGCCAGGTCTTCTCAAATGAGAAAAAAAGATTTTTGGCCAGCTGCTGGGTGATGGTCGACGCCCCCTGGATCTGGCCGGGTTTAAACAGGGTGATATACAGCCCTTTAATAATCCTGAGCTTATTGATGCCGTGGTGCTCAAAAAACCGGTGATCCTCCGTGGCCACAACAGCCTTGATGAAATCAGGCGAGACCCTATTGAGCGAAACGGCGTCCCGGGCGCCCAGGGCCGCCAGCACCTGCCCGTCCGCCCCGTAAACAAGGCTCTGGGGCGTTTCTATGATCCGGCTCAGGGGCGATGGCAGTTTAGGCAGATCATTTGAAATTTGCAGCACCAGAAAACAGCCGGCGACCGCACCGATCCCAATGGTCAGGAGCCCCAGGTAAAAGAAAATCCGAAATGCCGCAATCAGGGCACTGAGAACCTTCACCGGTCTTCCCCTTTCAGGATGAGGTTCAACTGCCATACGGCCCATTCCCTGGCCCTTGCCACCACCACCCGGCGCTGGTCCAGGCGGACAAACTCAAAGCCCAGCCGGATGTAACCGTCCTCAGCCGTATTCCAGATCCCCACCCGGTCCAGGGTCCCGGTACCGGTGAGCAATGCCTCACCCTCGGGAATCAGGTCCGGCACCATCTCCTCGGGCAGACGGAATACGGCTTCAAAAAAACGATCCGCAGGATAGATGGTTCCTGAAAAATCCTCCAGGGTTTCCAGGCGGCCCGGGATTTCCCCTGGCCCGCCGGTTTTCTTGATGTCCAGATTAAGCTGGCGGATCACCCGGTTTTCCGAATCGATAAAATAAATAATGATGCCGCCGGGCCGCCCTTCGCAGAAAATCCGGGAGGTGCGGTCGCCGTTGAGCAGCCAGGCCAGGCGGGCCGGCTCAATGAGCGCCCGTCTCTCCGAGGCCCCCAGGGCAAGGTATAATTGTTTAAACCGCGCTTTGTCCAGGTTGATCCATTTTTCCCCGCCCAGTCCCTCGCCCAGTTCAGCAAATGAACGGGCCGTTCTGAGATGCTGTTCCACATTTTTTTTTTCAAGGATGATGCCTTCAATGGATTGGCGGGCACTGACGGTATGGCGGCCCGATTCCCAAATGGAACCGGTTTCCGGGCGGTTCTGATTGGTGGATAAAAGAAAACGGCCGGCCAGGGTTTCACACCAGTCAAACCTGAACTCGGCCACCACAAGGGCAAGGGTAAGGATCAATAACCCAAGATGCAAAAACGAAAAACTCCGCCGGAACCATTCCGACGGCCCGTGGGCATCATACCAGTTCCCCATATTAAAACAGCCGTATCACCTAAGGGTTAAGCCTTTCCGGCCACCTTCATGGATTCGTTGTACACGGCATATAACCGTTTATGATTCTCCAGTGCGTCATTGAGCATATCCTCAATATAGAGGTCGTCTTCTTCATCAATGTCACGCAACCGGAACACAAAATTGACGCTGCCGTGGAGGGCAGCCATGGCATTCCCGGTTTCAACGCCCTGCTCCACCCGTACCAGGCAGATTCTCCGGCGCAGGGACATATCCATATCATTCATATGGGAAATCATCCTCTGCCCCAGATCAAAGGCGTCGTCCAGAACCACCAGAGGATAAATCTGGTATTCCAGATTATCCAGGGCATTTTCCGGGGTTTTGGGAAAATCAATGGAAAAATCCAATCTCTGAATGCTGGCCGACAGCAGGTCACGGGTTCCCGAAGGCGCCATGCAGACCAGGGCGCGGGCCCGGGAGGATCTGCGGAACATTCCCTGCTCCCCGGCAGCGGGCATTGCCTGCCTCGGCGACGCTGCAGGCTTCTGGGGCGGGTCCTCCGGCCGGGAGGCCTTCACCTGGATGGCCCCCTTGCATTTGGGGCATTTAAAGGAAGTATCCCTGTCTTTGGGCACCTTGTCGTCCGGCAGGTTCAATTTGGTACTGCAATGGGGGCATGTAACGTTCATCTGTCTCTCCCTCCGTAACTCCGGTCTATTTCCAGGCTGTCTATTTGCGAGGTGGACTCACCCCTGGCGCTTTTAATACTGTCGAGGCCCCGGCCCACAATATCCTTTCTTGACGCATAGGCCGTGGCCGTGGCCTCATCGATCTGGCCCTCCTCATAAAGGGAAATGATAAATTCGTCAAAGGAGATCATTCCCTGGGCCTTGCCAGACGTAATAATATCATGAAAGGTCTTGCCTTCGGACTCCCCGTTGAGGATGGAGTCCTTTACCCTCAGGTTGGAGGCCAAGATTTCAAATGCGGCCACCCGGCCGCCGCCCACCTTGGGCAGCAGGCGCTGGGAAACGATCCAGCGCACGGTGTCGGCCAGCCGGATCCTGACCTGCTTTTCCTCTTCCGTGGAAAACATGCCCAGCACGCGGTTAATGGACTGGCCCGCATCCACAGTATGGAGGGTGGTGAGCACCAGATGCCCGGTTTCGGCAGCGGACAGGCCGATTTCAACGGTTTCCCGATCCCGCATCTCGCCCACGAGAATGACCTTTGGCGCCTGGCGCAGGGCGGCCCTGAGCCCCGAAGAAAAGGCGTCAAAATCCATACCCAGTTCCCGCTGGTTAAATGTGGACCGCTTCTGGGAATGCTGGTATTCGATGGGGTCCTCCAGGGTGATCACATGGACGGACTTGGTTTCATTGATCCGGTCCAGCAATGCGGCCAGGGAGGTGGTCTTACCTGAGCCGGTGGCACCGGTGACAAAGATGATCCCATTTTTCTCTTCGGCCATGGGGACAAAACTTTTAGGCAGGTTCAGCCCCTCAATGGTGGGAATTTCTGTCTCCAGCTTCCTGAGAACAATGGAATACTTGCCCGACCGGGAGAAAATATTCACCCTGAACCTGGCCTTGGTGCCCAGCTGGTATGATAGGTCGCAGCTGCCTTCCCGCAGGAGGGTTTCGGTCAGTTTTCTGTCGTTGTTGATGAGATTCAGGGCAAAAATTTCGGTCTGAAAGGGGGTGAGCAGTTTGAAATCCGGATGGATTTTCACCGGCACCAGTTCCCCGGAGCTTTCCACCTGAAGGGGTTTGCCCGGGGTGAGGTTCAGGTCGGATACATTATCGTGGGAGTCCAGCATCTTGGACAGAATATGGTCGATCTGCTGTTTTTTCACGGCCGCCTCCTGTGAAACATTTATGCCTCGGTGAAATCCGAAGGCGGATTCTTGAGGAAGGGCCTGAACAGGCCCTTGTTATTGGCCTTGGAATAGGCCTCGTCAGGACTGATCATCCGCTTTTTGTACAAATCCATGATGGCATCGTCCAGCAGTTGCATCCCGTAGGTTTTGCCCGTCTGGATCATGGAGGGGATCTGGTGGGTTTTGGATTCCCGGATCAGGTTCCGTACTGCCGGGGTGGCCACCAGGATTTCCAGGGCCGCGCAACGCCCCTTTTTATCGATGCGCTTGAACAATACCTGGGCCACGACCGCCCTGAGGCTGTCCGAGAGGGTGGAGCGGATCTGTGCCTGTTCCGAGGAGGGAAAGACCTCAATGATCCTGTCCACGGTTTTTGGGGCACTGGAGGTATGAAGGGTACCGAAAACCAGGTGGCCGGTGGATGCCGCCTCAATGGCAAGGGAGATGGTTTCAAGATCCCGGAGCTCCCCCACCAGGATGACGTCCGGGTCCTCACGCAGGGCCCCGCGCAGGGCGGCTGAAAAGGTCTGGGTATGTGTGCCCACTTCCCGGTGATTGATGATGCAGTTCTGGCTTTTATGGACAAATTCGATGGGGTCTTCCACCGTGATGATATGGTCTTTCCGGGCCCTATTGGCCTGGTCGATGATGGCGGCCAGGGTGGTGGACTTGCCCGAGCCGGTGGGCCCGGTCACCAGCACCAGCCCCCTGGGCAGGTTGGCCAGTTTGGAAATCACCGGGGGCAGCCCCAGCTGTTCGGCGGTCATGATATTGGAGGGAATTTCACGGAATACGGCAGAGATCCCGTTTTTCTGCATGAAATAATTGGCCCTGTACCGGGCCAGGCCGGGAATCTCATAGCCGAAATCCACATCACCGGTCTCTTCAAACACCTTTATCTTTTCCTGGGAGGTGATTTCATAGAGCATCCCCCGAAGCTTGTCCGAGGTCAGGGTGTCGTATTTGATCCGTTCAATATCACCGTTAAGCCTCAGGGCCGGCTGCTGGCCGGAGGCCAGGTGGAGGTCCGAGGCACCCTGGTCATGCATAAGCTTGAAAAAAGCATCAATTTCAGCCATTGGAACACCTTTTTGGAATTAAATTTGTCGTAAATTATGTGATGAAAACAAATTATTGGAGCAAAAAGGCCGGGCCGGTGGTAAATGCTGCCGGTCAGGCCTTAGGCCTGCCTGATAAACTTCAGGGAGGCGTCGGCTTCATCAGCCGCCTTGTTTTCTTCCTTGGTCATCTCAAGCATCTTGGAATGGGATTCTAACACCGAACTGATCTGCATCTCAAGCTGAATCCGCTGGCGCTTGAGTTCCGTTATATCACTGTGGAGCTGGGATAGGCGCTTATGGGCCCGGTTCAAAATTTTCTCTGCCTCCACTTCTGCGTTGGCAATGACCACCTGGGCTGATTTACGGGCGTTGTCCTTCATCTGGTCCAGTACCTTCTGGGACTGGATCATGGCATTTTTCATGGAATCTTCCCGTTTCCGATACCCCTGGTTTTCCAGTTCCAGCCGGTGTTTTTCCTGCTTCAGGGCTTCGATGGTTCGGTCCTGGGAGGCAAGCTCCCGGGCCACCTCCTCGAGGAAGGCATCCACTTCCTGTACATCAAACCCCCTGAACCGGGTGGAAAACTCCTTTTGTTTGACAACCAGCGGTGTAACCCCCATAGGAACTCCTTTTCTGGTGTTAATTAACGGACCGTGCCAGCTGGAAAAGGCTGTTCACGACAAAGGTCTGAAGAAAAAGGATGGCAGCAAGCACAATCAGAGGAGACAGGTCCATCCCGCCGAAAACCACGGGAAGCCGTTTTCTGATCTGATAAAAAACGGGCTCGGTGGCCTGGTTGAGGAAACGGACAGCAGGGTGGTAAGGATCCGGCCGGACCCAGGACAAGATGGCCCCAATGATGACAATCCACCAATAAATATTCAGCCCCCATTCCAGGACCACTGCAACAGCTTGTAAGAAATTGGATACAATAAGCATACCGAACGCCTTATTTATTAAGGTTATTTTCCATGTGGGTAATACCGTGAAACACCTGAAAAGTCAAGTTTTTTTACCTGTTAGCCCGGCACATCTAACCCCTTGGGTTGACAAGAGAAAGGGAATACCCTATTAATGGTTTAACCATTATGTCATCTATTTGCCGGATGAACCTGTCCCCTGTCCGGGGGATATGTTACAATGGAAGACGGAACTCTGCGGATGGTTGCCAGTCCGCAGCATGATCAAACCAAAAATACAGATGCAGCATGCTTTTTAAGGAGCGCAAAAAATGGGTCAATTCAGTCTTAAGGAGATCAAGGCCGTCTCCTATAAACGGGCCGAGGTAAAACAGGGATACACAGACCAGTCTCTTCGTATCAATCTTTCCGACACCCAGGTGGACATCACCCCCATCGACGAAAAAATCAAGGAAAAATTCATCGGCGGCAAGGGGTATGATCTCTGGTTGATGTGGAATGCGGTTTCCGGGAACACCAAGTGGAACGATCCGGAAAATACCGTATGCATTGCCTCCGGCCCGCTGGGCGGCACCCCGGGCTATCCCGGCGGCGGCAAAAGCATCGTCACCTCAATTTCCCCCCTTACCGGCGCCCCCATCGACTCCAACGTGGGTGGGTATTTCGGCCCTTATAAAAAATTCTCCGGATTTGATGTCCTCCAGATCGACGGCAAGGCCCAAACGGACACCGTTGTCCTCATCGACGGCATTGAGAACAAAATCAAGTTCTTCCAGGCCCAGGACCTGCCCGAAGACTCCTATGAAATGTCAAAGGTGCTGACCCATTACTTTGATGAAAAAAAACCGGTAAACGTCTCAGTTGTAACGGCAGGCCCGGGGGCTGAAAATACCTATTTCGGCTGCCTGAACTTTTCCTGGTGGGATGCAGGCCGTAAAATGGTCCGTTACAAACAGGCCGGCCGGGGCGGCATCGGTACCGTATTCGCTGACAAAAAAATCAAGGCCATTGTGGGCCGCTACGGCGCAATTTCAATGAAAGCCAACGCACCGGCGGATATGGAAGGCCTCAAAAAAGTCACCAAGGCCCATGCCAAGGAGATCAGCACCCTGGATCCCAAGCAGAACCGCATGGCCCTGGTGGGCACCACCCATCTGGTCCCCATCATGAATGACCATGACTGCCTGCCGGTGAACAACTTTAAATTCGGATCCCATCCGGAAAGCAAAGTCATCGGTGAGGAGGTCTACGAACATATTTTCGACAAGGGTTTTGACGGCTGCTGGAGAGGCTGCGCCGTGGCCTGCGCCCACGGGGTAAAGGACTTCTCCCCCTTCACCGGCCCCTACCGGGGGGCCAAGGTTTTTGTTGACGGCCCGGAATATGAAACCGTTGCCGGCTGCGGCTCCAACCTGGGTATTTTTGACGCCCAGACCATTCTTGAAATCAACTTTTACTGCGACGCCTACGGCCTGGACACCATCTCCGTGGGCACCTCCATCGGCTTTGTCATGGAGTGCTTTGAAAACGGGCTGATCACCACAGAACACACCGGCGGCATGGACCTGAGCTTCGGCAACCGGTTCAACGCCCTGGAACTGATCCACCAGATGGCCAGGGGCGAAGGATTCGGCGCCATCGTGGGCAAGGGCATCCGGCAGATGAAGAAAATCTTTGCCCGGGATTTCGGCTCAGACCCCAAATTCATGCAGGACATCGGCATGGAATCCAAGGGACTGGAATTCTCCGAATACATCACCAAGGAATCTTTGGCCCAGCAGGGCGGCTACGGTCTGGCCCTCAAAGGCCCCCAGCACGACGAAGCCTGGCTCATTTTCCTGGACATGGTCCACAACTTCATGCCCACCTTTGAAAACAAGGCCGAGGCCCTGCACTGGTTCCCCATGTTCCGCACCTGGTTCGGCCTCTGCGGCCTGTGCAAACTGCCCTGGAACGACATCGTGCCCGAGGATAATAAAAACAACCCCGAACCGGCCAAGGTGGTCAAGCATGTCCAGTGGTATGCCGACTTCTTTGCCTCTGTCACCGGCAGGAAAACCGCCCCTGAGGATCTCATCACCATGAGCGAGGCAGTGTACAACTTCCAGCGGATTTTCAATCTGAAAATGGGATACGGCACCCGGGAACACGACACCGTACCCTACCGTGCCGTAGGTCCTGTGACCAACGAAGAGTATCAGTCCCGGGCCGACAGATACGACGGCCAGCTCCAAGAAAAATACGGAATGGATATCACCGGCATGGATACCACCGCCAAGGTGGCGGCCCTGCGTGCCAAACGGGAAGAACAATACGAGCTGCTCAAGGATGCTGTCTACAAGCGCCGGGGCTGGACCGCCAACGGCATTCCCACGGTGGAAACCGTAAAACGCCTGGGCATTGATTTCCCGGAAGTTCTTGACGTTCTCAAGGCCAACGGCGTGGAATAACCGCACCCATTATTTATAATGATAGAAGTCGACGACATCACCATGGAATGGGAGGAAGGCATGACCGTTGCTTCCCTGCTGTCCAAAATAGAAGACAGCGGATTTGTATCTGTGATCCGGCTTAACGGAACGCTGGTGTCCAGTCCAAAGTTTGACCGAACCCCTGTTCCGGACAATGCCGTCATTAGACTGCTGCCTCTGGTGGCTGGCGGTTAGCCCGGCATCCCATCCGGAATAAATTTTGCTTCACAAACGACTGCCTGTCTGTTAGAAACGGACAGGCAGTTTTATATTATTCACCCTTAATAGATGTTATAAATACTATTGAAACCTATAATTCGATTTTTAAAAAACCTTTTCACAGGCAAGACTCCGGAACCCGCAGAAGACGTACCATCAACCCGGGAAGATACTCCCCCACCAAAAAAACCGGTCTCTGACTCCGGGGAGCCGGCACCCAAGGGGCCGCCCAAAAAAAGAAAGCCGCGCTGGACCTTGGAAAATTTTCAGGTTGACCCCGAGGAAGGCAAAACCAGGTTCCACGATTTGGATCTGCCCCTGGGGCTGATGCATGCCGTTGCAGACCTGGAATTCAGGTTTTGTACCGATATTCAGGCCCAGCTTCTCCCCCACACCCTCAAAGGGCAGGACGCCACGGCCAAGGCACAGACCGGCACAGGAAAAAGCGCCACGTTCATCGTCACCCTGATCAACCGGTTCACCCGCAAATCCATCAAGCGGGAAAAGGGATATCCCAGGGCCCTGATCCTGGCCCCCACCCGGGAGTTGGTCCACCAGATTGAAAAAGACTTCAAGGGCCTGGGCAAATACTCCCATCTCAGGATTGTCTCCGTATTCGGTGGGACGGCCTATAAAAAACAGCAGGCCCAGCTCAGGGAAAAACCCGTGGATGTTATTGCCGCCACGCCGGGGCGTCTCCTGGACTTTATCTCCCAGAAGCTGATCAACCTTTCCCGGGTGGAAATCGTTGTCATTGACGAAGCCGACCGGATGCTGGATATGGGATTCATCCCCGATGTCCGCCGCCTGATCTACCAGACCCCCCACAAGGACAAACGCCAGACCCTGTTCTTCTCAGCCACCCTCACCGACGAGGTACTCCGCCTGGCGGACTCATGGACCCGGGATGCGGTGCGCATTGAAATCGACCCGGAACAGGCAGCCGCCGACACCATTGAACAGATTGTCTATCTGACCACGGAAGACGAAAAATTCAAAAATGTCTGCAACCTGCTCATTTCAGAAAAACTGGAGCGGGTGATCATCTTTGTGAACCGGAAGGATACGGCCCGCTACCTCTCCGAGAGGCTCTCGCGGTACGGCCAAAAGGCCGGGGTGTTGTCCGGCGATGTCTCCCAGGACAAACGGTTCAAGGTGCTGGAACGGTTTAAAAAAGGAAGCCTTAACGTGTTGGTGGCAACCGACGTAGCCGCACGGGGCCTTCACATCGAAAACATCAGCCATGTGATCAACTACGATCTGCCCATAGAACCGGAACATTATATCCACCGCATCGGCCGCACCGGCCGGGCCGGCGCCACCGGCACCTCCATCAGCTTTGCCGATGAAATGAGTTCCTTCCAGATCCCAAAAATTGAAGAGGTACTGGGCCATAAGGTGTCCTGCGAATATCCAACAGAGGCCCTGGAAGCAGATCTGCCCAAACCGGCTCCAAGACCAAAAAAACAGCAGCAGAACAAAAACGGCGGCAGCAGTGGGAGGGGCAGAAGGCGGCCCGGCGGCCCGAACAGACGCAGGCGCCCGCCCCGGGGCAAAGGTCCTGCCAAAAAGGACTGATCCGGTTGACACTGCCGCCGGATCAGTGTAAAAGCAGTTGATTTAACAATTAATATATAAAGCAAGTGTCAAAAAAAACCACTAACCCCTTAAGGAGTCATATATATTATGTTTGGTCTTGGAATGCCGGAGATACTTCTGATCCTGGCCATCGCCCTCATTGTCATCGGGCCCCAGAAGCTGCCGGAGCTGGCCAAAACCCTGGGCCGGGCCATGGGAGAATTCAAGCGGTCGGCCCAGGATTTTAAACGGTCCATTGATATTGAAACCACCATTCAGGACCCGGTTCCGGCCCCGTCCAAGAAGGTCAAAGAGATCATCAAGGATGTAAATTCAGACAAAAAAACAGAGACGGAAGCAAAAGAATCCACAGAAAAAACGCCAGCCCCGGAAACCGGAGACACCCCATCGGCCCCGGCATCCGAAGATAAGGATGCAGATTCCCAGTCCAGCAAAAAAGAGTCAACCAACGATTAAACGATTCAATACGGAAACATCATGAGTGAAGAAATCAGGAGCGAGCAAGAGGAGAAAAGCCCGTTTACGGAACATTTGGGCGAACTGAGGGACCGGCTGGTCCGGTCATTCATTGCCGTAGGCGTCGGATTTGTATGCGCCTATTTTTTCAAAGAGAAATTGTTTGAAATCCTGACCGCCCCCCTGGTACAGGCCATGTCGGAGTCCGGCAATGCCAAGCTTATTTTCACGGGTCTGCCCGAGGCATTTTTCACCTATCTTAAAGTCTCCCTGCTGGCCGGCATCGTTGTGGCCACCCCGATGCTCTTTTACGAGTTCTGGATGTTTGTCTCTCCCGGCCTCTACCGGGATGAAAAAAAATATATAGTTCCCATTGTCATCCTCTCCATTCTCTTCTTTGTGACCGGTTCCTCCTTCGGCTATTTTGTTGTATTCCCTTATGGATTCCAGTTTTTCCTTGGCTTTGCAACCGAGACCATCCATGCCATGCCTTCAATGAAGGAATACCTCTCCTTTGCCTCGAAAATGTTGCTGGCTTTCGGATTTGTTTTCGAACTGCCGCTGGTCCTGACATTTATGGCCCGCATGGGGCTTGTCACGGTGGACTTCCTCAAAAAGAACAGAAAATACGCCCTGCTGCTGTTCTTTGTCGGCGCAGCTCTGATTACCCCGCCCGATGTGGTCACACAGATAATGATGGCGCTTCCCCTGATGGTCCTCTATGAAATCAGTATCATCGGCGCACGCCTCTTCGGTAAAAAACAGGCTGAAAAAGAGGAAATCGCGGACGAAGGAGAATCAGAAGAGGACAATGCCCAGGAAAATCCCACCGGTGACGATCCCACAGGTGGTGATTCAGAATAATGAATCAGCCAGCCGGATTGAAAGCCGTTCATCCGGCATCCCTTGCAGATTCAATCTTTGAGTGCGGTGACGGGTTTGGTATTGACTTTTCCCGGCACCCGGGTGTAAAAAAGCAAGATACAATTTAGGATAATACCGGTGGGGTTCACCGGTAAATTGGCAAATAAATTGTTTATTTTTAAAGGAGCAAAGAGGTTATGAACAAAAGAGTGATCACGCTGCTGTTGGCTGCAGGAATTGCCGTGATTTTCGCTGCCACCGGAATTCAGGCAGGCACCACCGTTGAGGACACCCTCACCATGCAGGACAAGGGCTACAAAAAACACAAAAAAGGCCTGGTGACCTTCAGCCACAAAAAACATGCCGAAGAGTACGGTGCAACTTGCGCTGACTGCCACCATGACAAAGACGGCAAACCCCTTGCCGACCTGAAAATGGGCGACGATGTAAAAAAATGTTCCGAATGTCACAACAAGTTTAAAAAAGACAAAAAGAACAAAAAAGACATCATGGTCCATGAAAACGCCATGCATGGCAACTGCATCGACTGCCACAAGGCTTTCAACAAAAAGGAAAATCCCAAGGACAAAAAGGGCGTGAAAGGCCCTGCCCCTGCATCCTGCGGAAAATGCCATCCTAAGAAAAAGAAATAGTACTGCTGACCTGGCAGTTTATTTTTAAAACGGCGGTGGGCCAACGGGCCCGTCGCCGTTTGTTTTTCCAGCCTCCAATTTTTCCATTCAACCGGTTTAGAATTTGATAGGGATTAAAGATAGCTTCAGGTACCCCGTCTCAGCAAAAGCCAACGCCTCCGATGTGGCAAGTTGAATGCCCTCAGACCTGACATTTACTTCCGCTGGCGCCGAGGCAGTTCCTGGCGCCCAACCCGTAACACAAAATTTAAAACGGTTCGCTGGTTTGTGGGTATAGGGAATGACAACATGCTTTTTCTAACACCCCATATTTTTCATTAATTGATCTGCCCCAAGGCATGTGATGCATACAAAATTTCAATAGAACCGCGTTTATTTATACGGCATCCCTATTTCGTATCGCTTAACCCGCCTGATTAATGACCAATACCCCGATTTTACTGAATTCAATTCAGATAACTCCCGGCATTCATTAGCCACATTCGGTTCATTCCGGCTTTTTTCGCCATTATGCCATAGACCGCCAATTGATTAGTAAGTAATTTTTTAAAGCCGTTTTAGCACCCAAACACCCGGGGGACGCAGGATATAAAATTTAGTTGATCAAAATAATTTAATCATTCATTAAATTTTAATAAACTATATATTTTTCTGCCCAAAAATTCTTTTTTTCCCCTTGACTTTGAAATTTCATTTCCCCAAAATCGATTTTCATGTTTGAAATTATATTCACATGTCTAACTGCAACACCGATGATGGCCGCGCTGGCCTGTCTGGTTCTGCCTGGGAAATCAATGAGATCCTTCCTCGCCACCGGAACAGGTATCGTCCTGATCGCAGGTTCGCTCCTGATGATCGGGAAGGCGCCGGTAAGCAGCACTCCGGCGTTTATGACCAGCGTAAAATTTACAACCCTTATCCAACTCGCAGATTTTGCCCTGCTGGGTCTGATCCTTTTTATCGGGATAAAATCCAAAAACCGTGTCATTTCCGGTTTATCCCTGGCTCAGATTGCCGTGCTCGCCATTTTTGAATTTTTCATTCTCAAGGGCGGCCACGCTCAACCGGCTGGACTTTTCTGCGACAATTTAGCCCTGATCATGGTATTGATCATCTCCATTGCCGGCTCGCTGATCGTCTTTTTCGCCCTGCCCTATATGGAGCACCATGAACACCACCTGAAACTTGAGAAAACCGCACAGCCGAAATTCTTCGCCCTGCTTTTTCTCTTCATCGGCACCATGAACGCATTGGTGCTCGTAAACGATTTAATGCTGTTCTACTTCTGTTTTGAAGTTACCACCCTCTGCTCCTTTCTGCTCATCGGCCATGACAGGACCGGGGAGGCAAAGCAGAATGCCATTACCGCCCTCTGGATCAATTCCCTGGGGGGGGTGGCCCTGCTGTTGGGCATCGTATGGATGTATGCCCAGCTGCACACCCTGGATATACAGGAGGTTATCACAGCCCTTAAGGGATCCGACGCCATGCTCATTCCCCTGGGACTGCTCTGCATTGCCGGATTCACCAAAGCCGCCCAGATGCCCTTCCAGAAATGGCTGCTGGGAGCCATGGTGGCGCCCACGCCGGTGTCCGCCCTGCTCCACTCCTCTACCATGGTCAAGGCCGGGGTTTACCTGGTGATCCGGTTCGCGCCTGCATTCCAGGGCACCGCCTTGAGTACGGCCGTGGCGCTTTGCGGGGCATTCACCTTTCTTTCCGCCGCTGCCCTTGCCATCGGACAGAGCAACGGCAAAAAGGTGCTGGCCTACTCCACCATTTCCAACCTGGGTCTGATCCTGGCCTGTGCCGGTATCAACACCCATGCCGCCATCACCGCGGCCATTCTTCTGGTGATCTTCCATGCCGTGTCCAAGGCCCTGCTCTTTCTGTGCATGGGTTCCATTGAACAGCATATCGGCAGCCGGGACATCGAAGATATGCGGGGACTGTTCGGCGAAATGCCTACTACGGCTGTGATCATCACCCTGGGCATTCTGACCATGATCCTCCCCCCCTTCGGCATGCTCCTGGGGAAATGGATGGCCATCGAGTCTGCCGCAGGCAATCTGTTCATCCTGTTGATGCTCGCCCTGGGCTCTGCCCTGACCGTTGTGTACTGGGCCCGGTGGGCCGGTATTCTCATGGGGTCGGACTTTAAAGGAGAGTCCCACCCTGAGGAAATGGCGCTCATGACCAAGCTTCCCCTGTACTCACTGCTGGGGGCGGCCCTTGCCCTATCCCTCTCATCCCCCTTCATTTATTCAAAAATGATTTTAAGGGGTATTTCAGGAGAAGCTGCGGCATTTTCAACTGCCAACGGTATCCTGGCCAATGCCTCGGGTTCCTTTGCGGTGATTCCTCTGTTCCTCATCGCCATTGCCGTCTTCTGCCTGGCCCTGATGAAATCCAACGGCAGCGCCGGCGCCGGCACTACCGGCCCCTACATGTCCGGAATCAGCGGCAGCCAGGCGGGAACCTATATCGGCCCCATGGATAAAATCACCTCAAGCATGCAGAGCAACTACTACCTGTCTGCCTTTTTTGGAGAACAGCGGCTGTCAAAGGCGGTGAATACCGCTGCCGGCATCCTGATTCTCATCATGATAGGAGCATCCATATAATGACCATATTATACGCTATACTGGGGGTCACCCTGGCCCCCTTTGCAGGGATACTCATCGCCGGTACCGACCGGATTCTCACTGCGAAATTCCAGTCCAGGACCGGCCCCCCCCTGCTTCAGCCCCTTTACGACATTGCCAAGCTGTGGGCCAAGGAGCCCATGGTGGGCCACCGGTTCCAACCCCTGTGTGTTTATATTTACCTGGCTGCCGCCATGGTCTCCGTGGCCCTGTTTTTCGCCCAATCCGACCTGCTGCTGATCTTTTTTGTCCAGGCCGTGGGCGCTGTATTCCTGGTCATGGGGGCTTTCCTTGTTCCCTCGCCCTTCAGCCAGGCCGGCGCCAACCGGGAACTGATCCAGATTTTAACCTATGAGCCGTTGATCATCATCGTACTGGCCGGCATCCATCTTTATACGGGGAGCTTTAAAATCTCCGCCGTCTATGCCATGGACAAGCCGCTGCTGATGAATCTGCCGCTGCTCTTCATCGTATTCGGCTATGCCCTGACCATAAAGCTGAGAAAATCTCCCTTTGATATTTCCGCCTCCCACCACGCCCATCAGGAACTGGTGAGGGGGGTATTCACGGAATATTCGGGCAGAATGCTGGCCCTGATCGAAATCGCCCATCTCTACGAGACCGTTTTGATCCTGGGACTCTGCTCCCTGTTCTGGACCACCAGTATCATGGGCATGGTCGTCCTGCTGGCCCTGACCTATATTGCAGAAATTATCGTCGATAATATTTCCGCCCGAATGTCTTTCAGGTGGATGCTCAAATCCGTCTGGGCCAGTGGACTGGTACTCTCTGCCATCAACCTGATCTGGCTCTATTCAGGAGGAAGAATATAAAAATGGTTAAAGATCTATTAAAAAATAGTGCCGTAAAAAAAATCATAGAAAAATCCCAGGTTAAATCCCCCTGGCTGGTCCATTACGACTGCGGTTCATGCAACGGCTGCGATATCGAAACCCTGGCCTGTTTGACCCCGCTATACGACGTTGAACGGTTCGGGGTCATCAACATCGGCAACCCCAAACACGCAGATGTGCTCATCGTTACGGGCTCGGTAAACAGCCGTAACAAAAAGGTCCTCAAACAGATTTACGACCAGATGCCCGCCCCTAAAATCGTCATCGCCGTGGGGTCCTGCGGACTCACCGGAGGCATTTTCAGGGACGCCTATAATGTGGTGGGCGGTGTGGACAAGATCATCCCGGTGGACGTATATGTCCCGGGCTGTCCTGCCAGACCCGAAGCCATCATCGACGGCGTGGTTGAGGGGCTCAACAAACTCAAAGAAATCCAGCAGGCCGCCGCCCTGGCCAGCTGATAACAAGTGAAAGAATCTATGAAAGCCAACACCATCACCAAAGAATCCCTCACCGGGGAGTTTGAAAAACTTAAATCCACAGGCTGGCGGCTTGTCACCATCACCTGTCTTGAAATCGACCAGGATACCCTGGAAATCATCTATCATTTTGACAAAAACCTGGAACTTGCCAATTACCGCATGCAGGTTGGTAAAAATGAAACCATCCCCAGCCTGTCGCCGGTCTTTTTCAGCGCTTTTCTAGTAGAAAATGAAATTATAGATCTCTACGGTGTTAAATTCGACGGTCTTGTCCTTGATTTCGGCGGCACCCTCTACCTTGACAGGGAAATGGATAATGTCACTGCCACCCCTTTTTGCAAGTTTGGCGTGACGCGGACCGACAAGTGATCGAAGCCCAGGCCTTTAGCCTGAAAAATGAATTAAAATAATCGGAAAAACCCATATGTCTACAACCATTGTACCATTCGGTCCCCAGCACCCTGTGCTGCCGGAACCCATCCACCTCTCTTTGACAGTGGAAGATGAAATTGTAAAAGAGGCCGTCCCCGCTCTGGGCTACGTCCACCGCGGGCTTGAAAAACTGGCAGAGAAACGGGACTATCACCAGATGATTCAGGTGGTGGAGCGGGTCTGCGGCATCTGTTCAATGATGCACGCCATGTGTTACTGCGAAGGTTTGGAAACGCTGATGAATGTCCAGGTTCCCCGCCGAGCCCAATACCTCAGGGTCATCTGGGCAGAGCTTCATCGCATGCACAGCCATCTGCTCTGGCTGGGCCTCTATGCCGATGCCTTTGGCTTCGAATCCGTATTCATGCAGTTCTGGAAAATACGGGAAAAAATCATGGACATCAACGAAGCCACCGCCGGCAACCGGGTGATCGTTTCTGTAAACAAGGTGGGAGGCGTCCGCCGGGACCTCACTCCCTCCCAATGCCAGTGGATCCTTGATGAACTCAAAGCGGTGGAAAAGGGCATGATAGAGCTTCAGTCCACCATGCTCAACAACTACACCGTTAAAAAACGGACCGTGGGGAAAGGGATTCTCACCAAAGAGATGGCCTATGAGCTGGGGGCGGCAGGTCCCACCCTCAGGGCATCGGGTATCGCGCAGGATATGCGCCAGCTTGAATATGAGGCCTTTGACGCACTGGACTTTGAGCCGGTGGTTGAAACAGCGGGAGACTCCTACGCCCGGGGCGTGGTCCGTTTCAGGGAAACCCTTCAGTCCATCGACCTGGTCCGCCAGGCCATTGCCGGCCTGCCCAAGGGCGATACCTTTGCCAAGGTAAAAGGCAACCCCGAAGGTGAACTGACCCTGCGGATGGAGCAGCCCAGGGGGGAATGCATGTACTATATTAAAGCCAACGGTACAAAATTTCTGGACCGCCTGCGCATCCGAACCCCCACCTTTGCCAATATTCCCCCCCTGGCCGCCATGCTGCCCGGGATTGAACTGGCGGACGTACCTGTGGTGGTTCTTTCCATTGACCCGTGCATCAGCTGCACAGAACGATAACCCCTCGATAAACGGATCCATGAAATGATAAAAAATATATTTAAAAATTTTGTATCCAAAAGCGCCACCCGGGCCTACCCCATTGAGGTGAGGCCGGGTTTTAAGAACGCCAGGGGAGAACTGGACAACAAGGTGAGGGAATGCACCCTCTGCGGCCTTTGTGCAAGGAAATGCCCATCCCAGTGTATTACCGTATCACGCAAGGAGAAAATATGGGAATTCAACCCCTTTGCCTGTGTGTACTGCGGTATCTGTGTGGAGGCCTGCCCCCAGGGCTGCCTGATCCATTACAACGTACACAAAAAGCCGGTCAGGGAGAAAGCCGCCACGGTGTTGGCCAAGGACGAATCCCCTAAACTGAAGGTGCTATCCCAGCCGGCCTGACACCCTGACCTGAGCGGTATAGCCGGGCGCCTTATCCGGGGCAGGGCCAACCCTGCCCCGAACTCCTATTTGGGGGCAATCATTTTCGAGAAGCGTTGAAGGCCACGGCCTTATTTACGAGGGCTGGGGCCCAGGAGGGTGATCCAAGAGCGTGGATGTGGGTATAGGTGCCAAAGGTATTATCCCTGAAAAATCCATCCTTTTTCTCCAGGATGCCTTTGCCCCGCTCCATCCGGAAGGCCATATCTTCGTTTTTGTAGTCAATGGAAAGGATTCTGGAGTATCTGAACTCATGCCCTCTCAGGACCTCCCCGCAGCTGTAGAAGGGATTTTCGTGAACCACTTCCACTTCGGTATACCCGTGCCCCTGGGGCTTTCTGGAAAGGCCGAACCTTACCGGCAGAATGCCGGACATGGGATAGACCCTGCCTTTGAGTTCAATGCTTTCGCCAAGGAAAATCAAGCCGCCGCACTCTGCATAAATGGGAAGTCCTTTCCGGGACAGGGCCTTTAAATTCTCCCGGAAGGAATTGTTGCCTGCAAGCTGGGCCGCATGGGTTTCCGGGAACCCGCCCCCCATATAAATAGCGTCCACATCGGGAATGGTATCCTGTGCCAGGGGGCTGATATAGACGATATCGGCACCGAGATGTTCCAGAGCGTCGATATTATCAGGATAGTAAAACTGGAAGGCAGAATCCCTCACCACCCCGATGGTCACCCTCTTCTCGGTCCGAGGTTCAGTCCGAGGACCAACTGTATCAACAATAGGGCGATTAGAGGTGTCGCAGGCGTCTCTCACCGCCTGATAAAGTCCGTCGAGGTCGATGTGCTTTGACGCCACCACCTCGGCGTCTTCCAGTGCCTTTCCGGAGAATCCGTGTTCTTCCGAGGTAACCAGCCCCATGTGCCGTTCAGGGAAATCTTCTTTTTTCAGCTTGGGCAGGGCGCCGAACACCGGTATATCGCAGAACCGTTTTATATTGGTCCTAACCTTTAGTTCATGGCGCTTCCCGGCCACCCGGTTAAGAACGACCCCGCAGATATTGATTTCAGGATCGAAATGCATGCACCCCATGAGCAGGGCCGCCATGGTCCGGGTGCTTTTGGTGCAGTCCAGCACCAGGAGCACCGGCAGATTAAGCAGCTTGGCCAGTTCAGCGGTGGAGGTGGACCCGTCGGTATCAATACCGTCGTATAGGCCGCGATTACCTTCAACCACTGCGATATCAAAATTTTGGGTATGTTTGAGGTAGGAGTCCCGGACCACCTCTGTCTCGCAAAGATAGGTGTCCAGGTTGTAGCAGGGGTGGCCGGCTGCCTTTGACAGCCAGCCGGCGTCAATATAATCAGGCCCCTTTTTAAATGGTGAGACCTTTATATTTTTAGCTTTCCATGCTGCAGTTATCCCAAGGGATATTATTGTTTTGCCAGAACCACCCCTGAGCCCGGCAATAACAACTCCAGGGACGTTTTCCCAACTGTTTGTCATGAAACTAACGCTTTTTTGAAACGATTATTCTTCACCCTCGGAAGAGTGCTGGATGCCAGCCCCCTTGAGGCCGTACATGGTAGTGGATCCGGAAGACCAGAATTCCAGGATTTCGTCTTCCACCATCTTGTTGACAACCTTTTTGATCATTCTGGGTTTGTCGTCGGGGAAAATTTTATAGAAATCTTTGATGTAGAATTTGGTTTTGGTTTTGGATTTTTTTTCCAGCCACGCAACAACCGCTTTCTCTGCTTCTTCTTTGTTGTCCAGAAGTTCGCTCATGAGTATTCTCCTTTGGTTAAATCAGATGAGCCGGAGAACACGAATGCGCTCCGGCTCATCCTCATATTAACTACAGATAATCAAATTCTAATTAGAATTTGAACTGAGTGGACTGACGCCAGCTCATGTAAGCCTGCTGACGGAAATCGTCAATCAGGTGATGGGTGAAGTCAAGTTCACAAACTTCAAAGAATTTTTCCCATCCGATTCTCTCAGCCCAGTCGCCCAGACGTTCGTACTTGTTGGCACCGGAGGCATAGGCTTCAACCATTCTTGTGATGGCTGCAGTCATGGACGGCCAGCGGGGCATTTCGTTGGGCAGGAAGCCAACGACAACTTTGGAGAACTTGGGATCGGAAATTCTGTTGGACACCTTACCGCCTGCCATCAGAACAATACCGTCACCTTCGGTGTCGGCCAGAGGCATGGAGGGGCACATGGTGTAGCAGTTACCGCAGTACATGCAGCGTTCGTTTTTAACGGCAACAGATTTTACTTCAGTACCATCGGCCAGAGTCTGTTTGGACGGTTTGATGGCTGCGGTGGGGCAGGCAGAAACGGCCAGCGGAATTTCGCAGACCTTGTCCAGGTACTCATGGTCCAGCATGGGGGGTTTTCTGTGGTAACCCAGGATGGCGATGTCAGAGCAATGTACAGCACCGCACATGTTCAGACAGCAGGCCATGGAAACGCGCAGCTGAGCCGGCAGTCTCATATCCTGGAAATCGCTGAACAGAGCGTCCATGGTAGCCTTTACGGTACCGGAAGCGTCGGTTGCGGGGGTATGGCAATGAATCCAGCCCTGGGTGTGAACAATATTGGTCACGCCGGCACCGGTACCGCCGATGGGGAACTTGAAGGATCCGCCGTCGAACTTTCTGGAAGCCAGTTCGGTTTTCAGGGGTTCCAGTTTGTCCTTGGAATCAACCATGAACTCAACGTTGTTTCTGGTGGTGAAACGAACGTAGCCGTCACAGTGTTTGTCAGCAATGTCGCAGATCTCATTGATCAGAGAGGTGGACATCAGACGGGCACCGCCGACTCTGACAGTGTATACTTCGTCTCCGGACTCGGCAACGTGTACCAGTACGCCGGGTTCCAGGATTTCATGGTGAGACCATTTACCCTGGTTTTTCGCAATTACAGGAGGATAGAATTCGTTATAGTCCCGGGGACCGATGTCAGTGATTCTGTTTTCCATCGGTTTGTCTGGATTATAACCAGTAGAAATAAAAGCCATTATGATTCTCCCTTTCTATCTAAGATGGTGTTTTCTGTATTCGTCGACATCACGTTCCCAGCCGCCCTCTACTTCGTCTTCTTTCCAGAAGATGTAGGGGTTGGTTCTGGGATATGCAACGTGCTGGGGCTGGGGCTCAATACCGGTCACTTCCAGAAGTTTCTGGAAACCCTGGCGCATAATCAGCTCGCCAAGACGTTCACGGTTTTTACCTTCTTCCATCCACCAATCCCAGATATTTTCAATGACTTCAGTGATTTCTTCATAGTCATTATCGGCATCGGCTTTAACAAAGGGAACCAGGAGGGAACCCATCTGGGCACCGTCGAGGATGGGTGCTTTTGCACCAACCAGAATGGACAGACCTCTGTCATCACCGATTTTCAGAGCGCGCGGCATAACGTTGATGCAGTGCATGCAGCGGGTGCAGTTGGCGTTGTCAATGGTCAGTTTGTTATTTTCATACTTCATGCACTTGGTGGGGCAGAGTGCAAGCACTTCTTTTTCCAGGTCAAATGCACCCCAGTCTTTGCCTTTGTGGGCACCGGCGTTTGCAGGATATGCAGCATCGTTTTCAACATATTTTGCAACAGCATCCTGGTCGATTTTGATATCATCTCTCCAGGTACCGATGAAGGACATGTCGGAACGTGCGATAGAAGCAACGCAGCAGTTGGGGCAACCGTCAAATTTGAACTTAAATTTGTAGGGGAATGCCGGACGGTGGAGCTCATCCTGATATTCATTGGTCAGGAAGTGGCAGAGTGCTGAAGTGTCGTAGCAGGAGTATTCACATCTGGAAGTACCCAGGCAGTTGGCAGGGGTTCTCAGGTTGGAGCCGGAGCCGCCGAGATCCTGGTTCATGTCATGGGTCAGTGTGTGGAATACTTCTTCCAGCTGAGGAGTAGTGGTACCCAGCAGGATGATGTCACCAGTTGCGCCGTGCATGTTGGTAACACCGGAACCCCGGAAATCCCAGAGGTCCATCAGTTCTCTCAGGTAAGAAGTTTTATAGTATTTGCCAGCAGGCTGGTTAACACGCATGGTGTGAAAATGCTCAACACCAGGAAAAAGTTCAGGCTGGTCACAGTACCGGCCGATAACACCGCCGCCGTAGCCGAATACGCCTACGATGCCGCCGTGTTTCCAGTGGGTCCTGCCGTGTTTGTAAGAAAGTTCCACAACTCCCAGAAGATCGTCAACGCAATCCACAGGAATCTGGTATTCTACGCCTTTTTCGTTTTTAGCCCTGACCTCAGCCTGGTGTTTCAGGTCAGAGACGAAGCTAGGCCACGGACCGGATTCCAACTGGTCCAGTAAAGGAGTTTCATGCTTAGCCATTTACTTACCTCCGTTATAAAGTTAAAGTACATTCAACAATGAAAAGGTTTTCCAACTTTCCATTAAAAGTCCGATCACTTGTCATTTCAAAAGCTTATATACCAAAAGCTTTTCAATCTAAAAACAACTTAAGCAAAATAACATTAGCTGATATAGAATTTCTGCCTGCACATGTCAATAAAAATCCGAAAGGGGCCCGTATTTAAACAAATCCCGGATCTAAACCGTTACCGGCAAGCTTTCTGTCATGATTTTTTAAGCACTCCCCATGGCGGAAAATAATGCCTAAAAAAGGCCCGGCATTTTCATACCGGGCCTGGCGTACTCTAGGGATATCCTGAGAGATCCGGATCATGATCTGTGGGCGGCCAGTTCATCCAGAAGATCCTGGGCCACTTCATACCCGAGCTCAACAGCCTTGTCACAGTGTTCAAGGGCTTTGGCATAGTTCTCTTTCTCAAGGTAGGCCACGGCAAGATTATTGTGGGCGATGGGAAACTCGGCTACAATCTGCAGGGCTTCTTCATTGGCCTTAATGGCCTCATCCAGCAGTCCTTTCATAAAATAGGCCGTTCCCAGGGTGGTATAGGCCTGAACAAAATACTTATTATGGACGATGGACTTTCTCAGGTGCTTAATGGCCTTGTCCAGTTTTTCTCCATCTTCCTTTTCATCCTTGCCGTCAATGAGCTGCAACATGACAAAGGCCATGTTGGCATATCCTTCGGCAAATCCCGCCCTGGCCCGGGTGGCCTGCAGGTTAAACCGGTAACAGCCTTCCAGATCCCCGCGCTGGAGACAGATCCCCCCCAGCTGCACATAGGCTTCGGCCAGGGAGGGGCTGCAGTCAATGGCATCATGCAGGGATTTTTCCGCCTCGGCAAACTCTTGTTTCCCCAGGAGGGCGACGGCCAGGTTGTAATGGGTTGTTCCGCACTCGTTGTTTTGGACCAGTGCGTTCCGGAGGTTGGCAATATGTTCGTCTGCATTTTTGGGCAGGTTGGGATTCTGGGGCTGGGACATATATAACTCCTCGATTATTTATCGTTTTATATATTGTTTTTCGGTTAAAATCTTATATAATAGTCCACTCGGCCCAGGTGTCAAGGTCTTTAAGTCTTGCCCGAAGCAATAATATCACTTGAAGCCTCCCCCCAAACTGTGATAGCACCTGGATTTGGCCGGCCCATTACAGGGCATCTTAAGATTAACACTCAGGAGTTTTTAAATTATGGAACAAGGATGCTACACTGCACTCGTCACCCCGTTTACCGATGCGGGCGAACTGGACCGGGACGGTCTGGCACAGCTCATCGATTTCCAGATGGAAAACGGCATCACAGGAATTCTTGCCACCGGCACCACAGGCGAAAGCCCCACTTTTAAGTGGAAAGAGCATGATCTGGTCATTGCCCTTACCGCCAAACAGACCAAAGGCAAGTGCAAGTGTATCGCAGGAACAGGCTCCAATAACACGGCCGAGGCAATCACCGCCACCGGCCATGCCGCCAGCGAAGGGGTGGACGCTGTTCTTCTGGTGGATCCTTATTACAACGGCCCTTCTTCCCTGGAAATCCGGAGGGAATACTACGAGATTGTAGCCGGTGAATACAAAGACCTGGATATCATACCTTATATAATCCCCGGCCGTACCGGCGCCCAGATGCTCCCCCAGGACCTGGCCATCCTGGCAAAGAACTACCCCAACGTCTCTTCCGTAAAAGAGGCCACGGGCAATATGGATAATATGCGCCTGACCCGGAAACTCTGCGGGAAGGACTTTAACATCCTTTCCGGCGACGACGCCCTGGTGTACACCCTGATGACCGCATCCGATATCGGATGCTGCGGTTCCATCTCAGTCATGTCCAACCTGGCGCCGGGCTTCATGACACAAATGGTGACCCTGCTCAACCAGGGCAAAACCGATGAGGCCCTGAAAATCCAAACCGCCTTAAAACCGCTGCTGGACCTGGTCGTCATCACCACCCAGGAAGAAAGCGAATTCGGGCCGGTTTCCTGCCGGGCCAGGAACCCTCTGCCCCTGAAAACCATGATGCAGATCCTGGGGATGCCCTCAGGCCCATGCCGCCCCCCCCTCGGAAAAATGACCCGCAAGGGGTTTGACATGGCCCTGGCGGCGCTGAAGCAGGTCCAGGCACAGACCCCTGAAATTCTTGCACCCATCAGCCGGTTTTTTGGAATTGATATTGATGAAAAACTGAATGATGAGGCGGCCCACAAAGCGTTCTGGTATGAGTATTAGCAGCAACAGCTGACAGGTTTCCGCCCCCTTAAAATAGAGGAGGCCTCACGGCCTCCCCCTCTCACACAATAAAAGGGGAGAAACGGCAGTCGCCGCTCTCCCCTTTTTCTTTTGCTTGACTATCTTGTGCCTTATTCTTCAGCGGCCTCCTGTTTGGCCTTGAAATTCTCCTGGCCGGTCTGGAAAAAGGTGGCTTTCAGCCATTCAAACCCAAACTGGAGCAGCTTAACGTCATCGGCCTTGATTTCGGCAATCCTTTCTTCCGGAAACTCGTACCGGGTCAGGAAACTGGACTCAAAGACAAACCGTTTGAACTTATCGATGTTGTAGCAGACCATGAAGAACATCTGTTTGGCCTGCTCAGACAATTGCATGCTGGGGGGCAGGGATTTTTTACGGACCATGAGGTCCAGCCAGCCTTCATTGACTTCGTCCCGCAGGTCCACCCCCTGGTCTTCCCGCCATTCGGCCACGGTCCATTCCTTATCCTCTTCAAAACCTTTGCAGTGGGTTTCTTTAATGGTAAAAAAGAAATCGTCCTTTTCACCCTTCTCACCGGAGTAGCTCAAGGAGCCCACACCCAGGGGATAGTAACGGCAGGTTGTGGGACGCTGTTCATAGATCACACAGCCGTCCTCGTCATCCACAAAGGGACAGGAATTGCGCTCGTCGTCCAGCAGCTTCAGGGTGACAACAGGCATATCCGCTTTTTCCAGAATCTGGGGCTCGGTGAAGATGGCCAGGAATTTCTCGGAATCCATCTCCAGCTTTTCGCGCATGGTCAGGATATCATAGGGGGTGAGCATGATATTGATGCCCCGGCAGCAGTCGGTAAAACAGCTTACACCCTTGTGGCATTTAAACCGGAAGCGGCTTTTCAGGGAAAGCTGTTCCGGGGGAATTTCTGCAGAATTCTGCACATCGGCGGCCGGATTCTGATCGGCCTGATTATTTTCAGTCATTATATTTCCTCATCATTTTATAACGCATCATTCAAAGTTTTGGACTATACCGAAATAACATAATGATGTCAATCGGATAGACCGCCGCATTGAAACACAGGCCGTTTCAGGATTTTCCCTTGAAAAAAAATAAGTTTGACATCACCGTCATTCCTTTTTAAAAAGTCAGAATCATTCAATTTACCCATATCCAAGCATTCAAGGAGCGGTTATGAAAGTAAAAAAAGCGGTTTTTCCGGTGGCGGGCCTGGGCACCCGGTTTATTCCGGCCACCAAGGCCATGGCCAAGGAGATGCTCCCGGTGGTTGACAAGCCCATCATCCAGTATGCGGTTGAAGAGGCGTTTGAGGCGGGCATCGAACAGATCATCTTTGTCACCGGCCGGGGAAAGAAAGCCCTGGAAGACCATTTTGACCGCAGCGTTGAAATCGAATCCACCCTGGAAGCCAGGGGAAAAACCGAATTGCTCGAACAAATCAGAGAACTGGTCCCCAGAACCGGTACCATTGTCTACACCCGGCAGCATGAACCTCTGGGGCTGGGACATGCCATCTGGTGTGCCCGGGACATTGTGGGGGACGAACCCTTTGCGGTCCTCCTGGCCGATGACCTGATCCAGACACACGGCAAGCCGGTTCTCAAGGAAATGGTGGAAAAATTCGACCGGTTCCGGGCCTCCATCGCCGCGGTCATGGAGGTGGAAAAAAACCAGACCGACAAATACGGTATTCTGGATGCGGCGCCCATTGAAGCGGACATGGTAAAGGTCAATGACATGATCGAAAAACCCCGCCCGGATGAAGCCCCCTCCAACCTGGCCATTGTGGGACGCTATATCCTCACCCCCAGAATCTGGGAATACCTGGGAAAAAAAGAAGCCGGGGCCGGCGGGGAAATCCAGCTCACCGACGCCATGAAAAAACTGCTTTCGGAGCAGCCCGTCTTCGGTTACAAATTCAAGGGGACCCGGTTCGACTGCGGGGACAAGGCCGGATTCCAGATGGCCAACCTGGCCTATTCACTGGAACGGCCGGATTTAAGAGACAAGCTTATCGACTTTATCAAAGAGATTCAAAAAGATTTTTAGGTTCTTTTATAATGCGCGTAAAAGGACATGACCTTCTGCACATAATCCTGGGTCTCCTTGAAGGGGGGGATCCTGCGGTACCGGTCCACGGCCGTGGGGCCGGCATTGTAGGCGGCCAGGGCCAGGGCCAGTTTCCGGTCATAGCGGGTGAGCAGCCGGCTCAGATACCGGGTGCCGCCCATGATATTCTGGGAGGGGTCAAAGGGATTGGAAATATTCAGGGCCCGGTCGTTTTCAGGCATGATCTGCATCAGCCCCCGGGCGCCCTTTTTTGATACCGCCCTGGGATTGAAATCGGATTCCGCCTTGATCACGGCCTTTATCAGGGCCGTATCCACACCGTAGGCCCGGCCCGCCCGTTTGATGATGTGGTCGTAGACTTTTGGCGATGACCGGAGCCGTTTTTTCGAGGGCCTGGGCTTCTCCCGCATGTAGAGGACAAACCCTTCCGAGGTGGGCGTATTGGTAAAATGCACCACCCCGTTGGAATCTATATATTTATAGATATGGGCCGGGGCCGCGAGGGGCCACACCAGACATATCACCGCCAGCCACCCGGGAATCAGCCGGCCGGCCAAGGGAAAGCGCCTATTTGTTATTCCGCTTCTCAATCCTTTCCCTGTACTCCTTTAAGACCAGCTTTTCGGGAAACTGGGGTTTGGCCACATACTGGCCTGTATTTTCCAGGAAGGTGTTTACCAAATTCTCAAGCACCTCATCCTTTTCATGAGCCATGATCATGTTCCGCTCCACCTTGTATTGGTAGACAATGGGGGACCCCAGGGTTTCAAGCACATCTCCGAAAGTCTCATCGTCCAGCTGCCCGTCTGCAAACAATGATTTCACCACGGGGATCTCCATTTTTGCCGTCATGATCACCACATAGGCATCAGCTCCGATTTTCCTGGAATCATCAAAAATGTCAAGGGTATGGTTATTTTTAAGTTCGATTCTTTTATAGGGTGTTTTTTCCATATTCAACTATTTCTTCTTTCAATCCGCTGTTAAAACAGTTCCAGCTGAATTTCCGTTCGTTTCTTTAGCCGACCTTTTTTCATTTTATCGTACCGGGCCAGCTCCCTTTCAATATCATCAATAAAACAGGAGCGTTCCCGTTTTTTTTCAAGGCCGAATATGCGTCTTTTTTGGGCATATGTCAAACAAAGAATATCCATGGCACGGGTCATGGCCACATAAAAGAGGCGGCGCTCCTCTTCCAGATCCTCCACTTTTTTCCCGTCCCGGGCATAGGGCACCATACCGGTTTCACAGCCGGTGACAAAAACCACCGGGAATTCCAGCCCCTTGGCCGCATGCATGGTCATCAGCGACACCTTTTCCACCTTCCGGTCCAGTAGATCCTGGTCCTGGTCCAGGCGCAGGGCGTCCAGCAGTTCGCCGGGGACCGGCCAGGTCCCGGCCAGGTCCGTCAGCCGTTTCCAGGCAGCGGACAGGCTCTCTTTTTCCCTGAGCCGGGGGCCCAGGTCCAGAAGGCCGGAAATATCCGACAGCAGTTCAGCGCTCGTCCGCCCCTCCACCGCCCGGGGCAGCGCCACCTTAACCAGCGCCTCATCCTCCCCGGTTCCCCGGTTCAGCATCAGCCGGAGGGCTGCCAGCGCCTCCTTTACCCCCGCCATATGCGCCCAGTTTTCCCGGTCCGCCGTCTGGAAGGGGATGCCGGCCTTTTCAAAGGCGCGGACAAAGGCCTCACACTGCCGCCGGGTCCGGTAAAGCACGGCAAAATCGGAAAACGCATATTCTTTCCCGGCATCGGGGTTCAGGCTGCCGTCCCTGCCCGAATCCATGGACAGAAAGGAAAGGCCCCCCACAAGATCCTCAATCATCCGTCCCACGGCCACGGCTTCGGCATTTTCCGTGGTGCTCTCCTTGATCACCACCTGCTGGGCATTGTCCACGGTGGAATAGATCTTTCTATCCTCGTTGACCCCATTGCCGGTTTTTCTGGCGTCTTTTGTGGTGATCATCTGGAATGATGCATCCAGAATGGTCTGGGTGGACCGATAGTTCCGTTTCAGCCTAATCTGCCGGCACTGAGGATAATCATCGGAAAACCGGTTGAAAAACCGATTGTCCGATCCCCGGAACCCGTAAATGGACTGATCCGGGTCCCCAATGACCAGGATGCGGCTTTCGGCGGCCAGGAGTTTCACCAGTTCATACTGGCCCAGGTTGAGGTCCTGGTATTCATCCACAAAAAGATGGGAAAACCGCTGGCGGATCCGGCTGAGGATTTCCGGTTCACCCATGAGCATTCTGTAGCATTCAAAGATCAGATCCTCGAAATCCGCCAGTGCCCTTTCCCGGCAGATACCGTCATAGGCCCGGTAGAGATCCGCCAGGATTCCGGCCGACTCTGCCGCCACACCGGCCAGGTCGTCCTCCGGCCCCAGGAACTGCTGCTTGGCCAGGGAAATCCAGTTGTCCATCTGCCTCAGTACTTTTTTGGAGGGCCTGGCCCCCTCTGTGCCCATACCGGATTCGGCGGCCAGTCCAAGAATCTCCATGCGCAGTTCATCTTCCATGAGCCCCCGGCTGAACCCGGCATATTCCTTCAGCATCTTAAGGCAGAACCCGTGGAAGGTGGCGGCCAGTACCGGCTCACCTTCCCGGGGCATAAAGGTGTCAATGCGCAGGGACAATTCCCTGGCCGCCTTATTGGTAAAGGTCAGGGCCAGGATATGGCCGGGATCTACATTCTGTTTTGAAACCAGCCAGGCGATCCTGGCCGTCAATGTCCGGGTCTTGCCTGTACCCGGGCCGGCCTGGATGAGTACGGCCCGGTCTTTGGCTGTCACGGCCTTTTCCTGCTCCGGGTTCAACCCCTCCAGCAGCCCTTTGGGGCCGGCGGGTAGCTGTGCAGCCGGTTTTGTCTTTTTCAATGTCACCCGAGGGGCGGCTGTTTTCTCTTTTGCCTTTACCGCTGTCTTTTCCTTTTTGGGCAGGGTAAAAAGCAGATTTTTTTCCCCACGGATCTCCTCTTTTTCCTCCCGGGTGAACAGGGCCACCTTACCGTACTCCCCGTCAAACCCCGGGGCAATGTGCAGGTCGCCGGACCGCATCTTTTTTACGGCCTCGGCCAGCAGGGGCACCCCGCCCCCGTCAATCTCACCAATAGGCATTTCAGTGAGGATCTCCAGCTCCGATCCCAGCGCTTCGACAGCCTTGTTGTAATATCCGGTCACCTTCTTGGTCTTTGGCCCCACCTCGAAAATTTCAGAAAGGATGTCAGCCAAAGGGACAATATAGGTATAGGGATGGCGGTTTTCAGGCAGATACCCTTCCGGGCGCCCGGCCAGTTCCCTGACCCTGTAGAGCACTCCCAGGGTCAGGGGACGTCCGCATTCAGGACAGATGCCGCCCAGTTCGGCCGTTTCATCTGGGTTCAGCCGCACACGGCACTTGCGGTGGCCGTCATAATGGTACTTGCCCTGGTCCGGGTACATATCCAGGGTGCCCCGGTAGGCGGAGAGGTTACGGGTTTCAAGGGCACGGCGCACCGCCCCAAAGGATAAATCCGTATCAAAGACCGAGGCGTTTCTTCCCAGATACCCAGGGGAATGGGCATCGGAATTGGAGATCAGCCGGACATGGTCCAGGCCCTTTACCCGCCAGTTCATGGGCGGGTCCGAGGACAGCCCGGTCTCACAGGCAAAAATATGGTGGCTCAGATCCCCGAAGCATTCTTCAATACTGTCGAACCCGGACTTGGAGCCTAACATGGAGAACCAGGGGGTCCAGATATGGGCCGGTACAAAAAAACCAGCCTCAGAGGTCTCCAGCATGATTTCCAGCAGATTCCGGGCATCCAGTCCAAGGATGGGCCGGCCGTCGGACTTGATATTGCCGATGGCATCCAGCCTGGCGTTGAATTTCTTGGCGGTTTCCATATCCGGCAGGTAGATAAGATTGTGGTTCTTCCGGACCCGGCCTTCTTTTTTATAGATATTGGAAATTTCCGACTGGAGAATAAACCGCACCTCCCGCCGGCAGGAGGGGGGGACAGTCAAATCAATGGTGTCGGCGATTTCCTTTTTCAGGGAAAAGAGCCCGGGTTCGGTTTCTTCAAGCTTTTCTTCCAATTCCGCCATCCAGGCCGGATGGGTAAAATCGCCGGTGCCCACCAGGGAAATCCCCTTTATCTGAGCGGCATGGTAAAGATTTTCCAGGTCCAGGTTCTTGGCCGTGGCCCGGGAATATTTGGAATGGATATGCAGGTCCGCAATAAATCTCATCTTTTTTTGCCTATTGTCTAAGTCTTATTTTCGAAATTATTTACATGATTTCCCCTTAATTTAAAAGCGGGTTTCTGATAAAGGATGGAAAAACCGTAATCGCTTACAGGAGTTGAAACAATGGACAAGGCTGCCCGGCAGATCATTAAAGACTGGCAAGGAACTGGCAACACCGTCACCATACTGGCATCGGACCACCCCGAACAGAAGACCTTCACCAAGTTTGCCGAAGCCTGGTCGGCCCTCTCCACAGGCCTGAATTGGAAAACAGGGGCCACGGCATCAGAACTGCCCGGATTCGCCCTGCAGCCCAATATCATTTATTCGGCCCTGCCCATGGAAAGGGAGCTGTCACCCTTTTTAAAGGGCCTTGAAACCATCGCTGCCCAGCGCCCCCTGCCGGATGCCGTCAGGGCACTCCTGGAGCAGGTCCGGCGGCCCGTCAGGCTCACTTTATACATTGCCCTGCAATGCCCCCACTGCCCGGTGATGGTGGACACCCTCATCCCCCTGGCCGCAGCCTGCGATATGATACACCTCCACATCATCGACGGGTCCCTGTTCACGGAAAATGCCCGAAACGACAAGGTCATGTCCGCCCCCTGCCTCCTCCTGGATAATGATTTCAGGTGGACCGGCGCGGTGTCCGAAACAGAAATTCTTTCCATGATACTGAACCGGGACCCATCCAGTTTAAGCACGGCAACCCTGAAAAATATACTGGAAGAGGGGAATGCGGACTGGATCACCCAGGAGATGATACGGGCGGGGAAAATTTTCAATGGATTTGCAGGGCTGCTGCTCCACGATACCTGGTCGGTGCGGCTGGGGGCCATGGTGGTGGTGGAGGCCCTTGCGGAGCAGGCCCCTGACCTGGGACTGACCCTGGCCCCGGTACTCATGGATGAATTTGAGACAAAAGAGATTCCCGCCCAGGGGGATATCCTCTATGCCCTGGGGGAAATCGGAAACCTTGAAACAAAGGCATGGATAGCCCAACAATTATCCCGTCTTGAACATGAAGATCTCAAAGATGCGGCACAGGATGCACTGGATGCCATTGAATCAAGGTTTTCAGGTTAAGGCGGACATGACGATTACTCCGTTTCAGTAACGGCCAGGGCCTGGATCCGCTCACGTGCGGCCATGACCACATTGTCGTCCTCGTCCTTTTCAATGATCTGTTCCAGCAATTTTAAATCGGTTGTGTGGCCAATGAATTTAATCCGCACCTTGGGATTGGAATGCAGATATTTGGGAACAAAAAAATCTGAAAAACGCATGGCACCCTCCTTATGACATAAAATTGTATCACAAGGGATCAGATGCTTTCTCCACATATTTCCTGATCAGTTCTACAGTGACCTCTCCCATGGTCCGTCCCTGCTTTACCGCCGTTAGCTTGAATTCTTTATGAAGATGTTCCGGCATCCTTAACGTTAACTGTTTCGTCTTGTTTTTTTCGCCCATAAACCCCTCGTGGCTGTTCTATCCTGGATCATTATCCTGACCGGATATTCATCTGATCCCTACCTTGATTCCCATAAAGACATAAAGATGTCTAAATGTCAAGGTAGAAACATGGCCCACACAGCAATAATGAACGGTGGCCAGGCCCCGGGCGGCCCCATGGCAGGCCTCTGCCTTTTATGCAAAAGACGTTGTCCCCTTTTTCCATGAGTTTTCAGCCGCCCTGATTTATGATATGAGGGACAAAAAACAACGGAGAAAAACGACCATGCCCCATATCATTGTCAAATTGTACGCCGGAAGAACCGAAGAACAGAAAAAAGCCCTCACAGGGAAACTGGTCCGGGATGTCATAGACCATACAGGCTGCAGCGAAACTGCTGTTTCAGTGGCCTTTGAAGAATACGCTCCCGAAGACTGGCCCGAGCAGGTATACAAAAAGGACATCCTCAACGGCTCGGGGAAATTATACAAATCCCCGGGGTACGACCCCTTTGCCGAAGACCAGGGTCCAACAGAAAGCCAGGACCTCATGGCCTTTGTCCGGGGTGCCTCGGAACGGGCCGCCATGGCAGACGAGTCCGGCATGTTCAACCCCATGTCCTGGCTGGACCTGGAGCTTGAAGACAGTCCCGGCACATTTGATCCCTGCTTCGACACCCCCTGGAACGAATTGTCCGACAATGAAAAGACGGAGCGGATGAAAGCAATCCGGAGGGTGCTTTAGAATGGATGCACTCATCGAGAAATACGGGCTTTCCCCCCACCCCGAGGGCGGATATTACCGGGAAATCTACCGGTCGGACCTGGAAATCGACTCTCCTGCGGCAGAAGCTCGGCGCAGTGCTGCCACCCATATCTATTTCATGCTCACCGCCGGCCAGTTCAGCCGCTTTCACCGGGTGGTCCACGATGAACTCTGGCATTTCTACCAGGGGGATCCCCTCACCCTGATCCGGTTTGACGGCAGTACCGTCACAAGGGAAACCATCGGGCCGGGCCGGGCCTACATGTCCGTGGTGCCCGGCGGCGCCTGGCAGGCCGCGGAGAGCACCGGGACATACAGCCTGGTGGGGTGCACCGTTGCCCCGGGATTTGATTTCAAGGATTTTTCCTTTCTGTCAGAGGCTCCCGGCGATCTGGAACGCTTGAAAACCGAGGCTCCGTATATGGAGCGGTTCATCTAACAGCGTCCGGAAAAGCGCCCATTGACAACCCGGCTTTAGGCCGCATACTTTAAAGTATATTTACACACTGACCATTCTTGCCCAAGGAGAAAAGCCATGAAAATCATCCATTATAAGGATATCCCCCCCATTGCAATGAATAACGACCAGGTCAAAAATGTGGCCGGCAGGGTCATGCTCGGCAAAGAGGACGGGGCAGAAAATTTCTGCATGCGCCGTTTTGAAATCGGCCCGGACGGCTTCACCCCCAGGCACAGCCACGACTGGGAACACGAGGTATGGGTGCTGGCGGGGGAAGGCGAAGTCTTCATCGACGATACCTGGCATTCCCTCAAGCCGGACACCGCAGTGTTCGTCCCCCCCAATATCGACCACCAGTTCAGAAACAACTCAGGCGCGCCGTTTTCCTTTCTCTGCCTGGTGCCGTCCAATGCCCCGGAAATCTAACATGGCCCCCAGGACCTGCGTCACCCCCGAAGGCCGGTTTGCGGTGGGACTTCACGCCCCCGAATTTGAAGTGGAGAACCTCAGGGAAAACACCACCATCGCCCGGCTGGGTGCGCTGCCCGACGGCCGCCCCATGGAAAACCGGACCAATTTTCCCCCATCCTCGGTAAAAGAGGCAAAGGCCGACCGGATTTATGAAATCGCCAATGCCTTCCCCTTCCGGGGCACCACCTTCATCAACTCCGCCTGGGCCGACCGCAAGGCAGGCCGCCCAGAGGCGGTGGCCCTGCCACCGAAACCGGCCTGTTCCCTCACCAATAGCCTGAATCAATGGCTGGAAAAAACAGGTAAAAGCACGGAACAGCCCCCCCCCATCCTGGATCTGCTGCCCCGGCCCATGGTGCTGGCCCTGGCCCAGGCATCGACAGATCCCGGGGAACTGGCAGCCCTGGCGGCAAAATCCTGCACCCTGTGTTTTGATGACGGCCCTGAAAATCCGCCCACCGGGGTGGCCTTCAAAGAAATAGCACCGGGGAAACACCTGCCGGAGATCCACGACCACGACCTGTATGATATTCTGGGCAATAACCCGGCCCTGCCAGACGCCTATAAAGAGGTCATGGTGCTGCGCCCCGGCATCCAGGGGAACAGCGAAATTGTCGGCGAGGCCAGCGCCGGCACCCATGTATTTGAATACCTGAGGCGCAACTCCTATATCCCCTGGGGACATTTTGCATCCAATATGGCCAACGACCGCATCCGGTACCGGACCCGGGACCTGACGCTGGAAGATATGGCCGGCATCCGCCACCTGTACTACCAGCGGGTCTATGTCCGCACCGCCCGGCAGTTGGGTATGGACCTGCCCGTTTCGGGACGCCCGCTCACCCAAGGGGAATTGGAAACCCTGCGCCTGGGAATCTGTGCGGTTTTGGCCGAAGGCAAAGGCAGGGGGATATTCTTTGATGCGGCCCTGTGGGGGTGGAATTTCGGATTCGGATTCGCCCAGTCCGGCCACCGCCTCCATGCCTCCCACCAGATGATCCACCAGCAGAACGCCATGGTCCCCAGGACGGTCACAGACACCATGGGCAATCCCTATGATTGTTTTTCCTGCGGGGACCTGGTCACCGATTTTATCCGTGAATTCAAAGCCGCCCACGGCAGGGAGTTTTTTCCGGCCTACCTGGAAGCCGTCCGTACCAACGAAAGGACCGACGGACGAAAAGACAAGCCGTCCTCCCTCATTGTCTATGAGGATGACAAGGTGATTCTCTTTGCCCCCAAGGCCCAGGTCAGCGAATGGGAGCTTGCACTCATGCCCAAAACCCCCTGCGCCCATGTTCTGGCCCTGGACACGGATACCCGGAGAAGCGTGGACGTTGCCATGCTCACGGCGGTGCAGGCCCTGGAATCCCTGGGGGCAGACATGATCACCAGCGTCGAATTTTCGGGCCGGTTCAGCGGTCCCGGCCACGGCCAGCACCTGGTCTATTCATTCATCCCGCGGCTGCCCTATGCCCCGGGCACCTTTTCCGAGGCCCAGCTTCGGTGGATCACCGGGTGCTACCCTGAGGACGTTGCCGCGGCCTGCCGGCAGGCAATCGCCGCCGGCCCCGCCTAAGGAGGTATTATGATTCTTCACGATTTTATCTATGAATGGGACGGAAAGAGCCGGTCGGGCAAAGCACCGATCACCTGGTGGCCCGGGGCCTACCGGGTAAAAATCGTGAAGCTGGCAGATGACACAAAGGGGATCCGGTATCTTTTTCCGACAGCTGTTTTTTTAAAAGGGGTGAAGACCAAGGCCGTGATGAACACCTCCCTGAAAAACTATATCCATAATTTTGCGGAAAAAATCTCTGAAAAATATGGCCTGGATGCCCAGAAAACCATCTGGGTGGAAGTCGGGGACAAAATCCGGGTCGCCCACCTCAAACCCGACGGCCATCTGACGGACAAAACCTTTTTTTCCTTTACCTGGCGGGAGGCACGGCCCAATGAACTGGAAGAGTTCGCCCCTTATCTCGACGATATGCGAGCGCCGCCTGATGATTCTGAATAATCCTGAACCTGAATAGTTTTGCTAATGATCTCTTATACCGATATTGCACAAAAAATATGCCATGACGGCATGGCCTGCGACAAAGACATGGCAATGGCCCTGGCCGCCGCACCTGAAGACCGGGCCTTCCGTCTCATGGCCGGAGCCGACCTCATCCGCCGCCATTATTTTCAATCCGGGGTTCACCTGTGTGCCATCAACAATGCCAAATCAGGAAAATGCTCCGAGGACTGCCGGTTCTGCGCCCAGTCCCATGCCTATGGCACCGGCATTGACACCTACCCCCTCAAGGCGGAGGATGATCTCTGCCGGGCCCTGGACGGGATGGCCGCCACGCCGGTCCACAGGTATTCCCTGGTGACCAGCGGCAGACGGCTCTCCGGAAGCGGTGTGGACCGCATCGCCCGGGCCGTTTCCAAGGCCGCACACCACCCCCAGGAATACTGCGCCTCACTGGGCATTTTGGATAAAGAAGATTTTGAAACGCTGAAATCCGCCGGAATTACCCGGTACCACCACAACCTGGAAACCAGCCGCAGCCATTTTGACCGCATCTGTACCACCCACACCTACGACCAGCGCATTGAAACCATAAAATGCGCCCGGACCGCAGGCCTGTCCATCTGTTCCGGCGGTATCTTCGGCATCGGCGAAACCATGGCACAGGTGGTGGAACTGGCCCTGGATCTGAAAGCGCTGGATGTGGATGCCCTGCCCCTTAATTTCCTTTCCCCGGTCCAGGGAACGCCCCTGGCCGGCCAGGAACCGCTCTCCCCCCTTGCCTGCCTGAAAATTATCGCCCTGTTCAGATACATGCTGCCGGACAAGGAAATCATTGTCTGCGGGGGCAGGCTGAACAATTTAAAAGAACTCCACCCCCTGGTCTTTTTCGCAGGGGCATCAGGGCTGATGACGGGCAATTACCTGACCACGGCAGGCAATCAGATGGAGATGGATACGGCCATGATCTCCCGGCTGGGGCTGACCCTCCGGGAGACCGTACCGGGCCTTTAGCTGACCTTTTTTAATACTGCCATTTGAATACGCCCAGTCCCAGAATATTCATGACAACAGGCAGGGTGTAGAAAAATCCCAGGGTCACAAGTTTGGCCTTCATGGTTTTCCGGGTGATCACAAAGATGGCGGCGCAGAAAAAATGGAAATATCCGATGAGGAAAATCAGCCAGACGCCCTTGAAAGAGCGCTCCCAGAATGAATACTCCCAGACCAGGTGGCCGCCCAGGTTAAGATAGCATTCCACAAACACACAGAATGCGGAATAGGCCGCCCCCCAGAACCACATGTCGGGAATCCCCAGGATTTTGGCCCGTCCCCCTTCTCTCAGGGTGTGGTAGTAGATGATGCCGATGATGGAAAACATGAACATAATCTCAATGTTCCAGCCGACCATGGTCCTCAGGGCCGTATCCCCGGGAGCGGTCCAAAAGGCCGAACGGCCGGACAACACCATCACCCAGGAATTCCAGGTCTCATTAAAAAAATCCACCCCGAAAATGGTCGCCCCGGCCAGGACCGCGTTCCAGTCCCCGGTCTCCCGGGCCTCCTTGATCTCCCTGGTGTAGATGTAAAAAACAATGGCCAATAGCGGAATCACATACCATTTGAGGGTGGAAAAATCCCTGAGGTTTTCCAGGGCCTGAACGGTGGCTGGGGTCATGACAATCTCCTTTCACATGGGTTATGGGTGGCTGGAGGACTGCATAAGCCCCCCGAGATTCAGTTCCAGTGCGGCATCGAACATCTGTCCAAAATCCTTGAGATCCAGATAGACATAGGTCTGGATGAGAAACATCATATATATGCTGAACAGGTACCTAACGGTGGCGTCCGGGTCGGCAACCCGGAAGATTCCCTCTGCCATTCCCTGGTCCAGAATCTCCCGTATGATATCCATGGCAGCGGCATTGGCTTCGGGGAACCGATCCTTTTTCCTGTCCAGGGTCAGAATATCAGGATCTTTGGCCAGCAGTCTGCGAAAGGGGGTGTCCCCTTCGATATAGGCCAGGGCCGCCGTCCCCATTGCCCTGAACTTATTGTCCGCTGTACGTTCCCTGGCCACGGCCCGCCGGACAGAATCCTGCCAACGCCCCAGTGCCCATTGGATGGTCTGGCGGTAGAGGTCCTTCTTGTTTTTGACATAAAAATAAAGGTTGCCCTTGGTCATGCCCAGGGCCCGGGCCACATCCTCCACCGTGGTCTTTTTATACCCGTAGTCAGCAAAGAGTACGAGGGCTTCTTTAAAAAGCTGCCGCCGATTTTCGTCTTTTTTGGCATTTACCATGGCATACCCAAATATTAAAATTGAATATTTTACTTATTTGTTCAGTTTTTTAATCAGGATAGCCGGAATTGTCAAGACAGATTTTTTCAAAATTCAAGGAAGACACAAGAATCGGAATGGAATTCTCAGGGGGGCGGGAAAGGGATCAACAGCCTGCCGGAATGTCCGGCAGGCTGAAAGATGAATAGTTAAGGATTCATTTCATAGGCGTCAATCAGGGAGTAGACATGATCATTCAACACGGCATCGAACCGCTCGGGGTTGGCATCGGGCCGCTTGATCATTTTCAGGCAGGCGGCCTGCTGGGCCTCGGAGCTGCTGGGCTTGCCGTAAAGTTCCAGGCCGTAGTCGGAAAAATCCCTGACCATGAAATCAAAGATCTGGTCCAGTACCGCATCATCAATCTTCTCAATGGCGGCACTTTCAATGATGAGCTGCCCATAGGCCACCAGGGTGAACAATTCGCCCACGGCCAGCAGATAATCAAAATCGTTCATCATCTGGTCTTTGAGTTCCAGGCCCGAGGCCATGAGGAATTCTTCATAGGCCTTGATCTGCTCCTTAAAGATGTTGATATTGGGCAGGTCCTTGCTGTCGTAGGCCAGCCTGTAATTATGGAACTGGGTTTTGGCATAGCCGCGGGTGGGGCCCTGTTTGAACAGGTAGTCGTCGTTTTCCGGTCCGTTGAGCCGGGGCACTTCTTCAAATTCGCCGGGGTTGAAAAAGTAGGAGGGGATGAGCTTGACAATGAGGGCCATGTTCACGTGGCGGGTCCCTTCCAGTTTGGGGAAGCCGCGCAGCTCAATCACGGCCTGCTCAAAGTAGAGATCCTTTTCAAATCCCCTGGCCGCAATGATGTCCCAGAGCAGCTCGTGGACCTCTTCGCCCTGCAGCGCCACCTTCATCTTCATGATGGGGTTGTAGAGCAGGTAGCGCTTGTCGTTTTCATTGGCGCACCTCATATAATCCGTGGCCCTCAGCCCGAAAAGCTTCATGGCGGCCAGGCGGCTGTAGGCATCCACAAAGAGTTTTTTCACATGGGTGAATTCAGTGACGTATTTGCCGTAGAGATTCCGCTTGGCGGCATGGTTCAGGGCCTCGTAAAAGGAATGGGTGACGATACCCGTGGCGCCGGAGCCGATGTTAAACTTGCAGATATTGATGGTGTTGAGCATGTCGTCCCAGGCCTTGGGGCCCCGGGAGAGGATGTCGTCCTCGGTGATGGGGTAATCGTGGAGGTTGAACTCCGATACATAGTTCTGGGCCCAGATCACATTCTGGACGCATTCGTATTTTTCGTGGCTTGAATCCACGGCAAAGAAAACATAGTCATCTGTGCCGTCCACCTTGCCAAAAACGGTGATAATGCCGGCCTCGTTGCCGTTGCCGATGTAGTACTTGGAGCCCCTGGCCAGGTAGGTGCCGTCCTCCTGGGGATAAAGGCGCATTGAAGAAGAATAGATGTCGGCCCCGTGTTCCTGCTCGGAGAGGCCGAAGGCGCACAGCGGGTTCTCCCTGAGTTTTTCAACCGCCTTGTGCTTGAAGGCCTCGTTGTCCCCCAGGAACACCGGATCCAGCCCCAGGGTGGAAACATGGTACATATACCAGTATGCCGTACCGTAGAACCCGCAGATTTCCGAAAATTCGTACATGCGGTAGGTGCTGTAATACTGGTCCTGCTCACCGTATCCGCTGGGCAGGAACAGGGTTTCGAAAATCCCTTCCTTTTTGATGAATTCGGCAAAGTCATAGGTAAATTCCCTTGACCGGTAATCCTCTTTCATCTGTTTCATTCCCTTGGACTCGAACCACTCAATGGTTTTCACCATGATCTCCTTTGAGCGTTTGTCCGGGTAGTTTCTGTCCTGGTAGTTTCTGGGGTTTAATAACAGCATGTCCGACACCTCTTTTTATTTTAGGTTATGGCATTAAATAGGTTATACGAATGACCGTTTGCATACCAACTTATTTCAGACAAAAAAATTTAGTCGTATACCAAATCCCTTAAAAACCGCTTGAGCAGCACCTGTTCCTCGGATGTAAATCCTGACAGCAGCGCCTCATTGGCTTTTTTTCTCACATCAATCAGTTCGGTTTTCATTTGGTTGGCCTTTTCTGAGGGAAAAATCCGGTTCACCCGCCGGTCATGGGGATCCTGCTTTTTAACGATCCATCCGCCGTCGGCCATCCGGTCCAGCACCCCGGACAGGGTCGCCTTGTCCAGAATCAAAAGGCGTCCCAGCTCAGAGGCGGTGAGTCCCTCTTCGTACCACAGCCCTTCCAGCACCAGATGCTGCATATTGGTCAGACCGAAGGGCTTAAGGTATTTTTTAAAATCCCCGTGGGCCTTCTGGTAGGCCTTTCCCAGCAGAAAAACCGTGCAATCCGGCACCTCGCTGACTTTTTTTTCCATTCACCACTCCTTATGTATACAAACCATATGTATACAAACCTTTAATCCATATTTGTTTTCAAGTCAATCCCTTTGAAAAAACAGGTCCCGATAAAGCGAGGGATGCCTTGACACGAAAATTTTTTTATACCTATAATTAACCTTCATTTTGCCAATTCAATTGGAAAAATATTCCAAGGAGGGTTCCAAATGAAACGTTTCGTAACCTGGTTCATTGCCCTGTGTCTGATTCTCACCTGTTCGCCCCTGCCTGCTGCAGAAACCGCGGGGCTGCTCAAAACCGCCTCGGGCGACGTCCGGATACAGAGGGGAGAGGACATGATCAGCGCACAAAAAGGAAGCGACCTGATGGCAAGGGATACCGTCATCACAGGGCAGAAAAGCTATGCCGGTGTGATATTCAATGACGGCACCCTGTTTACCATGGGACCCAATACCCGGTTTACACTCAAACAATACCGATTCGAACCCAAACACCAGGCCTATGACTTTTCCATGTACCTTGAACAGGGATCCGGACTTTACCAGTCCGGAAAAATCGGGAAACTTGCCCCCGAAGCCGTGAGTTTATCCACGCCCAAAGCCACCGTCGGCATCAGGGGCACCCGGTTCATCATCAAAATCGACGAATAAGGAGTCTGTCATCATGAAAAATGCCGTACTGCTGTTCGCTATTATCTTTTTGTGTGCCTGCGGTTCAAAAACAACGGTTATCCTGCTGCCGGAAGAGGACGGCCGGACCGGCAAAGTAGTCGTGAAAAACCAGGCATCCGAAACCGTTCTGGACCAACCCTATACATGCACCGACGTCAGCAGTGCGCAATCGGCACTGGAAACCAAACCCGTCGCCCGGGAAACGGTCAGCAGTTCATTTAAAGAACTCTTTAGGGCCGAGCCCCCCAAGCCGGTTCATTTTATCCTTTACTTTAAACATAATACCACCACCCTCACCGATGACAGCCTTAAACTGATTCCCCGGGTAATTGAGACGGCCAGGGAGAGGGAACCCTCCCAGATCAGTGTCATCGGCCATACCGACACCAAAGGCTCTGCCAAGCATAATATCCAACTTTCCATGGAACGGGCAAAGGTGGTGGCAGACCACCTGAAATCCTCGGGAATAGAACTCAAAAATCTTTCCGTTACCTCCCACGGGGAAAATGAGCTGCTGGTGCCCACGGCGGATAATGTATCCGAGCCTAAAAACAGGCGGGTGGAAATCATGGTCAGATAATACAGGAATTTCCCTTGACACCCGATATCAATTCCGATCCCGGCACCAGAACCGCCGGCTATTTCATTATCGCAGGCATGTTTCTGACCACCCTCACCCTGGTGTCCTGCATATATTTTAAGCCCCGTCTTTACAGCAGTCTGGATTATTTTTTCTATGACCGGTTTATGGAAATCGGCAGCCTCCCGGAATCCGACAACCGGATTATCATCGTGGATATAGACGAAACCAGCTTGTCCCAAATCGGCCAATGGCCCTGGCCGAGATACCGGCTGGCCCAAATGCTCACGGCCCTCAGCGCCATGGCGCCCGAAGCCGTCGCCCTTGACATCCTCCTGCCCGAACCGGACAGGACCTCCCTGAACACCTTAAAAGCCCAGTTTAAAAAGGATTTCAACCTTGACCTTGAATTCACCGGCATTCCCCAGGTTCTCAGGGATAATGACGCCTACCTGGCCCAGGTCCTGGCCCAAACCGGCACCCTCGGGGCACGGTATTTTTATTTTGACCATACCAATGCCTCTTCCCTGTGCAAGGGGCCCCCTGTCTCCATCCAGGATGAATCGGGCCTGCTCAGCCTGCACCGGGCGGAAGGGGTGCTCTGCAATCAATTCCCATTTGAGCAGGCCATTGAGTCTTTTGGATTTACCAACTCCGGATATGACCACGACGGTATCTTAAGGCGTTTGCCGCTGCTGATTCAGTACCAGGACAGGATCTATCCCCATCTTTCCCTTGCGGTGCTGATGAAAATGAAAGGCATCACCAAGGCCCGCATTGAAACAGATGAATTCGGCCCCCAGGTGAAAGCCGGGCCCTTCACCATCCCCGTCACCCCCAAAGGCGAGGCTGCCATCCGATTCAGCAACGGGGCAAAACGCCACAGGTCGGTTTCAGCGGTGGACCTGCTAAACAAATCGGTTCCCCCATCCTTAATACAGGATAAAATCGTCCTCATCGGGTCCTCAGCCGTGGGGCTCAACGATCTCCACCATACCCCCTTTGACACCCAATTCCCGGGTGTTGAAGCACAGGCCACATTGATGGATAATATCCTGGACCAGTCATCCATTGTCCTGCCCCGATGGCGCCCCCACCTGTCAGCGGCATTCTGCCTATTGGCCAGCGGGGCCATGGCCCTACTCTTCATCTATTTTCCAACCCCCTTAGGCCTATTGTCGGGGACCCTGACGGGGGGGCTGCTGGTCACCCTGCCCGCATATTTCCTCTTCAGCCACTGGTCAGTATTTATCTCCCCGGGCATGCCGGTATTCATCCTGATCATCCACTTCGTTGTCTTTGCCTTTGCACGGTTTGCCCTGGCCAGGCGGATTTCCTTTATCTGGTTTAAACAATTGTCCACCTCCCAGCAGCTCACCCTGGAAGCCATGGTCAGCATGGTGGAAACAAGGGACCCGGAAACCGGGGCCCATATCAAAAGAACCCAGAATTATGCAAAGGCCCTTGCAACTCATTTGCAGCAAAACGGGTGCTTCACCGACACCCTCACCCCCACCTATATTGAAACCTTGTATTTGTCCGTTCCCCTTCATGATATCGGCAAGGTCGGCATCCCGGACCGGATTCTGCTTAAGGAAGGCCCCCTGACCGATGAGGAATTTGAATTAATGAAACGCCACGTCGCCTACGGCCGCCGGATCATTGAACGGGCAACCCGGAACATTCAAGGAGACACTTATCTTGGTATGGGTGCTGAAATTGCCGGGGGTCACCACGAAAAATGGAACGGCAAAGGATATCCCAGGGGCCTGCTGCATGACAATATTCCCCTTTCGGCCAGAATCATGACAATCTGCGATGTCTATGACGCCTTAATCAGCCGCCGCTGCTATAAGCCGCCCTTCTCCCATGAGCAATCCATGGAGATCATACTGGAACAAAAAGGCGAGGCATTCGATCCGGTTCTGGTGGATGCCTTTTTTTCAATAGAAGACGAAATTGTGGCCATTGCGCGGGAATACCAGGACGAGGCAGAGGAGCTTGATAATTAAAAGGCCCCGATTCATTCCAGCTTGATTTCACAATTTTTCGGAATTCAAAAACCCTTTGAGCTGATCGGGTGAAATGGGGGCAAAGAATTTAAAATTGACCAGGTAATTATCAAAAAGCTGGTCATACACACTTATAATCCGGCCTTTTATAGCCACTTCCAGGCCGCTTGTTTCAGAATAGAGATTTACCACCGCCTGGCGGCCGAGAAATTTCCTGGCGGATTCCTTTTTTGACTGCCGGATATCAAAGGATACCCCGCCCCGGGAAATATCTGAAAGTGTCCCCGGGACAAACACGCTTCCGGGATGGCCGTCGGCATTTAGAAGATTGAAAGAGATCCTGCCCGAGGCAGGGTATCGCTTGAAACAGCGACGGTCTGCAGCTTTCTGCTTTAATATATCATTGACGTTGGTTTTGGACAGCCCGCCGCAAATCGTTTCTATCCGCGCATCAATGCCCGGATGTTTTTCAACAATCCTGTTAAACGCATCCCGTTCAAGATAATGCATGGCAACCGGCCCGTCGGTGATGGCCGTCACCGTGGCATAGGTGATGTCGAAAAAGCATTTCTGGCCCACAGGTTCCCCCTTGACCACTTTTTTTAAAAAGATCTCCTTTTTTCCCTGGGTGCAGATGATCCTGAGCATACCGGAATCAATGAGAAACAACCGGTTATTCACCCTGCCCTGCTGCAAAATTACTTTTCCGGAGGGAAGCTTTATTTTTTTTAAGGAAAAATACAGATCATTTGCTTCTTCATCCGTCATATCACCGTAGAGGTCATGCCATACGTTTCTGTGTTCCAGGTCAATGCTTTTGGTTTTTTCAGATTCTATAATTTCAGCAGCACCCACGATTTGGGACAACGCCATTGAATCGATGTCCATGATCCGGGCCCTGTAATCCTCGGCTTTTTGAAACGCCTTGGATTTCGCACAATGAACAACCATTTGGTAAAGAAGCCTGACGGCCTCTTCTTTTTTATTCTGCGCGATCAATTCTTCCAAACGTTTTTCCATATCGTCCAACGTCATTTGACCTCCATCCAAAAAGGAATTCCCGCCGATAATACATCATCCATAGTCAAGGGGATTTTCTGACCATAAATAAAAGCGTCTCCCAGGTCAAGCATTCAATTTAAGGGGGAATATCCTTTGAAAAAGAAAAAGCTGCTGCCCCCTGCACCGGCAAAGCAGCAGCTTTATTGTTGGATGACAAACAGATACCGTTTATACAATCCCCTGGTCCATCATGGCGTCTGCCACTTTGACGAAACCGGCGATATTGGCTCCATTCACATAATTCCCGGGGGTGCCGTACTCTTCCGAAGCCTCCAGGCAGGCCCGGTGGATACTTTGCATGATGCCCTTGAGCTTGGCTTCCACCTCCTGCCTGGACCACTTGATCCGCATGGAATTCTGGGACATTTCCAGGCCGGATACGGCCACACCGCCGGCATTGGCTGCCTTTCCCGGGGCGTAAAGGAGGCCGGCCTCCAGAAAGACCTTAATGCCTTCGGGGGTGGTGGGCATGTTGGCCCCTTCACTGACCAGGATGACCCCGTTGTTCACCAGGTTCTGGGCATCCTTTTCATTGATTTCGTTCTGGGTGGCCGATGGAAATGCGCAGTTGGCCTTGTGGTCCCAAAGGGGATTGTGGTCCCCGGCACTGTCCAGGGCCGTGTACACGGCTGTGGGGTATTTATCTGCATATTCTTTGATCCGCCCCCGTTTCACATTTTTCAGATACATCACCCACTGGAGTTTGTCCCCGTCTATGCCGTCTTCATCGTAGATATACCCCGAAGAATCCGAGAGGGTAACGACCTTGCCCCCCAGGTGAATAATTTTTTCCGTGGTATACTGGGCCACGTTTCCGGAGCCGGAGACCAGGCATATCTTATCTTTGATGCTGTCCTGGCGGGTGGCAAGCATTTCGTCGGCAAAAAAGACCGAACCGTAGCCCGTGGCCTCGGGCCGGATGAGGGAACCGCCCCAGTTAAGGCTTTTTCCCGTGAGCACCCCGGTAAATTCGTTTCTCAGTTTTTTGTACATGCCAAAGAGGTAGCCGATTTCCCGCCCCCCCACACCGATGTCCCCGGCAGGCACGTCGGTATCCTGGCCGATGTGGCGGAAAAGCTCGGACATGAAGCTCTGGCAAAACCGCATGACTTCAAAATCCGACTTGCCCTTGGGGTCAAAATCTGAACCGCCCTTCCCCCCGCCGATGGGAAGGGTGGTCAGCGCATTTTTAAATACCTGCTCAAAGGCCAGGAATTTCAGAATGGAAAGATTGACCGAGGGGTGGAACCTCAGCCCTCCTTTGTACGGGCCAATGGCCGAGCTCATCTCAATGCGGAACCCCCGGTTGACCCGGACCCTGCCCTGGTCATCCACCCAGGGGACCCGGAACTGGATCACCCGCTCGGGTTCAACAATTCGTTCCAGAATACCGGCATGACGGTATTCTGAATTCCGGTCCAGCACCGGCTTTACGGACTCCGCCACCTCATGCACGGCCTGGTGGAATTCTTTCTCATAGGGGTCCCTGGCGTTGACGATATCCATTAACGTTTCCATCCCTTCCCTCCTTGATTCATATTAAAAGATGAGGTGCTAAACTATTTTGACATTAGCGCGGCAAAATAATATCCGGACGAAAGAATTTCGGCCATTCGACTGATTGGGTGTATAGAGATATTATAAACCGCCCCGGCAGCTTTGCAAGCAAAAATCCGGGGCGGTGGGTTAAGGCAGGGGGTTAAGCGGTTTTAAACAATTTCTTCATGGCGCCCATGAAATCCTTTTCCGCGGCGGCGGCATAGGCATCCCAGTCCGTCCCGTGTTCGTAAAAGGCCAGGGAGGCCATCTTTTTGGTGATGATGGCATTTCTGTAGGCGATGAGTTTTTCCGCATTCATGATCTTAAGGATGGCTTCCCGTCCAAGGTTTTTGGCCAGGCCCTTGGGCACATAGGTTTGAAGCACTTCCCAGAGCAGGTCCTCATCGGCGACCACGGCGTCAATATTCCCGGCCACAATTTCCATGAAGGCAAAAATCTGTTCACTGGTCTTCACCGACAGCACGAACAGCGGCGTCTCCGGATCCGCTTCATGGATTTTGAGGAGCATATTGGTCTCTGCCGCCGCATAGGTGGATACCAGTTCCATGATATCCCGGATCAGTGCCCAGCGGGTCTTTACATCCTCAAGGAGCCGTTTTTCGTAATCATCCTCAAAGAGGAAGGCGGTGAGCACTTCGGCCACGGCAGAGGAAAAGACCCCGCCCTTGTTGGCGGAGCTGTCCTTGATCTGCTTGATCTCCGTGGCGGTGGCAATATACCTGCGGGCCGCATCGTCAAAATAGACATTGGCGCCTTCGGCGATGAACCTCAGTTCCTTGAAATTGGCGGTAAACGCCCGGACATTGGACCGGTTGACCGTATCCTTGAATCCGCCGCAGGGGATGAAGGCCTGGATATTGGCCTGTTCAATGTACTTGCGGTTGGCCGGATCGGTGATGAAATTTCTGTGGAAAATGGCCCCGTCTTCCACCAGGGTGCCGTCGGGCAGGGTGATGTTCTTGCCCCGCAGCGGCACCTGGAAGCCCTTTTTCCCCAGTTTTTCAACAGGATACCCCAGGGAATTGACCCTCGGGGAGGTATGGCGCATGAACCCGATTTTCATCAATTCTTCCCGGTCCAGCCCGTCGGGGTCAAAAAGGATGGAGCCGCCGTCGATGATCAGGCAGATCTTACCCTTGTAGCACTGGATCTCGTTGGCTCCCAGGTCCCCGTCAGGCCCGCCGGTCATCATGAGGTTGAGCCCTTCTTCCTTGGCCCCGTAATGGGAAACCAGGGTCCTGAACGCCCCCATCACCGAGGTGGTGGTCATGCCGGAAATCTCGATCTTTCCGCCGATGGCCTTCCAGATCTTGTCCATGTCGTCGGTGACGGCCTTTGTCTTGCCGTTGACGGCCAGTTCCGTGGTCTTGTCGTCATGGGCGGAGAGGCCGAAGACATCCCCGTTGGACAGCAGCCCGTAGGTATCGTGGGGGATGCCGAAGCTCTTGCCCGTGGTCAGGGTCCGCCAATATGCGTATCCCCGCTCCCTGGCCCGGAATGACACAGCGTCCATCATGGGGGCGGTGCCCTCGTCCGGTCCGAAGAAAACCATTTCTGGCTTTCCGTAATGGTCCTTGACATTGGGGTCCGGGAGGATCAGATCCATGATGCCTTCGGTGTAATCGTAAAGGGCCTCCATGCCGTAGGTGGCATAAAGGGGATGGGGGACCACCACCCCTTTGGAGCCGCTCTCGCAGATATCCTTGTGTTTGAGGCGCTGGGCCTTGGGCCCCAGGGCATAGTTGAGCAGCACGGCATTGTCCAGCTCCGCCCCGTGGTTGCTGGGGGTGACCCGGATCATTCTCAGGCCGCCCCGGGCAATGTCGTCGGCCCGCAAATGGGTGCCGCAGGCATAGTGGCCGTTGGCAAAGAAAATGCCGAAGACGAACTGGTCATAGACCAGGGGATCCAGAATGCGGTTATCCATCCTGAAGGTAAAGGATCTTTTTTCGGGCTTGTAAAAATTGGTCTTGAGCACCGCCGGGATGAACTTGAACATGAATGAGAAAATATCATGCTCCATGGGATCATCCATGAACCGGATGTCCAGCATCCGTTCAAAGGAGGCCTTTTCCCCTTCCAGGTCGGCATCGGTCAGGTCGCAGGGGCCGGCCGGGTTGAACTTCTTGTCAAAAAGCCGGTAAAGAAACTTGATCAGGTCGGGATGGGCGCAGGCGGTTTCCTCCACGGTCCGGTAGACATAGGTGGATTTGTTGGATTCATGGATCCGGGAAGCAAAGGCCGATTTGTGGTCGGCGTTTTCCAGGCTGTCCATGATCTCCCTGTCGCTTTGGTTGCCCCGCTCCTTGTAGATGAACATGTGGGTGAAATCCACGGCATTGCCGGCAAAAAGCATCTCTTTGAAGGTCAGTTCTCCGGCCACATAGGGACGGGTGACCCCGTTGACGGCAAAGCTCAAAAAGGCCCTCAAATCGTCAATGAGTTCCTGTTCCCTTGCCCTGGACAATTCCCCCTTCACATAGAGGGAACAGATGGAGGAAGGCACCCTGGCATCGGTGGAGTACGGTTCCCAGTATGCGCGGCCGATGACCAGGCCGTGGTCGGCAAAAAGCTGGCGGAGGACTGCCAGCTGGGGTTTTTCGAAATCGGAATTGAACATGATCCGGATTTCACCCACATCCGAAAGATTGAAGACCTCAATCACCGGGGTCACGGACTGGGATACGGACTCCAGGATTTTTTCATACCGGTCCCGGGTCAGCCGGGGGGTGGCGATGTAGTCCTGGTCCAGGCCGAAAAGGAACCTGGAACCGGAAAACCTGTCCGTAGAAAAATCGGCCACGGTTTCCGGGCGGAACATATAGGTATAGTATTCTTTTTCCGGATTATAATAATATTCACGGCGGTGCCCCACCAGCTGGGTGTCCAGCATGGTTTCCATGGCGTCCCGGGTCTCTTTGGTGGCGATGCGGATCCGCTGGATCTGGCTGGCCTGGGTATTATCGAAATCGATATCCGCCACCCAGGAGGTCAAATCCACGCGGTCGCCCTGCACCTTGAGGCTCTTGGCAATGGAAAAAAGGATGTGCCGGAGTGAATCCTTTTTAATGGTTTCAAAAAAGTAATTGGGCAGGCCCAGGTCGTTAAGCAGGATGCCGGCTGCACGGTTGATGCAGTTGGCGGTAATCAGCCCCTCTGACGCCAGGTCGATGACGGCTTCATAGAGAAGGCTGGGGTTGAGGTTAACGCGTTTGGCCTGGTTGATAATCGTTGTACCTGCTGATACAGGACGGTCGGACTGGGTTTCCATCGGATCTCCTATCTACCCGTCGCATTGCTGCGGGGGAAAAATCGCATTGATATACAGGTGTTGATAACGGTTTGATTGAGTTATGGGTTAAGATGTCAAATAACATATTCATGGGGCAGCTTCTATTTCATCTGTTTTGGATTATCCATTCGGTAAATCCGCACTCCCTAGTTATTTTAACAATTGTCATTCCAACAATTCGAATTTGCTCTTATACCCTTAAACCCGGCGGGTCAACCAAAAACGTTATAATCTCTAAAAAACATCGTTTACCCCATTTATTATCAAGCAAACACTTATTTTTACTGAGTATTTCTCATCTCTTTATTGACTTATACTCATGGCATGTTTAGGATGAGCGCCGATGTTAACCACTACAGGAAATTGCCCATGCCCCGATCCATGAGCCAGGACCAGACAGCCGTTGTGTTCAGCCCCCAGGGACCGCCCCTTGTCCTTCCCATGACAGCCATGCCGGGGATTCCCGGCCTTTTTGCCAAACTCATTGCCCTGTCTGTTGTCCGCCCCTCGGACCTGCCCCCGGACATTTCCATTAAAAATGCCGTGATGACCTTTGACAATTACGCCATGGATCCGGAGAACCTGGATGGATTCAAACGTGTCTGCGGATACCCAACGGACAGTGATACCGTTCCGGCCCCCTTTATCCAGACACTTTTCATCGGCATGGTTTCAAAATTCATCGGCACAGGCTACTTTCCCATCACCCCCATGGGACTTATCCAGGTGGGCCAGTCCTTTGAACGATTCGCGCCCGTTACTGCCGAAACCCGGCTGGATCTTTCCTGCCGCCTCCTGGACATGACCCGGACCGACCGGGGAATCCACACCCGGATCCGCATGGAAGCCCGGGCGGCCGGGGCCGGGAAAGACGCACGCCCGCTCTGGCAGGGCACCTCCCTGTACTTTACCCGGGCCAAGCATCCGGGGCCGAAAACAAAAAAACAAATCGAGGATACCCCCCTGCCCGTAAAGGAAACCATTGATATCCCCTCGGACACGGGCAGGCGCTATGCCGCCGTGTCAAGGGACTTTAACCCCCACCACCTTTACGGGTGGACTGCAAAACTCATCGGCTTCAAACAGCCCATTGCCCACGGCATGTGGAGCCTGGCCCGGACCTGCGCCCTTCTGGAAACCGCCCTGGGCCGGCCGGGCAGATACCGCGTGGACGGGCAGTTCAAACTCCCCATTTTCATGCCCGCGGCCGTCACCCTGGGGTATGAGACCCGGGAGGCAGAGGAGGATACCGCCGGAGAACAGCCGCCCCTAAAAGGCGTGAACCAGGTAACGGCATTTGAGCTTCGGGATCAAAAACAGGGGATTCCCCACCTTAAAGGAAAATTCCGGTGCTAGCCGGAATATGAAAACAACATGACCGGTTCCATCTTTGCCCTGGCCTCCGCCCTGTTCTGGGCCGTGGCCGTTATCCTGTTCAAAAAGTCCGGGGACGGTTTTTCCCCCCTCTCCTTGAATATCTACAAGAGCCTTGTGGCTGTGGTACTGGTGGGGCTGACCATGGTGATTCTGGACCTCCCTTTTATCCCCGATGTCCCCCCGGGCCACTGGGTGCTCCTGGCCCTGTCCGGTTTTCTGGGCATCACCCTGGCCGACCTCTGCTTTTTCACGGCCCTTAACCGGCTGGGCGCGGGCATGGTGGCGGTGGTGGAATGCCTCTACCTGCCCAGTGTCCTGGTTTTCTCGTTTCTGATTCTGGGGGAACGGCTGGGGCCGGCCGGTATCCTCGGCGGGGCCCTGGTCATGTCCGCCATACTCACCGCCACACTGGGCCCCATGAAAACCGGGCCCGGGAAAAAAACCGCGTCCACCATACCGCCCAGACGCATGGTGTCGGGAATCCTCATCGGATGCATGGGAATGATTCTCCTGGCCCTGGGCATTGTCATGATAAAAGGCGTCCTGGAAGATACCAACGTATTCTGGGCCACACTGGTCCGGGTGACCTCCGCCGCCCTCACCCTGGGCGTGCTGCTGTTTTTCCACCCCGCCCGGAAGCGCTACCTGGATGAACTGAAATTTTCAAAAACCTGGTACACCGCCCTGCCCGCCTCGGTCTGCGGTAATTACATTGCCCTGCTTTTCTGGGTGGCGGGAATGAAGTACACCACCGCCTCCAGGGCGGGCATTCTCAACCAGATGTCCACCATCTTCATCTTCATTCTGGCCGCGGTCTGGCTCAAGGAACCCATTACCCGGTACCGGGCTGCCTCCATCTGCCTGGCCGTTGCCGGGGCCTGGCTGACCATGATGAATTGAGGCGTTAAATTCAGGGGCAGCTTGAAGCGGTCAATTGAGGCCGGCCGCCTTTTCAAGGCGGGCATTGAGCACCCGTCCCAGTTCTTCCAGCATGGGCGAATCGGGCATGGAGCCGAGAATGGCATCCACCACCCCCATCGCCATCACCGCCCTGAAGGCCGCAGAAAAATTCAGGTCCCGGGCCATGCCCAGCTGGAATAATTTCATATTATTCAGGGATGCCACCTCATTGTAGGGGATGGCGCGGCCTGCCATAAGCCTGTCCACAAATTTGCGGGAGAACCGGCCGTCGTCGGGCAGCCTGTGGGTGATAAAACTGCGGCTACCATTCCCCTCGCCCAGGTAGTGGGCCTTCATCACCCTGTAGATATCTATCTTATCCGCATCCCGAAGCAGCCTGGACAGCAGGTCCAGCTCAGGGGCAAGCCCCGACGGCAGCCGGGGACGATTGTGCAGGGCCACCGCCCTGAGCACCATTTGCCGATCCCCCCGGTCCAGTTCCGCAAGCATCCCCTGTTTCACCAGGACACCAACGCCCAGCGCCCCGTGGTTACGGGAGAGGGGATCCGAAAAGGTCCCATAGATTTCAAACTGGGGAAACCGGCCCAGATCGTGGGCCAGGGCGGCAGCATGGGCCAGCAGCACCGTCTGCCCGTCCAGTTTCAGGGAACCGGCCAACATCAGGATATTCTCACATACCCTGAGGGTATGGGCCTGTTTCAGGGTAAAGGGATAAGGGTCCCCGGCCCTTGAGATATAGGCATCGGTGTATTCGCGGAACCGGATTTCAATTAATTTTAAATCATCTTCAGTCATGACACCCTCTCTCGACAATAACAGATTCAGGGCGGGCCGCCCTCCCTTAATACTCATTCAAAGCTCTAACAAAAACCATATAAGGTGTCAATTTAGCAAGCGGTGCTGCATCCGCTACGGCCCGGCAGTGGTAAAAATGCGACTCAGGGATATCACTTTTTCGACTGCTCCCGGCAACTGGTCTTTTCCTTTCACCGGCAATCAGGCAACCCCCTGAATTACAAGCTGAAACAACACCCCCGATTTTCCCACAATTCATGGCCCGCTCTTTGCATTGATTTTCTGCATTTATCCGGCATTAACGGCAAGTTCACAACAACCTCTAAATTTCAGGAAAACAAATGGAAAAAATTCTGATCGTTGGATGCAAGAAGGCAATGGATGATGTCTGTATCGGCTGCAGCAGATGCCTGGTGGGGTTTAACAGAAGGGAGGGGGAATTCTCCGCCTATTTGGGCCAGGATGCCGAAGTCATCGGCCTGCTGAACTGCGGGGACTGCCCCGGCGCCACCATCGTCACCCGGCTGGCCCAGGTCAGCCTATGGAACAAACCCATGGATGAACGGGTCACCAAAATCCACATCGGCCCCTGTATCACCGACCATTGTCCCCATGCCGATGTAATTATCAAAAAAATCAAAGCCAAATCAGGGGTTGAAGTCATTGAAGGAACACACCCCTACAAGCCGGACAATATTTTTGCATAACCAGGAACAATAAACACAGGTCTCCCCGCCAGGGACCGATGATGCGCGGCGCGGACAGTGCAACCGATGCTGCCGCTATCCGCGCATCATCTTCTCAATAAGCGCCACGGCATTGGCGATGCCCTCTTCCCGACCAATTTTTCTGCCGATATCGCGGGCCCTTTTCCCCATACCAGGATCCGACACCGCCTGCCCGATGGCGGCAGCCAGCCGTCCGGCAGTCAGTTTTTTCAAAGGGATGGGCCCAGGCCCAGCACCGAGCCTGTGAACCCGGCGCCCCCAGAAGGGCTGGTCCCCGAAAAAGGGGACAATCACGGCAGGCCGGCCCGCCCTCAGGCCGGCGGCGGTGGTCCCGGCACCGCCGTGGTGCACCACCGCTGCCATCCGGGGAAACAGCCAGTCATGGGGGGCGTCCTCAATTTTGAATATGGTCTCCGGCAGGGTGCCGGGGGCCAGCCCGCCCCAGCCCGTGGCAAGGATCCCCCTCACCCCGGCCAACTGGAGGGCTTCAACCGCCATCCTGGCCAGCCGGCAGGGATGGCGCCCGGCCATGGACCCGAAACCAATGTATACCGGCGGTTCCCCCTTCCTGAGAAAGGCCTGCAATCCCTCCGGGGGCGCCCAGTTATTATCCCGCTCCAGAAACCAATAGCCCGTTACCTGCGCATGGTCTGGCCAGTCCGACGGCCGGGGGAAAACAGCGCTGCCGATGGCATGGATCACCGGGATATCCCTGCCGTCCGCAGTCTTGAGAAGATGGAAACGCTTGAGCCGGGGAAGCCCCAGGGTCCGGCGCAGCTCCCTGATATACTTTCCCCAGAATAGACCTGACACGGAATTGACCAGCCCATAGCCCAGCCGGTTGTACCATCCCCCCAGTTTCAGATCCGGGAGAATAATAAAGGGCTGTTCGGCCGTGGGGACAAACATGGGGATGGGGGTGGCAAGGGCGCAGCCGATACCCAGCTTTTCCGCAATATGGGGGGCGGCTCCGGCCTTTGGGTGGTAGAGGATAAAGTCGGGTCTCCACCGGGCTGCAATCTCCCAGGTCTCTCTCATCTGGGCGGTCTGCATGGGGTAAATCTCTTTTCCCAACCGTATATTCTGCTTTAGCACATGAAAAATGTTCCGGGTGTTCTCCAGCAGATCCCTGCCCTGGTCGGTGTCCAGAAGGCCCAGCAGGCTATCATTCATATAGCCGTATTCAAGGCCCCGGTCCTGGACAAAATCCCGGAACCGTTCACTGGTGCCCAGAATCACCCGGTGACCGGCGGCCTGCAGCCCTTGCCCAAGGGCCACATAGGGCTGGACATCCCCCCGGGAACCATAGGTTGCAATAAAAATTTTCATCATGGCCAATTAAACCCTTTCTGCTGCCGAAGCGCAATGGCAATCATTTCAGCACCAATTGCAAAAACCTGCCTGGAAACGGTTTAGCACCGGCTTGACCCGGACCGCCCGGCCAGGTATAACCTTCCCAAAAAAAATCAAGGAGATCCCATGAAAATCAAATACAATGCCCCTGTTGTTCTGACCTACGCCATCCTGGCCCTGGCCTGCCTGGTCCTTCCCGTATTCAAAACCCTGGAACTGAACTTTGCCTCCCCGGCCCGCTTGGCCTTTCCAGAGCCCGTCTTCTACTTCCGGCTATTCTCCCATGTCCTGGCCCATGCCGGCTGGTCCCACCTCATGGGCAATTTGATGATCATCCTGCTGGTGGGCCCCCTGCTGGAAGAAAAATACCGGTCCTGGAAACTCTTTGAAATGATGGCGGTGACCGCCGCAGCCACAGCCCTTCTCAATGCGGCCCTCTTTTCCACCTCCCTGATCGGGGGCAGCGGCCTGGCCTTTATGATGATCCTGCTCAGTTCCTTTTCCAATTTCAAGGCCCGGGAAATCCCCCTCACCTTTATCCTGGTGGCCGTGATCTTCATCGGGTCCGAAGTGGCCGCCATCCTGAAAATCGACCAGATCTCCCAGTTCAGCCACCTGGCCGGCGGCTTCATTGGGGCCGCCTACGGATTCCTCCGTGGCGGCAGAAGATAAGGCGCCCCTCCCGGTTGAAAATTTCCGTATCGATTATCGGCACGGTGCCCAGGCCTTGGGCGGGAAGGGAGACTCCGCGGCGTGGAGGGGTGACGGCGCCAGGACGGCATAGGCGGCAGCCCGAATCGCTTCTCCCCGGATCAGTACGACCCGGGGAGATTTAGCGGGTCCCCTTCCCGTTCAAGGCCGGATTTATGGCACTCTTTCTCAAATCAGTCTTGCAACCACCAGTAAAAATCCGCTATATCTCCAATAATATTGATTGGGTAATCCAAACCTGATATCTGGTTTTTGTAAATTATGTGGATGCGGTATATCCATTAAAATAGCAACAAATTGTTGCTTGGCTGACAGATCTTTAATTAAGGCAAACGAAGTTTGGTAAAGCGTTTCACTGATAAATCCGTTTTTTTCACTCATCAGTATAAAAATCGGATTTTGATCCAAAATCTTTAAAAAAACGTGCAGCGACATAATTAATGTTAGCATTCATAAAAACAAGGAAAACGTCAAATGGCAGGTTTTGTTTTAGTATGGGGTACAAGAGTTAAAGAAGAACCTATTGGTTCAGTAGCTATTGATTGTCCGATCTGTGGTGAAAGAGTTGTTGCAGATACATTTAGAGTCCTCAAAGCATCACATCTATATTTCATCAGAGGCAAATACAAAGAAGTCCAAAAGTATGTTAAATGCCGTTTGTGCGCAGTCCCTTCCGAATTGCCTGAAAAGGCAATACAAAAGTCAGCACCAAGTTCTAATATCATAACGCCATCGACTAATTTTATAAAAAAATCAAATCCAGAACTTATAAACACATCAATACCATCTTCTGAAGAAGATTTAAATATAACCGATGGAATTTCAAGACATATGTTGTCATTATTTCAAGGTATTTTTCACGAGATAAATAAACAAAAGTCATCAAGTAAAGCAGCAGGGAATGCAGAAGGTTTAATATTAATCGTATTGATGGCAGCGCTCATACTATCTATGCTATTGTACGAAAAATTTAATAGTCCTCAAATATTTTTAACCACACTTTGGAGTTTAACGATCCTTTTGGTGATCTTCTTTTATAAATTTCAATTTATCCTTATGTTTAAAGCTGCTCATAATTATTTAAATCTTCATATTCAACGATATCTCGAATTTAAAAAAATGACATTCCAAGATTTATTAGAGATGTCTACAGGGCTTAGAGGAGAGTTCAAAATCGTAGCGAAATATTTATCTTGGGCAAAAACTAAGATGGAGCTTATGAGATACTCAGATTGAGAGCTAAAATGCTAACCACCGGGTGAACTTGAGCGGGCAAAACGACGCGCCCGCCAAGTTACCCGCACGTTATATGCCATGAACCTTGAAATGATTCAGACAATTTTAGCCCTTATATTTATATTTTTGATCGGCGTTGTAATGTTCGTCGCTGCTCGTTGGTCAAGAAAAAAAAGGGAAGAATTTCAGAAAACAGTGCCAGCATCACTGTACAAGAATCCCCTTGAGGGAAAGCCGATACTTGAACAAATCAAATCAGAGGAAACATGGGCACGAGTTGTGGATGGATTGAGGATACACGATCCTTTTTCAGAAAAAAATAAGGCCATGAGACATGATTTTTTGGGCTATTATGGTAAAGTCCCGCTTACTATTATAACTTTAATAACCTTTGGCCTCATCGCTTTAGTGGCCCTTGTATTTATAAGCATATAACCGGTCAGCCCGGTGGGACAGCCAAGGGCTGGCGGACTTTCGACAAACCGTGGGAATTGAACATTAATCACTTTTAGTCAAGTCAGTGGAAGCCCTGACTACCCCTGGCTTCCGGCGTTAAAGGCTACATTTAATACATTAATTACCTTACTTTTTCAGAAAACTAATTGAGATGTTTGGGCAGAAAAAACATCTCGCCCTCCCCTGCAGTGGCACTCCCATACTTTATTTTGCCTCGATTTTTGAATCCACGGCCCACGGTGTTGACAAATTCCCCTGTCATCACCTATACTTCGCCACATTGCCAGGGTGCCCGACACCCCGTTAAATAAATCCAAAAACGGGGCCAGGGGTAATAGGAAAAACGGTGAGATTCCGTTGCATACCAGCCGTTGCCGTGACCGGGGACGAGGCCTGCAATATGCCACTCTTTAGCCGATCCATTCTAAGGGGGAAGGCGCAGGGCCGAGATTGATCCGCCAGCCGGAAAGCCTGCCCGGGCGAAAAGATCCAAGGATTGCCGCTGGAATAAGATCCTGTAAAATGATTAATTTTGGAGGATACTTATGTCCGTTGAGACCGATAAAGCCTTTGGGGCGGTAATCACCCGCCTGATCAACAAAGAAAACCTCTCCCGCCGGGAAGCCTACGACGCCTTTTCCACCGTCCTGGGAAATGCCACCACCGATATCCAGCAGGGCGCATTTCTGGCCGCCCTCACCGCCAAGGGGGAAAGCGCCGAAGAGGTGGCCGGCGCCTGGGAAGCCATCTATGAACTGGACACCGCCAAGGTGAGCCTGGACCTGGCCGTGGCCGAAAACTCCGGCACCGGCATGGATACCTTTAAAACCTTCAACATCAGTACTGCCGCATCCATCATTGCCGCGGCAGGGGATGTACCCATGGCCCGCCACGGGGCCAGGGCCATCACATCGGTATGCGGCACCGTGGACATGGCCGAAGCCCTGGGGGTGGATGTGGAATGCACCGCCCAGACAGTGGCCCGGAGCATCACATCCGCGGGCCTGGGCCTGTTCAACGGGATGAGCCCCCATATCCACCCCAACGCCCTGGGCCGGATTCTCTCCCAGATGTTTTTCGGCTCCACCCTGAACATTGCCGCCTCCCTGGCCAACCCTGCCCTGCCCGCCATCGGGGTCCGCGGGGTTTACGCCAAGGAAATGATCATGCCCGTATCCCAGGTCATGAAGAAAATCGGCTATGACAGCGCCATTGTCCTCCACGGCGAAGTTGCCGATTCGGGGCTGGGCATGGACGAGGCCTCAATCTGCGGCACCACCCACTGCGCCCGGATCACCACAGACAGAAAAACCGGCAACCGGGAAATCAGCCAATTCACCATTGATCCCAAGCCCCTGGGCCTCCTGGCCACCGACGGTGAGGCGCTGAAGCCCGAACAGGATATAAAACGCGAAGCCCGGCGGTTTGCAGGCCTCATGGCCGGCAGGGAAAACAGTGCCAGAAAAGATGCGGTGCTCCTCAATGCCGGGCTGATTTTCCTGGCTGCGGGCAAGGCCGGGGATCTGGATCAGGGGATCCAGCAGGCAGCGGTGCTCCTCGAAAAGGGAAACGCCTTTGAAACCCTTGAAAAATGGGTGTCAGCCCAAAACTCAAACTCGGAACAGGGGCTTGCCAGACTCCACTCACTGGTTTAAGGAGCAGCCATGGAACTTCTCATCGTCAAAACCGGCGGCCAATACCTGAGATTCAAGGACGGGGCTATCCTGGAGGTGGGCCTGGACAAGGCCTCGGTATTTCCCATGGACCGCATGGCCCATGTCAGAGCGCTTGAACAGCAGGCCGCTGCAGAGGGATTCAAGGATATCCGTATCAAAAAACTGGTACTGACCGAAGAGGATTTATAATGATTCAAATGGTGCTCAAGGGACTGGGCCGGCTGGAACTTCGGCCCCTGCCCCGACTAACCCCGGAACCCGATGAAGTTCTTGTCGACGTGCTGGCCTGTGCCGTCTGCAGGACCGATGCCAAAATGTGGGAACAGGGACACCGGGACCTGGCCTTTCCCCGGGTGCTGGGCCATGAAATGATTGTTAGGGACGACAGGGGCAGGCGGTACATTGTATGGCCGGGCAAAAGCTGCGGCACATGCAAATACTGCCTGACCGGCAGGGAAAACCTCTGCGATGAAATGAAAATTACAGGATTCCACCATGACGGCGGCTTTGCCCACAGGGCCGTGCTGCCCCGTGCCAGCCTCATCCCCGTGCCCGCCGCCTTGGATCCCCATGTGGCCTGTTTCGCCGAGCCTGTGGGATGCGTGGTCAACGCCTTTGACAGGCTGCCCGCGGCCCCGGGAAAACGGATACTCATCTACGGCGGGGGGACCATGGGCCTGATCACGGCCATCTATGCCAAATCCCTGGACCTTGATCCCTTTATCCTGGAAAAGGACGAAGCAAAGATCAAAAGAATCTCCCCCATCCTGGCGGCCGAAGGCCTCGCCTGCGCCAAGGAAACCCATGACAGCCTGTTTGACATCGTCATCAACGCCTGCCCGGACTATATCGCCTTTTGCCAGGCCGTCACCAAGGTGGACAAGGGGGGACATATCTCCTTTTTCTCCGGCATCACCAAAAATGAATCCGTGGAAACCAACCTGCTGAACCTGGTCCACTATAAAGAGGCCGTGGTCTCCGGGGCCTACGGCATGAAAAAATCAGACATGGAAAAGGCCCTGCCCTTTCTCATTTCACACGGAGAACACCTGCGCCGGCTCATTGAGGATGTGGTGCCACCGGATAAGGCCCCGGACCTGCTGCCCCGGGTATTAAAGGGAGAAGGCCTGAAATATATCCTTGATTTTACCGGCGAAACGACCGGCCGGCCAAAGGAGGCCGCGCCATTGCAGGAGCCGGAACAGGCCCGGCACGGTGAGGCGGCTTCTTTTGAAAGCCAACAGCTGTCCGCCACCATCGGGGCGGTCCGCCCCACCGGCGGCCTGGGCCCCCGGGCCCGGGCCAAAATGGACGACAAAAGCAAGCCCCTGGGCGCCCTGGGAAAACTGGAAGCTCTGGGCGTTCAGATGTCCGTGATCCAGAATACCCTGAACCCGGCAATAACCAGGAAAGCCATGCTGGTCTTTGCCGGGGACCACGGGGTAACCGAAGAGGGGGTGTCGGCTTTTCCCAAAGAGGTCACCGGCCAGATGGTGGACAATTTTCTAAACGGCGGGGCCGCCATCAACGTGCTCTGCCGACGCTACGGCATTGAGATGAAGGTGGTGGACATGGGGGTGGAGAAGGAATTTTCAGCCCATCCAGACCTGATCCGGGCCAAGGTGGCCCCGGGCACCCGGAACATGGCCCTGGAACCGGCCATGTCCCGTGAAGAGGCGGTCCGGGCACTGGAAAACGGCATCCAGGCCTTTTTATCCCTGGGCGACGGATCCCGGGGGCTGCCCCAGATCCTGGGCCTGGGCGAGATGGGGATCGGCAACACCACCTCGGCCTCGGCCATCATTTCGGCGGTCACCGGCATCTCCCCGGCCCAGGCCACCGGCAGGGGGACCGGCGTGGACAACAAGGGGCTCTCCCACAAGACCGAGGTTATCCAGCGGATTCTGGATTTCCACAATCCTGATCCCGAAAACGGTTTCGACATCCTCCGGACCCTGGGCGGTTTTGAACTGGCCGGCATTGCCGGAGCGGCCCTGGCCGCCGCATCCAGGGGCTGCGCCGTCATCCTGGACGGGGTAATCTCCACGGCAGCAGGGCTGATTGCCTATCTGCTCTGCCCGGATATCCAGGGCTATCTTATCTCCGGCCACAAATCCGTGGAAAAGGCCCAGGCCGCCGCCCTGGACCGGATGGGCCTGGCGCCGGTGATGGACCTGGACATGCGCCTGGGTGAAGGTACAGGCGCCGCCCTGGCCATGGATCTGGCTGAAACTGCCTGCCGGATCATGGACGAGATGGCCTCCTTTGACGAGGCTAAAATTTCCAGGTCTCCTTCTTGAAAAATAGACAAAACCCGGGTAGACTAACAATCCTTTAATCACCACACTATTTTCAGGAGAGAATTACCAATTGAACATACTTGACACCATAAAAACCCGGGGACTGATATTTGACGGAGGCATGGGTTCCATGCTCATTGCCAAGGGCCTTGCGGGAGGCGATGCCCCGGAACGCTGGAACCTCACACGGCCCGAGGCCATCGGCGAAGTCCATTCGGCCTATTTTGAAGCCGGAGCCGATGTGGCCACCACCAACACCTTCGGCGCCTCAGCCGTAAAGCTGGCCAAGATGGGTGTCACCGAAACCATGGAAGAGATCAACCGCGCAGGGGTGGAAGTGGCAAGGGCCAATGCCGCCCCCGGCAAATTCATTGCCGGCGACATCGGAGAGGCCGGCGACATGCTGGCTCCCATGGGCCCCCTCTCCCAGGAGGACGCCCGGGCCTGTTTCAGTGACCAGGCCCGAATCCTGGCCGATGCAGGGGTGGATATCTTCATTGTTGAAACCCAGTTCGATCTCAACATGGCCCTGGCCGCCGTCCACGGCATCCGCTCGGTAACCGATACCCCCATTGCCTGCACCATGACCTTCAAGCAGACCCCAAAAGGGTTCTTCACCATCATGGGCAACCCGCCGGCTGAATCCATGAGGACCCTGGCCGGAGAGGGGGCCAGCGTTGTGGGCGCCAACTGCGCCATGGGCAGCGATACCATGGTGGAACTGGCAGGAGTAATCCGTGAGGCCGTGGACATTCCCGTCATGATCCAGCCCAATGCCGGCCTTCCCCAGGCCGGGCCGGACCAGACGGTCACCTATCCGGAGAGCGCCGAGTTTTTTGCGGATAACCTCATGAAAATAAAATCATTGGGCGTCGAAGTGGTGGGCGGCTGCTGCGGCACCACCCCGGCATATATCCGGACCATCCACGACCGGCTGAATCCATAACAGGCGAGACACTAAAGGAAGGCCCCAATGACCACAGTTGAAATCAAAGCCGGGATCTGCGGTTTTACCACCGTCGTCAACGCCCAGGGCACCCCCGGATTCAAGGCAAGCTTCACCCTGGACACCCAATGCCCCAACTGGAAAAAAGTAGACGATATCCTGGGAGGGCAGGAACTGAACATCATGAAGGAATTGTTTAAGGACAAAGCAACAGGAGAGTTGAACTCCCAGGTCCTGGATGTTTCCCTTAAAACCATACCCCATGTGTCCTGCCCGGTAATTTCCGGTGTATTAAAGGCCCTGGAAGTCAGTTGCGGCCTGGCCCTACCCAAGGATGCATCCATCAAATTCAACGGCTGACCGCCCCTTGAACCACTTCCTGATGACCGTCCGAGCCGGCATCAGGAAGAAATCCATTGACCTGCTGGTCACGGGCAACGAGGCCGCTGATCTGTTCTGGACTTCAAACAGGCTGCTGCCTCTCCCTTTTTTTTAAGGGTGAAGAGCACGGCTTCGCCATGGCAGTTGAACCGGACCGGTATGCCCGAGGTGCCCAGCCCCGCGCTGGTATATCCCTGCATGCCTTTGTAGGTCCATCGGCCAAACGCCATTTTCCTGGGGGTCTTGCAATGGGTGATGACCGGACCTAGAACGGGAAGCTGGATCTGGCCGGCATGGGTGTGGCCGCAAAGATAAAGATCGGGCCGGTATGCAGCGGCCTCCCGGTAGATCGCCGGGGTATGGGCGGCAAAGAGGGTAAAGTCCTGATCCGGTATCGGACCGAAGGTTTCAAGCAGATCATGCCCTTCAAAATAATAGGGATCGTCCACGCCTGCGATCCATATCCTCTCCCCGTCTTTTTCAATGGGCCTGGCGTCATTGACCAGGAAGGTAACCTGTTTTTCCTTTAACGGGCTGACCATTTCAAGGCAGTCGTGATTTCCAAGTACCGCGTAAATGCCATGTGTTGCCTCAATATGGTCCAGCAGGTCTTTTAAATGCTCCAGAGCCTTTGAATAGGAGCCCCAACTCTCGGTCCGATAGTCCCCGCCCATGATGCAGAGATCCGGTTTCAGCCCCTTGACCAGTTCCACGGCCCGTTTGGCAAGGCCCTCCATACAGTCCAGATGGAGGTCGGAAATAAAAAGAAGGGTGAAGCCGTCAAACCCCGGGGGCAGCCGGTTAAATTCCATTTCAATCCGTCTAAGTTTTACATCCAGGGCGTTTTTCTTTCCCCGCTCGTAAAGACCGGCAAGCTTGAAAACGGTTTTCATCATCCAGTGGTAATAAAGGGTCCGTTCAAAATTGATGATGGGGTGAAAGGGATACTCTATGGTATCGCAGGCCCGCCACTCCCTGAACCTTATCTTTGAACGGATTTTCCGGGTATACCCGGTAAAGGGTTCCGTCAGCAACACCCCTTGTAAAAACCGGGCGCCCCCATAGGCGGTAATGGTGAAAGCGACAACCAGGATAACGGTATGCACAAGGGATAGCGAAAAGGCCGGTACAAGGATGATAAATGGAAAGGCCCCTTCAAAGACCTGATCCATCACCGGGAAATTGGCACCGGATGCCATATCCAGCCGCCGTTTGACAAAGCTGGTGAAAAGATCGCCCCCCATACTCAGGGCCGAAGCACCGGCAGCAGCCAGGAAGGGGAGGCCAAGCCCCCATCCCACAAGGGTGCCGGCTGCGATCCCGCCTGAAAATCCCCTGATGGTTTTATGGGGTCCCAGCAAAGGCTTTTTGTCAGTAAACCGCAGCCCCATATCCACAGGCGCGTTCCATTCTTCTTCATAAATATAAGCCAGGAACACGGGCACAAAATTTGCCGCCCATAAAAGGGCCAGGATTTTAAAGGATATAACCATAAGATTCTTGGGGGCGGAAAACCGCCGGGTCATGATTCACTGTTGATCATTGCACTTCGCCCATGGAATGTCAATTAACCCTGGGCAGATAAAAAGGGCAGATAAAAAACGCGGCTGCAGCCGTGGGGTGTTCACAATCCTATCCCATCACGAACAGATTAAAACTATCACTTTGACTTGTGCCTCCCCTTTCTTTAAACTCTATACTTAATTAACATGCCACTTGCCAGCAGATTGAAAACCAATGTTTAAACATCCGAAAACCGTATCCGTATTTTTTAAGGAACCTGTGTCAGCAGAGATGGAAGAAAGCTGTATTCATTGCGGTGCCTGCGCATCCCAATGCCGGTTCCTCTCCCGATACGGCCCCCCGGGACACTTGGCCAAGCGCTACATCCGGGACCCCGAAACCTGCCGGACCCTGGCCTTTGAATGCAGCCTCTGCGGCCTTTGTACTGCTGTCTGTCCCAGGGGCCTGGACACCCCGGCAATGATATTAAAATGGCGGCGGGAAGCCATATCCTCCGGCCAGGCTGACCTGGCCCCCTACCGGCGGATACTGGGGTATGAAAAAACAGGATGCTCAAAACGCTTCTCCTTTTACAGCCTGCCCAGGGGCTGCCGCACGGCATTTTTTCCAGGATGCACCCTGGCCGGCACCCGCCCCGGAGTGACCCTGGCGGCCTACCACTACCTGGGAACAAGGATTCCCCATGCAGGAATGGTTCTGGACTGCTGCACCAAGCCCTCCCACGACCTGGGCCGGCGGGATTTCTTTGAATCCATGTTTTTTGAAATGGCGGGTTTTCTTGAAGAAAACGGGGTCAGGGAGATCATCACGGCCTGCCCAAGCTGCCGGAATATCTTTGATACCTGTGGAAAATTCAGGGTAAAAACCATCTACCAGATCATGGCGGAGGATCCGGCCCATGGAAAAGAGGGGAGGTCGCCCGAAGTCCCTGCCGTGGTACAGGATCCCTGCCAGGCAAGGCTGGACACGGCCTCCCAGGCTGCAGTCAGAACCCTGGCCCGGCATCTGGGCATTGCTCCCGTTGAGTCCCGCCAAAGCGGGTCAAAAACGCTGTGCTGTGGAGAAGGGGCATCTGCAGGCTGCCGGAACCCCGGCATGGCAACGGCCTGGACTAGAAAACGGCAGAAAGCGGCCGGGGGCAGAGACACCCTCACCTATTGCGCCGGATGCACCGCCCGCATGAACGGGGAAGGTAACAGCCGCCACCTGCTGGACCTGGTCTTTGACCGGGCCAAGGCCCTTGACGGGAAACCGGCCGTCTCCCGTCCCCCCTTTACCTACATCAACCGGCTGAGACTCAAGCAGACATTGAAACGCCTGCCCGGGGAAAGGACCACCCGGGAACGGAATTTCTTCCACGGAAAAAGCCGGCGCACCCCCTTGCTGAAAAGAATCGCCGGCGCACTACTCGCCTGGATTCCGGGCAGCCGGATCTGATGGTCAGGCCGTAAGAATACCGATCTGTTTCATATACCCCTTGATCTCAAGGATGGTTTCCTTAATCGCCGAGATATCCGCCGGGACGATGACAATGGTATCATCCCCGGCCACGGATCCCAGTACGGAATCAAATTCATGGTCGTCGATGAATTTGGCCACGGTATTTGCCGTGCCCGGCCGGGTGTGGATCACAATGAGCTGGGAGTTATGGGCCACCGAGGTCACCAGGGATTCAAAAAAGCCCGTATCCTTGAGATCCGGCCCCACCAGGGACCAGACCGTGTTGCCGGTGCCGTCCTGGCCTTTGACCGCGTTTATTTTTTTCAGGGCCCGGGATACCGAGGACTGGGTGGTGGTAATTCCCCTTTCCTTCAGGGCACGGACCAGCTGGGTCTGGTTGCCGGTCACCCCCTGGGAGAGCAGCAGATGGAGTTCAGAAGCTATGGTCATGGCATATCATCATATTTATGCATAATTTATAAAAAATATGCGTTTTTTATACTCAACTCCCTTGACTATTTCAAGAATTTTCTGCATTAATAGCAATGCTCAAATAAAAGCTTAGAAATACTAATAGATATATGAGGAGTTTATAATGGCAAAAGGTAAAGTAGTTCTGGCCTATTCCGGCGGACTGGACACATCCGTCATTTTAAAATGGCTGCTGGAAGAAGGGTACGAAGTATTTGCGTATATGGCCAATATCGGCCAGCAGGAAGATTTTGAAGCGGCCGAGAAAAAAGCCCTCCAGATCGGGGCGTCCAAGGTCTTCATCGCGGACATGAGAAAAGAGTTTGTCACCGACTACATCTTTCCTGTATATAAGGCCAATACCCTGTACGAAGGCCGGTATCTGCTGGGTACGGCCATTGCCAGACCCCTGATTGCCAAAAAACAGATTGAGATCGCCAAGGAGGTCGGCGCCCAGTATGTCTCCCACGGCGCTACGGGCAAGGGCAACGACCAGGTTCGGTTTGAGCTTTCCTACTATGCCCTTAATCCCCAGATCAAGGTCATCGCCCCCTGGAAAAACGCCGACTTCCTCAATAAATTCAAGGGCAGGACCGACCTGCTGGACTATGCCGAACTCCACGGCATTCCCACCAAGCAGACCGCAGCCAAACCCTACAGCGAAGACGACAACCTGCTGCACATCTCCCACGAGGCCGGCATCCTGGAAGACCCCGGCGCCATCTGCGACGAAAGCATTTACTCCCATACCGTCTCCCCGGAAAATGCCCCGGAAACCCCCACCCGCATCATTGTTGAATTCAAGGACGGGGTCCCCGTACGGGTGAAGAACCTGGAAGACGGCACCGAGAAAACCGATGCCCTTGAACTTTTCGAATACCTGAACCAGCTTGGACGGGAGAACGGCATCGGCCGCCTGGACATGGTGGAAAACCGCTTCGTGGGTATCAAGTCCCGCGGTGTCTATGAAACCCCCGGCGGCACCATCCTCCACGAGGCCCACAAGGACATCGAAGGGATCGCCATGGACCGGGAGGTCATGCGGCTGAGGGATATGCTGGCGGCCAAATTCTCAGAACTGGTATACAACGGTTTCTGGTTCAGCCCTGAAATGGAATTCCTCATGGCGGCCATGGACAAGAGCCAGGAAGTCATCGACGGGGAAGTGACCCTGAAACTGTACAAGGGGGTGGCCTACCCCATCGCCCGGACCTCGCCCTCATCCCTGTACAACCAGGATCTTTCCTCCATGGACATCGAAGGCGGCTACAACCAGGAAGATGCCGAAGGATTCATCCGGATCAACGCCATCCGGCTCATGGCCCACAGAAACATTATATCCCAGAAATAACCCCTGCCCCTTTTTTTGAAAGCCGCCGGGAAACGGGAACAGCCGGATCAGCGGAAAGCGCTGGTCCGGCTGTGTTTTTAATGACCCTATTGGCCTGCGATGGGGGCGACGAACTGGGATTCTGAATCCCAGGGAAAGAGGATCCAGGTATCCTGGCTGACCTCGGTGACATGGGCATCCACCAGGGGCTTGCCCGCGGGTTTGGCATATACCGTCGCAAAATAGGCCTTGGGCAGCATTTCCCTGACCACTTTAGCCGTGGATCCGGTGTCCACCAGGTCGTCAATGATGAGCAGCCCCTCCCCGTCACCCTCCATGGATTTGAGCACCGTGGACTCCCCCTGGCTCTGCCAGTCGTAGCTGGTGATACAGATGGTGTCGATCAGATGGATGCCCAGCTCCCGGGCGATAATGGCTGCGGGAACGAGCCCGCCCCGGGTCACGGCCACGATGCCCTTCCATTTTCTGTCGGGATTGTGAAGCCGCCAGGACAGGGCCTTGGCATCCCTGTGCAGTTGGTCCCAGGAAATGGGGTAACTCCGTTTATACCGGTCCGCTTTATCTGTCATGCGATTTTTACTCCTATGGCAATTATCTTTTTTAATACTACAGTGGACTTTTGATGAGCCTGTTTTATATTAACCCGGTATAAATGAAAAGCAATAAATGAATAATATTATCAGGACAACCATGAAAGAAATCACCGGCAGATGCCTCTCCTGCGGGGGCAAATTATTGATCAAGCGGACCTGAACCCGGGTCTATCTATGCTGCAGGTCCTGCGGCACACGCTACCCCGAAGACAAGTACAAGGAACTGATGGACGAATGGCTTGAAGAACAACTGGCCAATGTCCCGGTAAACCGCCTGTAATCCATTATCCGCCATATCTGTTATGGCGGATATTTTGTATTTCTGTATCTGTCCCGGTAACCTTCTTTCTGATATGCTGCTCCTTTATTTACCAGAAGCCAAGGAGGCCCCCCATGACTGTCGAATCGGATCGGGAACCGAATTTCAAACATCTTCTTGCGGACCGCACAGGACTGATGCAGGCCAATGCCATCAGGGAAATTCTCAAGGTGGTATCGGATCCGGCCATCACCTCACTGGCCGGCGGCATTCCCTCCCCGGACAGCTTTCCCATGGAAATTTTCCAGGAACTCACCGACCGGGTACTCTCCAATTACAAATCCCAGGCATTCCAGTACGATCTCACCGAAGGGTTCATGCCCCTAAGGGAACAGGTGGCACAGCTGTTGTCAGACAGGGGAATCCAGGTCGCCCCGGATGAGGTGAATATCACTTCGGGCTCCCAGGGGGTGCTGGATGCGGCGGCCAAGCTCCTTATCTCCAAAGGGGATAAAATCGCCCTGGAAGCCCCCACCTACCTCGGGGCCATTTCCGCCTTCAACCCCTATGAACCCCGGTATGTGGCCATGGAGATGGACGATGAGGGACTGATTCCCGAATCCCTGGAAGAGACCCTTAAAGCCAACCAGATTAAATTCATCTACCTGGTGCCCACCTTCCAGAACCCCACAGGGCGGAGCCTGACCCTGGAGCGTAGAAAAGAAATCGCCCGGATCATCCAGAAATATAACGCCCTGCTGGTGGAAGACGATCCCTATTCCGCCCTGCGGTACCGGGGCGAGTCCCTTCCCCCCATCAAAACCCTGGCCCCGGAAAATGTCATCTACATTTCCACCCTGTCCAAGGTGTTTGCCCCGGGGCTGCGCATCGGCTTCTACGCCGCCCCGAAATTTTTAAGGGAATGGCTGGTGCTGGTCAAGCAGGGAGTGGACCTGCACACCTCCACCTTCAACCAGGCCCTGGCCGCCGAATACCTGGCCGGCAATTACCTGGACCGGCAGCTGCCGAAGATCATCGACCTCTACCGCCCCCGGCAGCAGGCCATGGAGGCGGCACTTTCCCGCCACCTGCCCGGGGGGTTCACCGTATCCCCCTCGGACGGCGGCATGTTCCTTTGGGTGGCCGGCCCAAAAGGCCTCAAGGGCATGGACCTCTACCACAAGGCCATTGAAAACGGGGTGGCCTTTGTACCGGGACAGTTTTTCTACACCGATGCCTCCCAGGGCCATGAAACCATGCGCCTGAACTACACCATGGCCGATGAAACCGTATTGGAAAAAGCCGTTGAAAAGCTGGGACGGGCCGCAAGGGCGGTAATGGGTTAGGCCCCCGGGGAAGACCGGGGAAGCCCAAAGGAAAAGCAGGTGCCCTCCGGCCCTGTTTCCACCCCCAGCCGGCTGCCGTGGAGTTCGACGATCTTTTGGGTGATGGCCAGGCCCAGGCCCGTATGCCGGGTGTCATCATCCATCTCCCCGCCGGCATGAAAAAACCGGTTAAAGATAAAGGGCAGTTCATCCTCGGGTATTCCGGGTCCGGTATCCCTTACCGCCGCCCGGACACTGTTTCCGGATGAAATTTCCACCCCCACCCTCCCCTGGGCCGGTGTATGGCGCAGCCCGTTTTCAATGAGGTTTTCCAGTGCCCGTTCAACCAGTGCAATGTCGGCCATGACAAAAGCCGGCCGCTCCGGGGGAAGGATCTCCAGCCGTATACCCGACGCCCGGGCCCGGAGGCTGAATTTCTGGACAATGTCCCCAGCCAGTTCATCCAGCAAAAAGGGTTCGGGGCTGATTTTCATCTCCGCCGATTCCATCCGGGCCAGTTCCAGCAGTTCGCTGACCAGACGGTTGAGCCGAAGGCAGTGCTTGATGGCCACCTCAAGGTAGTGGCGCCGCTCCTCCGGGGAGTGGCGGCCTTCATTGATCAGCATGGTTTCCATATACCCCTGGAGGGTGGCCAAAGGGGTGCGCAGGTCGTGGGAGACATTGGCCACCAGTTCCCGCCGCAATTTGTCCGAGGCATCCAGTGCCGACATCTGCCTCTGGATTCGGACGGCCATGCCTTTGAAGGTCCTGGCCAGCCGGTGGATTTCATCATTCCCGCCCTCTTCCTCGGCCATGGGCAGATTCAGATCCGCCGCGTCCTTGCCGGGGCGGAACCCATCCACGGCAGCCACTAGTTTTTTAAGGCGCCCGGTGAGCAGGGCAAAGAGCACCAGTCCTGAAGCAAAGGTAAAAATCAGGCCCGCCCCCATCATCCAGGTGGAAAGCTGGATGATATAGCTGCCCTTGAGCTTGTCCACCACCGTATCGTATTGCTCTCCCCCGAGGATGACGTAAAGATAGCCCTCCAGACGCCCCTCCCGGGTGATGGGTGCCGCTGAAAACACCTTTTTCCGGTCTGTTCCCCGGGGATCGTCTCCCTGGATCAGCACGCTTCCTTCGGGATCGGCCAGCCGGGCCAGCACCGGTTCCATATCCACGGCCCTGCGTTTCACACTCCCCCTGGGTGCGGAATAGGTCAGGATATTCCCTTCAATATCCAGCAGATAGATTTCAATGCCCGGATTCACCACCATGAGCATGTGGAAGGCTTCCCGGAGGGCATGGTCATTGACCACGCCTTTGTCCATAAGCAGCCACTCTTTCACGATCTGACGGGCCAGGCCGGTGTTCAGCTTCTGATTCACCTCCTGCTGGTACATGTCCGTGGAAAAAACCGTCACCCCAATAAAAATCAACCCGATCAACAGGAAAAGCATGGCCAGGCCTGCAGCAATGCGTGAATAAAGAGATGTAAACATGCCCCCTATCCCTCCCTGAACTTATAGCCCACGCCCCACACCGTAAGCACATATTCCGGGGCGGCCGGGTCGGTTTCAATCTTGGCCCGCAGCCGGTTGATATTGGAATTGACGGCATGTTCATACCCGTCATGGCCGTAGCCCCACACATGTTCCAGCAGTTGGGCCCGGTTAAATACCCGGCCAGGATGCCGGGCAAAAAAATAGAGCAGGTCAAACTCTCTGGCCGTCAGCGCCACTGTCTCACCGGCCCTGGTCACCTCCCTTTTTTCGGGCACAATGGCAAGATCTCCCACGGATATCTTTTCAGGAATTGTATCCGCGCCCCCCTTTTCCACAGCCTCGATCCTGCGGAACAGCGCCTTGATCCGGGCCACAAGCTCCCTCACACTGAAAGGCTTGGTCACATAATCGTCGGCCCCGAACTCCAGTCCCAGAATCCGGTCCACTTCCGAGGCCTTTGAGGTGAGCATGATCACAGGTGTCTGAACTTTCTCCGCCCGCAATTGCTTTAAAATTGATATCCCGTCCATGCCGGGGAGCATGATATCCAGGACAATCAAGCTGTACCTTCCGGTACGGGCACGTTTGAAGCCCCGGTTGCCGTCAAAGGCCAGTTCCACCTGCCAGGTTTCATCCTTAAAATTTAATTCGAGCAATTTCGCGAGATCGTGGTTATCCTCAACCACCAGAATATGGGTATCCACGGGATCACCTCCCATTTATATGATTTCCCAATGCTCCGTTTGTAAAAATTTTTGTCCTCAAAGTCAAGGTGATACGCACCATTGACCGGGGAACACCATGGGTCTCCCCGGTTGTCCTCGGCCCGGCAGAACCTATTATGCCGGGCCGAAGACACCATCAGGTTAGAACATGGACGCGTACTTGCCGTATCCTTCAGTTTCAAGCTTCTCTTTAGGGATGAACCTCAGGGCGGCGGAATTGATGCAGTACCTCAGGCCGGTTGGCCGGGGCCCGTCGTCAAAGACATGCCCCAAATGGGAATCGCCGTAGCGGCTGCGGACCTCGGTCCGGGTCATGAACAAACTGCGGTCTGTCTTTTCCACGATGTGTTCTGCTTCCAGCGGACGGGTAAAACTGGGCCACCCTGTGCCGGAGGCGAACTTGTCCTTTGAACTGAACAGGGGCTCCCCGGATACCACATCCACATAAATACCCTCTTCTTTATTGTCCCAGTATTCATTTCTGAATGGCGGCTCGGTCCCTTCCTCCTGGGTCACCCTGTACTGGAGGGGAGATAAGAGCTTTTTAATTTTACCGGGGTCCGGTTTTCGCCAGCCTGTTTTCTCCATTTTATTTTCCATTTCCCCCGCCATCTCAGGTTCTGCCATCTCCGGTGCTGCCATCTCCATCCCTCCGGCGCTCATTTCTTTCATGGGCGCATCCTTCCAGGCCTTTTTCAGGAACTGATCCCGTCCGGAACCAAACCTGTAATAGGTGTAGCGCAATTTATTTTTTTTGTAATAATCCTGGTGGTACGCCTCTGCCCGGTAAAAGGCCTTAAACTGGGTCACCGGCGTCACTATGGGGCGGTCGAAAACCCCGGACCTGTCCAGGGCGGCCCGTGAGGCCAGGGCCTGCTCTTTCTGGATGTCATCATGGTAGAAAATTTCGGACCGGTACTGGGAACCCCGGTCCACAAACTGCCCGCCGGCGTCGGTGGGATTGATATGGCGCCAAAACACATCCAGAAGCTCTGTATAACTGACCACCTTGGGATCGTAGTACACCTGTACGGCCTCGGCATGGCCGGTGCCGCCGCCGGAGACTTCGCCGTAGGAAGGATCAGGCGTGCTCCCGCCGGTGTACCCGGAAACCGCTTCTTTTACCCCTTCCACCTTTTCAAAATCCGACTCCACGCACCAGAAGCACCCCCCGGCAAATGTGGCCACCTCAATTCCTTCCATCTCTGTTTTTTTATCCATACCCATATCCCCTTCATCGCCGGCAAAGGCGTAAAAGCCTGCCGAACAGGCTAGTACCAGACCGATGATAAAATAATAACCAATAGTGGATTTCATATCACATCTCCTTTGTCTGTGGTTAACTCCTGCCAATAAGGTAGATGCAGACATTCACGAATCTATTGTGCAAACCTCACAAAAGTATCACAATGTAGTATTACCATTCCCTGTTCAAAATCAATCTCCAATATGATAGATTAAATGCTGTCCGTGTGCTGAACCATAACCCATGGAGATTCTATGATATTAAAGCGAATTGCCATCTTCGTCATTGCCATCGCCGGCCTCATCCATCTACCCTGCCCGCCCTGCCCGGCCGCCACCCCGGCCCGCCCCCCTGCCGTTGAAGAGTTCCCGGTCTACGGCGTCATCCGGCCCAATATCGCCTTCTGGACTGATATCTTCACAAAACATTCCAAATCGGAAGGGGTGATCCACGATGTCAGGGATCTCTCAAAACGTTACGGGCTGGTCAAGCTCAATCCGGCCGACACCAGGAAGGCCGCCAGCCAGAACCGGAAAAAAAAGAAAAAAGCCATTAAAAAATACAAAAATCTTCTTTTAAAATTGTCCCGGGGGGTTCCCCCCTCCTCCCCAATGGAAAAAAAGGTTGCCGCCCTCTTCGGCAAGCATCCCAAGCCAAGCCACTTCAAACGGGCCGCCTACAACCTGAGGATTCAGACGGGGCTCAAAGAACAATTCAAAGAAGGTATCATCCGCTCCGGCGCCCTTGTGAATGAATTCAAACGGATTTTCAAGGCCAGCGGCCTCCCCCAGGACCTGGTCTACCTGCCATGTGTGGAATCCTCTTTCAATCCGGCCGCCTATTCAAAATTCGGGGCCGCCGGCATCTGGCAGTTTACCCGGGGCACTGGAAAGCGTTACATGGACATCGGCTATGTGGTGGATGAACGCCGGGACCCCGTCATCGCCACCCGGGGAGCCGCACAGCTGTTAAAAAAGAATTACGGGGAACTGAAATCCTGGCCCCTTGCCATCACGGCCTATAACCACGGCCTTGCAGGAATGAAGCGGGCCCAGAAAAAACACCGGACCTATCCTAAGATCTACACCAGCTACACAAGCCGTTCCTTTAAATTTGCCTCCCGGAACTTTTATGCGGAATTTCTGGCGGCCCGGGAAGTGGCTAAAAATCATACAAAATACTTCGGCCGTCTGGCCCTGGACCGCCCCGCCCGGCACAGCCGGTTCAAGACAAAGGGATTTCTTCCGGCTGAGGAACTTGCCAGAAAGCTCGGGCTGGATATCCCCACCCTCAGAAAACTGAACCCGGCCCTGCGCAAGCCGGTATTTGACGGTCGGAAGTACATTCCCAAAGGGTATACCCTGAGGCTGCCCGAAGGGATCGCCGCCGAAGCCGCAGCCCAGGCCGCCGCGGCCATCTACCTGAACAAGCAGAAGCCCAGCCGGTTCCACCGGGTGGCAAGGGGAGACACCGCCGGCAGCATTGCGCGAACCCACAGGGTCCCCTTAAAGGACCTGATCATTGCCAATGGCCTGGGCCGGCGGGCAACCATATACATCGGCCAGACCCTGAGGATTCCGGTGGGCAGCAGGGGCGAACCGGCAGCGGTTAAAACAGCAGCAGTTAAAGCGGCGGTATCCGCCCCGTCCCCACCAGCCCCCAAACCGGAACCGGCCAAAGTCCTGAAAAAAGAACCACCCGCTCCCCGGGAAACCGCGGCAGAAACCGCAAGCGCCATCCCTGCACCTGACGGAGCGGAGCGTCCCGTGGTTACGGCGGACCTGAAAATCAAAAAGACCATTCAAGGCAAAAAAAGCATGCTCGGGGTAATCCATGCCGCTCCCGGGGAGACCCTGGGCCATTATGCCGACTGGCTGGGCATTGCCACCGCCAGGATCAGGAAATTAAACGGGCTGACCTACGGCAGGCCCATCTCCATGGGCCAGACCATAAAACTCCCCCTGGCCGGGCCAGATGCAGATCAATTTGAAGAAAAACGATATGAATTCCATCAGGAAATTCTGGAGGATTTTTTCGACTCTTTTTTTATTTCCGGCACCGGAAAATACGAAATCAAACCCGGAGACACCATCTGGGACCTTTGCGAAAACCAGTTGGAAATCCCCCTATGGCTTCTGGAAAAGTACAACCCGGCCATGGATATCAACCGGCTGATGCCTGGGCAGACATTGGTCTATCCAGAGGTCAGCCCCAATGGCGTCCAGGTCCAGCCCATGGATTCGGATATCAGGATATGATCATATCCCGTGCTTTTTTTTCAGCCCCCGGAACTGGTCATAGCTCAGCCCCAGGATCCGGGCCGCCTGGGTCTGGTTGAACCGGGCGGCGGCCAATGCCCTGTCGAGCCTGTACCGTTCCAATAACGCCACCGCTTCTTTCAAAGGCTTTTCGGCCAGATCCGCCACGGGCAGGTCCGTATCCATTTCCTGCCGGGCAGGCGTCCGGTGAGATTTTCCGGGCTGTGGCTCCCCTCCTGCCAGACCGGAGATTTCCGGAAGGGGAAGGCGTTTCCAGGGAGAAACAAAGGGATCGAATGAAATCTCATCAATCCGGCTGTCCCGGCTTTTGTATACTGCCCGCTCCACCACATTTTTCAATTCCCGGACATTGCCGGGCCAGTCATGGGCCTCCAGGGCCATGGCCGCCTGGCGTGAAAATTCAGGCACCAGGTCATGGCCCAGTTCAAAGGCCATGCGCCCGGCAAAATGAGCAGCCAGCATGGAGATGTCCCCGGTACGGCGCCGAAGCGGCGGCACAAACACCACTTCAAAGGAAAGCCGGTCCAGCAGATCCCGTTTGAACCGCCCCAGTTCCGCCATGGCGGCCAGATCCACATTGGCCGCCGCCACAATCCTCACATCTGTCTGTACCGGCCGGGAGTCCCCCACCCGCTCAAAGCTGCCGTACTCCACCACCCTCAGTATTTTCTCCTGGACCTCCATGGGAATATTCCCGATTTCATCCAGGAAAAGGGTGCCCCCGTCAGCCTGTTCGAACCGCCCGGCCCGCCGGCTCCCCGCCCCGGTAAAGGCCCCTTTTTCATAACCGAAAAGCTCGGAACCGATGAGGGTGGGGGTGAGGGCGGCGCAATTCAGGGTCACCAGGGGCTTCTGCCACCGCTTTGAAAGGAAATGAAGCCGGGCGGCTGCCAGTTCCTTGCCTGTCCCCCGCTCCCCCAGGATGAGCACCGGCCGGTCAATGGGGGCCACCCTGGAAATCTGCTCCTGGAATTCAAGAAAGACTTCGGACTGTCCCAGGGCCTCGCCCGGGGATTTATCATGAATATAAGCCATAGACACTCCAAAACGGTTAATATCACCATATAATGGTTTAAACTACCACATTCTTTTTTTTTATTCAAGTCACCCAACCCATTGAAACAAAAACAAATTTTCAACAACAACAGGCAATGGCACGTTTTCTGCTCTATTTCCTCGGTAAAAGAACAACACCCAACACAAGGAGATAAAAAATGGGAATTTTTACACGGTTCAGAGACATCGTATCCTCAAACATCAACGCCATGCTGGACAAGGCCGAAGACCCGGAAAAACTGATCAAACTCATGATCAGGGAGATGGAAGACACCCTCATTGAACTGAAATCCGCCTGTGCCGGATCCATTGCCAACCAGAAAAAGGTGGAACGCCTTCTGGAGGACACCCGGGACCGGGAGGACTTCTGGAGCCAAAAGGCGGAACTGGCTGTGGGGAAAGGCCGGGACGACCTGGCCCGCCAGGCCCTGGTTGAAAAACGCAGATTTACCCAGAGGGCCGACGCCGTGGATGAAGAGCTCAGCGACCTTTCCGCCATTGTGGAACAATACCGGGATGACATCCAGGAACTGGAGACCAAACTCAAATCCGCCCGGGAAAAACAGCGCCTGCTGGTCCAGCGCCATATCCGGGCCCAGCGCAAAAAAAAGGCCCGGGAAGAGATCCGCCGGGTGGATTCATCGGAGGTCATGCAGAAGTTCGAGGAAATGGAAAATAATATCGAACGCATGGAGGCCGAGGCTGACCTGGTAAACTACGGCAAAAAATCCAGCCTGGAAGAGGCCTTTGAAGACCTGGCCGCCGATGACGATATCGAAAAGGAACTCAGCGCCTTAAAATCCTCCCAATCCCCCAAAGATGATGATACAACCAAAGCATAATTTTCAAGATTTCGGAGAAAGGACATGCACATGCACGGCGTATTTTTTGTACTAACCTGTATCGGAGGGGCCATCCTCCTGCTCGCCACCTTGGGGCTGATCATCATTGGAATTATCCGGGCGGCAAAAACCGGCGGCATTTCCAGAAAAGAACAGGCGTCCCATGCTGAGGAAACCAAGATGATCCAGGACATTTTCAATGGATTGTCAAAAATGGAAGAGCGGGTGGAAGCCCTGGAAACCATCCTCATCGAACGCCGTAAAAAAGACCTGTAGACAATACAAAGGAATAATCGTCATGAGACATTATAAACGACACGGACGCGGCGGGTTCAGGCAGGACCGCAGCGGTTTCGGCGGCAATTACGGCCGGTTCCGGGACCAGTTTAAAAACGGCGTCAGAAGCCGGGTGGATGTTCTGGCTGCCACCGACGGCATCTACCGGTCCAGAAACGGCATTCTCATGGGTGTCTGCCGGGGCCTGGCCGAGCATTTCAGCTTCAGCGTTTTCTGGGTGCGGGCCCTTGTATTCATCGCCTTTTTGTTCACCGGATTCTGGCCCGTGGGGATCATCTACCTGGCAGCCGGCCTTCTTTTGAAGCCCGAGCCGGTGATTCCTTTGGAAAACGACACGGACCAGGAATTCTACCAGTCCTACACCACGTCCAGATCCTCGGCCATCCAGCGGATCAAGCGCAAATTCGAGAATATCGACCGTAGAATCCAGCGCATGGAAGATACGGTCACCTCAAGGGAATTTGACTACTAAGCCCCGGCTGTTAAGCCACCGCCAGGCCGGCCCGGAAACCGTTACGGGCCGGCTTGGCTTTTCCATTGCCCGGCCAGCACCAATTTTGATTGGCCATGCGGTTCACCCCTTTATATCCAGCCCAGCAGGCCCGCCCCTTCCCGGACAAGGGCAAGGGCCAGACCGCAGAGCACCAGCCCCAACCCCTTCATGGTATACAGGTAAATCCTCCCCCTCATAAAAGAGCGGGTCCGGGCAGCGGCCAATGCAAGGCCGATCTTGGAACCGATGAGCAGGCAGTAAAACCCCGCTATAAACCCGGCAGCATCCACCGGGGTGTTCTCCCAGGCCCGGACCGTTGCCGGTGCTCCCACCGTGAGCCAGAAAATATAGGGATGGGGGGAGAGAAGGTTAACCAGCACCCCTTTGATCAGAGGCCCGCCGCCGTCTTCCCTATCCGTTTCTCCCCCTGCCGTCCTGATCCCTTCAATCCCCATCTTCAAAATCACGATCCCGCCGGCCAGGGAAATCAAACCAAGCACCGGATTAAAGTCAGACAATCGTGACAGCACGGCCAGCGACAGGCCAACAATGGGCAAGTCCGACACCAAGGGCGCCAGAGCCACCCTGACGCCCGCCCCCCGTCCCCGGGCCAGGGTCTGGGAAACCACCAGGGTCAGCAGAGGGCCAGGCGCAAGACCGGCAGACAGCCCCAGCACCATCCCCATGAATGTATATTGGTTCATAGGGATCTGCCGTGGCACCGCTTAAACTTTTTTCCGCTGCCGCAGACGCAGGGCTGGTTCCTGGGCAGGGGCACCGGTTCCAGAATCTCCCCGTCCCGGTAGAACCACCTCTCCCCTACCCGGATAAAGGCCGACCGCTCGTGGAGCTGGCCAAAGACACCGGCCTGCTCAAAAAAAGCGGCGAATTCAACATTCCCCCTGTCTTCGCCTGCCGGGCCGACCTTAATCACTGCCAGCCCCAGCCATTGGATGGCCGCCATGGTTTGTGTTAATTCCTGCCGAAGCCGCTCCTCCTGTCCCATCCGCTTTTCCGGGGCCAGGGTGGCCATGAGGTAATCGGAATTTTTAAGGCAGAAGGCCGTATACCTGGACCGCATCAGCGCCTCGGGTGCCGGTGCATGGGCCAGGCCCTCAACAAAGGGGCCGCAGCAGTTCCCATAGGGCTTGCCACTGGCGCAGGGGCAGAGTTCTATCTTCATGACATTCCTTTTATCTGTATCAAAATCATATTTTAATCCGGGATAATACCATGGGACAGGTACAGGGTCATCCCTAAATTGCCCCCTCAAACGCCATATATATGGGAAACATTTTTTTTGCTTGACAGACATTAGAACGAGGTTTATTTAGTGAACATGTTCACTAAGTGTTTTATGTTATCGAAAGGAACAAAATATGACGCCACCCCAAAAAACCGTTCAGCCCAAAGGCACCCGGAGAGAAGTCCAGAAGGCCGAAACACGGGCCCTGATCCTGGAAAGTGCCAGGGCCCTTTTCAGCAGCCTGGATTATGACAGCGTTACCATCCGCGGAGTGGCGGCCCAGGCTGGCATCGGTATAGGAACAATATATAAACACTTCCCCAACAAACTTTCACTTCTGGCCGCAGCCTTTTCCGATGACCTGAAACTCCTGTACCGGGAGGCCATGGCCACGGTTCCCGAATCCCGGCCCTTCCGGGACCAGTTTATCCATATTTCAAAACGGTTTTTCGTCTTTTACACCACCCATGTATCCCTGTCCCGGGCCTACCTCAGCCATCTTTTTTTCTATGAAAAGGAATGGCTGGGTCAAATCAACGCCTTTGACGAAGCCTACGCCGAAAAAATGGCCGAACTGATCCGGAGCGCCCAGGCCAGGGGTGAAATCCGGCCGGAAAAGGACCCAGACACCCTGGCCCTGGCCCTGATGTCCAACTACTTCTTTGTCCTGGTCAACTGCTTTCTGCGGGATAGGATGGGAGACCCCGGCCAGATGGCGGGACAACTGTCAACCCTCATCGACCAGACCCTTAATTAGACCTGACGCTTACAAAAGGAGATACCCATGACCTCTGCCGCTTTCATCGAACCGGACCTGGATTTTATTGCCCAGCTCAACGCCGGAACAGGACTGAACATGAAAAAATGTTATCAATGCGCCACCTGCTCCGTGGCCTGTTCCCTGTCCCATGACGACCAACCCTTTCCCCGCAAAGAGATGATCTATGCGTCCTGGGGGCTCAAGGACCGGCTGATTGCCAATCCCGATATCTGGCTCTGCTACAACTGCGGCGACTGCTCGGATCTATGCCCCAGGGATGCCCGCCCCGGGGATGTTCTCTCCACCCTGAGGAAAATCGCCATCCGGACCTATTCAAAACCAGCCCGCTTCCACAGCCTGGTCAACGATCCTAAAAAGCTTCACTGGCTGTTCATCATCCCCGCCCTGATTATTTTGGGAATGGGGCTGCTCACCGGGCAGATGAACCTGAATCCAGAAGGGAACCGCATTGTATTCGCCCATTTTTTCCCGGTGGTCCTGATCGAAATGATCTTCATTCCCCTGTCCGCTGGCGTGGCCATTGTATTTTTTCTGGGGATCCGCCGCTTCCTTTCGGACATGCGATCCACCTACCGGCGGTTGGGTAAGGGAGACCCGGGCGCCCTGGTTCCCGGGCAGTTCCTCAGGGTGCTGATCCGGGAGCTTCCCGCCATTATCCGCCACGAGAGATTTACCAGCTGCTCGGAAAACAAAAGCCGGAAAATTTCCCATATGATGGTATCCTTTTCATTTGCCAGCCTGGCCTTTGTGGCCGGGGCGTTTGTCTTCGCCCTATACGTTCTCAACAGCCACGGCCCCTATGCCCAGGCCAACCCGGTAAAAATACTGGCTAATATATCCGGAATCGCCCTCATTGCCGGCAGCCTGCTTCTGATCCGGGAACGCCGGGCGGCACAGCGGCAGACCAGCGGATGGTTCGACTGGTACCTGCTGGGGCTGGCCCTGTTCCTGGGACTGACAGGCATGCTGACCCAGTTGCTGCGGCTTGGAGATATCCCCTGGGCCGCCTATTCCATGTATTTCATCCACCTGATCTTCGCCTTTAATCTCATCGCCTTTCTCCCCTATACCAAGCTGGCCCATCTGGTTTACCGGACCCTCGGGGTGGCCTATTATCACTATGCAAAGGAGAAACTGCCACCCCGCAAATCCTGAAAATGACCTGTCTGGCCCGTCATCCCCATGGTATTCCTTTGGTGTAGCCCGACGGGACATCGGCAATGCGAAGGGGCTTTTCAATTTGCATAAAACCCGGGAAGTTCGCGTGGATCTTGCCCCTATTCGGTTCCCATGAATGTATCAAATATCTGCTGGTACCGTCCCGATGCTTTCAGTTTCTGAATGCCCAGATCAAACTTCTCAGCCAGTTCCCGGCCGTTGGGGATCTTTTTGGAAATCATGAGATACATGGGTTCTTGGAGCAACGGCTTGGGATGGTTGGTGAACAGGGCGGCTTTGCTGGGGGGGAACAGCCTGTTGATCAGGTTATACCCCACAACAAACGAGCAAGAGAACAGATCAATTCTGCCGGCCAGCAGTTTTTTAAAATTCTGCGCATCTGAAGACGTCACATCCAGAACCAGGCCCTTGGCCTTCAGGTGTTGAACATGGGCATATCCCAGCACCCCTCCGATTGTATAATTTTTCAGATCTTCATCGTCTTCCCATTTAAAATCAAGGGTCTTCAGATGAAAAAACACCTCTTTTTCTTTGTAGAGAATTTCTTTGGGAAAATAAAAATCCGGCTTTCTTTCCTCGGTCTTCCGCCAGGGAAACGTGGCGGCATAGTCACCTATTTTCGTCAGTTTAAATGACCGTTTCCATGGGAAATACGTATACCTCACCTTGATGCCTTCCTGGGTATAAATCTCCCGAACCAGAACTTCGGCAAGCTTGCCGTCCGGGTCTATTTGGGAGGTGAAAGGGGCCCATTCTCCGATTGCCATGGTAATGGTGGTATCTGCGGTGCCAGTGTTAAAGGGCATCCAGAGGCAGACAACAAGGACAATCAAGCCAAGATGCTTTTTCATATAACCCCTTCCTTTCTTCGGCGCGGCAAACCAGGCATTTCATCTGACGGCCGTTTAGGATCGGACTGAAGCGCACTGGGCGCATTTCCTGATGACGATGTCAAAGATACGGTTTCAGCGCAGAACCGGAGCGGTGCTTCCAGGGGGACTTTCGCCTGTGGCCGGAAACAAATTATAGGACCTATGCTGGTATGATACAGGAAATATTCCTGTTTTGGCAATGGCAAACCGCCATCCCCGGTTGCTCCAGCATCCCTGCCCCCGCAAACGCTGCAACCTGGCGCCCCCCTCCAAGGAAAACTATTGCCTCCCAAAACAGCATGTAATAGGGTGATTTCATGAAATCTTTATCCGATGCCTATATCCGCGACACCCTTGCCGACTCCCCCATGATCTTTGACCGGGGAAAACAAACCTGTGAAAACGGCTCCTATTTTCTCTCGGAACGGGACCGGGCGACACGGGACTTTGTCTATGAGTTTGACGGCAGATTCGGCCAATACACCACCCGGGTCGAATTCCTTGAAACCAAAATCAGGGCCTCATGCACCTGCCCCTATCCGGGCCGGGGCTGCCGCCATGTGGTGGCTGCGGCCCTCAATGCCCGTGAGCTGCTGCTCAAGCCCCGGGTCCAGCAGGAACTCTTTCCCGATACGGCGGATCCCTACCTCTCCGGAAACGACATCCGGGAACTGGCCCTTGCGGAGAGAAAAGAGCGGGCCGCAACGGAAAATTTCACCCCGATCCGGGGAGACATGTTCACCGGGGACCACAAGGTGATCTCAAAGGAGAGGCGCACCTATACGGTATGCCTCCATGATCCCGCAAATGCCCGGGGCCACTGCTCCTGTCCGGATTACCTCACCAACGGCCTGGGCACCTGCAAACACATCATTTTCATGGCCGGATATCTGAAATCCGAGCCCGGATTCAAGGCCCAGGTAGCGACCGAGTCCCTGCCATTCACCGATATATTCTGGGATTCAAACGCCCAGGCCCCCAGGCTCTTTCCCCCCGGCCCCAAGGGCAGGCCCGGAGACCTCAAACCGGCCCTGGACAAATACTTTGATGACAGCGGAAACTTCACCGGGCAGGATATCTCCCTGGTCATGGGCCTGATGCTCAGGCTCCACGGCGACCGGCGGGTCCGCATCCGGGAAAACCTGCTCAAACGGGTGGACCACCGCCTCCAGGCGCTGCAGCAGGCCAAAATGGAAGGCCGGCCCCGGCCCCAGGTCAGCCTGCCCCGCCCCCTCTATCCCTTCCAGAAAGAAGGGGTGGACTTCGGGACACTAAAAACAGGCGTGCTCATCGCCGATGAAATGGGCCTGGGCAAAAGCGCCCAGGCCGTGGCAACAGCCTTGAACAAATGCGAAACCTTTGGATTTTCCAAGGTGCTGGTCATCACCCTGGCCTCCCTGAAGCCCAAATGGAGACAGGAAATAGAAGCCATGTCCAGAAAAAAGGCCCGGATCATCCAGGGCCCGCCGGCCCAACGCAGGTCAGGCTATCTTAAAAACGAACAGTTCAAAATCAGCCACTACGAAGCCGTTGTCAGGGATGCCGCAGCCATCACGGAAATGAACCCGGACATCATCATCCTGGACGAGGCCCAGCGCATCAAAAACTTTTCCACCCGCACCGCGGAAACCGTGAAGCGGCTGCCCAAAAAACATGCCGTGGTCCTCACGGGCACCCCCCTGGAAAACAAGCCCGAAGACCTCTACTCCATTGTCCAATTCCTGGATCCCTATAAATTCACCCCCCTATGGCAGTTTTCCGCCGACCATTACCGCATCACCAGGGAGGCAAAAAACAAAATCGCCGGATATAAAAACCTGGCCGGCCTCAGGGAGAAACTCAGGGATATCCTCATCCGGCGAACCTGGGACGAGGTCAGCGACCAACTGCCCCCCACCGTCACCAGCACCTATTATATCGACCTTGCCCCGGAACAGCGGCAGCGGCACAGGGCCTGTGCCGCCCGCCTGGGAGAAATCCTGGCCCGCAGAATTCTCACGGACATGGACATGGAACAGATCCGGACCCAGGTGCTGACCATGCGCATGGCCGCCAACTCCACCTACCTGTTGGACCGCGAAACCCAGATTTCCCCGAAACTGAGGGAACTGGCGGCCATCGTCGACGAGGTGGTGGTTCAAAACAAACGGAAAATGGTGATTTTCAGTGAATGGACCGCCATGACCTTTTTGATTGCCCGCCGCCTCTCAGAAGCCGGCATCGGATTCGTTGAAGCCTCGGGCAAGGTCGGCGCCCCCCGGCGCAGGGAGCTGGTCCGGCGGTTCACCCGGTCCCATGACTGCCCGGTATTTCTCACCACAGATGCCGGCAGCAGGGGACAGGACCTTTCCGCAGCCCGGTGCATGGTTAACGTGGAACTGCCGTGGACTCCGGCCCAGGCCGCCGGCAGACTCGCCCGGCTGACACCTGCCGCCGGGGACGAAGGGGAGGAAAGCCGGCCCTGCCACATCATCAACCTCATCGGCGCCGGCAGCATCGAAGAAGGCATCGCCAGGGGGCTGGCCGATGATCCGGACCTTTTCACCGCCCTGTTCGGAACGAACGATACCAAGGAAAACGACTCTGAGACAGAACGGCGGGATCTGGCCGACCGGCTGGATGATATCCTGGGCCCGGAACTGCTGCCCCGCAGCGTTGTTCCAGATGACAAAGAGATACCTGATGACAATCCGTATTTCGGATTTCCCGAGACCATGGCCGGACAGGACCAGGCCCCCGCCGCCCCTTCAGGGTTGGTGGCTGATCCGGAGAAACTGGAACACGTGCTTAACGCAGGACTGGATTTTATGGCAGGGCTTGTGGAAATGGCAACGGGGGAGCCGGGCCGCCCAATGGCAGACAGGGAGATCAAAATTGACCCGGACACGGGGCGGATCAGCTTGTCCTTCAATATCCGCAAGCCATCAAAAGAATAGCCCGCCAATGGACAGGAGATGCACCGGGCCATTGGCCCGGTGCATCATTGGGAGGGGAGAGGCATTTAAGCCTCGGCAGGGGCAGAATTAAAAATTAATCTGCCATTTTGCACCATAATAGGTGATTTCATCCTGGCCGTTTTCCTGGTAGTCCACCATGCCGATTTCAGGAACGATAATCACGCCCGGTGTCAAGGTGATGGGGGCCTGGAGGTAGTAGGAGGCCACTTCGTCGCTCTCGGCGTCGTCATATTCGGTTTCCATATAGCCGTAACCGGCTTCAAGGGAAATCATTTCATTGACCATATAGGCGGCAACCACTTCAAAACCGGCGGCATCGTTATCCACCACCTTATTGTTTTTAATCATGGCATAGCCGTTGCCGTAAGAATTATCTGTGGTATTGGCCACGATGATGTTGCCCACATTCTGGCCCATGAATGCCTGGCCGCCCAGTGAGAAAGCGCCTGCGGTCACTTTACCCATGATAACGCCGGCATATGAGTCAATGTCTTCACTCAGGTTGCCGACAGCCCCTTTGTATTCAAAGGAATTGTAACCACCGCCGATACCCAGGGTGCAATTGTTCATGGTAAGGGTGTAGCTGATTTCGATTCTGGGAATTTTCACCTCAACATCATCTTCGGAGAGGTCCGTGTCATCGTAGGCGGCAATGGCCTTGGCAGCATTATGGTTAAGGTATTTGGTGCTGGGAGATACGGCGGCAATTTTCAGACCACCGAAGGTCAGCTGAATCTCAGGATGTTTGCCAGGAGAGGCTTCACCCCAGCCTTCCAGGCCGTTGTCACCGTTGTACACCTGGTTGGAAACGGGCATGTACAGAGGGGTTTCGTATTGGCCGACCAGAAGTTTGCCAGAACCGAAATCCCATTCGCCGTACAGGTAACGGAGCGTCACACCGCCGTCTTTGGCACCGTATTCAAACCGGGCGGCGAGCTCGTCGCTGACCGTTACATTGGCACCGATGCGGGAATTGCTCTGGAGGGACTCGCTGATGTTGGTGGAATCGGTGAGGTCGCTGTCCGTGAAGAATGTTTCAACACGGGCGGAGCCGTAGAAATTCCAGTCAGCGGCCAGGGCCATTCCGGAGTAGAGCACGGCCGCCGCTGCAGCCATGAGGACGAAAGTCTTTTTCATTTTCTTAACCTTTCAACTAAAAATTAAATTTTCCAGGCCCTGTCCGCATTTTCATCTTTTTTAACGCCGGACAGGGCAGACACGGGAATACCCTATAGCCAGAACCGTGCCATCAGATTAAGAGATTGAATTTACAGAAAATTTAAAATAGAGAGACACTAAAATACGGAATATAGAACTTTTAAATTCGAAATACAGCAGAACCCGATAAAAACTACTAAATTTAGTATTTCTCAGACCGGCCGAAGGGAATGCCCAATTTTTTCATCCGGCATCTCAGGGTGGAAGGATGGATACCCAAAATGGCGGCAGCCCCCTCTTTGCCCTGGATCCGGCCTTTTGTCAGGGCCATGGCCTTTCGGATATGAGTGGCCGTGGCTTGGTCAAGGCTTGGAAACGGCCCAGTTTCCCCGCTTCCAGGTTCAATGACCGCCTCCACATTATCCCCTAGCGGCGCCCCCAGGCGCAGGGGACGATCCTGGGGTTCTCCCATATGCCGGATCATGGCCCGTTCAATGGTGTTTTCAAACTCCCGGATATTGCCCTTCCAAGGATTCTGCCTCAGCGCATCAATGAGTCCCGGCCCGGGAGCGGGGATATGGTCAAAATTCATCTCCCTGGCCTTTTTCCGGATAAAATAACTGGCCAGGTCGGGTATATCCCCGATTCTTTCCCTCAGGGGCGGGATGGTAATGGGCAGCACATTGAGACGGAACCATAAATCCTCCCTAAATGTCCCTTCTGCCACCATCTTTTCCAGGTTCCGATGGGTGGCGGCAATGATGCGGATATCCACTGAAATGGATTCCTGTCCGCCGACCCGCTCAATTTCCCGGTTCTGGAGCACCCTCAGCAGCCTTACCTGGGCCTGGAGGGGCAGTTCTCCGATTTCATCCAGGAAAAGGGTGCCTGTATGGGCCCGTTCAAACCGACCGCGCTTTCGCCCTCCCGCACCGGTAAAGGCCCCCTTTTCATGGCCGAAAAGCTCGCTGTCAATGAGATTCTCGGGAATGGCGCCGCAGTTGACCTTGATAAAAGGTCGGTCGGACCGGGGGGAAAGGCGGTGGATGGCGTTGGCAATAACCTCCTTGCCCACACCCGTCTCTCCCAGTAACAGGACCTGGCTGGACAGGGAAGCAACCTTGTCCACCAGTTTCATCACTTTTTTCAGGCCGGAGTCTCCGCCGATGATCTCATCTCCGGCCCGACGCTGGAGTTGCCGGTTCAGGTATCGGTTGTCGTCCCTGAGCCGGTCTTTGAGATTGGCCAGTTCCCGGTGCTGGAGCACATTGTTCAATGCAACTGAAAAAGGGGCGTGTAGAAGGAAGAGTAGTCGGCCATGTTCACAGGTATAGCGGTCAAATCCCCTGGAAAAAAGGGTGATAAATCCAATGTGGACATTATCCAGAGAAAGATCCATGGACATGAAAGAACCTTCCGGCATGCCTATGGAGCGGGACCATTCATACACCGCCGGGTTATCCGCCGGCGCATTTGAAATGGAAACCGCATTGAGGCTCTCCTGTTTCTCCTTGAAAAATCCGGCGACCTTTTCCGGAACATAGATCAGATCCGACAACATATCCTCGTCATCCTGGGGTTCGGCTCTGGAAACCCGGTGAAGTTCTCGTTTTTCATGATCATAAAACCCCATGACAATGCTGTCCACCGGCAGATAGGCCTTTAAAAACCGCCTGCACTGGGTCAGCATCAGGTCCGAATCCAGACTGCCGCATATTTTCATTGATGCCTGGTGAAAAAATTCCGTATCGCTATGTACCATGATGAGCTGCCCCCGGCCGGTTATCTGTGAATTTAAAATTCATAACGGCGCCAAACCGCAGCCGCGGCCTGAAACCATCGAAGATAATAAACACACTCAAAAAAAAGTCAACGCAGCCCTCCCCCCGTGAAATATCTTGCATTCCCGGTATCTTTGGTTTACTTTTCACCAATTATCAGGGAAGCGCTCAGCCCCCCCTAATTTGAAAGGCCCTGTTTAACGGCCCCTAATTTACCGGATTTAATCCGAAAGAAAAATGATTACCATGAACGACACCCAGCAATTTAATACCCTGTCCGCCTGTAAACGCATTGTGGTCAAAGTAGGCTCAGGGGTGCTGACCAAGGAAAACAGCCTGAACCTGGATGTGATCAACAGCATTTCCAATCAGATCTGCGCCCTCCACGACAAGGGCCTGGAGGTCATCCTGGTCTCCTCCGGGGCCATGGCCGCCGGGGTGACCAAAATCGGCCTTGAAAAAAGACCCTCGGAGACCCCCAAACGCCAGGCCGTTTCGGCCATCGGCCAGGCCGGCCTCATCCGGGAATGGGAAAAGGCCCTGGAGCACTGCGGCCGGAAGGTGGCCCAGATCCTGCTCACCCGGGGTGACCTCTGCGACCGGGTCCGCTACCTCAATGCCCGGAACACCATCAACACCCTCCTGGAATGGAAGGTGCTGCCCATCATCAATGAAAATGACACCGTGGCCGTGAAATCCCTTCAGTTCGGGGACAACGACAATTTGGGCGCCATGATCACCCTGCTCATGGGCGCCGATCTCATGATCAACCTCACGGACATCGGCGGCCTGTTCAATAAGGACCCGCGGGTCCACGAGGATGCCGAACTGCTCAGTGAGGTCAAAAGCCTGGGCAAAGAGGTGGAAGCCATGGCCGGAAAAATCGCAGGCCCCCTGGGCACCGGCGGCATGGGCACCAAAATTTCCGCCGCCAAAAAGCTGACCTCCGCCGGCATCCCCATGATCATCGCCTGCGGCCTCACCGACAATATCCTGCTGCAGATCGCCGCCAACGACTTCACCGGCACCTATTTTGTTCCCAGGGATTCAAAACAGAACTCCAGGAAAAACTGGATCGGCATGACCCTCCAGGCCAAGGGGCAGATCACCATCGACAACGGTGCCCGGAATGCAGTGGTCCGGCAGGGTAAAAGCCTGCTGCCCTCGGGCATCACCCGGGTCCAGGACTACTTTGAGGTGGGGGACCCTGTGGAATTTATCTCCGAGGACAAAAAAATTCTGGGCATGGGCCTGGTCAACTACAATGCCTCGGACATCCTGAAAATCATGGGCTGCAAGACCAGCCAGATCAAAGAGCGACTGGGATTCAGATCCTATGACGAGGTCATCCACCGGGACAACCTGGTGGTCACCGCGGATCCGGACACCCTGTAACCCATTTAAGGAGACCTATCATGTCCTTGGAAAACCAGATTATCGATATTGCCAAAAGCGCCAGGGCCGCAGCCCGGATCATGGCCACCCTCTCTTCGGAAAAGAAAAATACCGCCCTCAACGCCATTGCCGACCTGCTGCTGAAAAATAAAGAATCCATCCAGGGGGAAAACGCCAAGGATGTGGTGGCCGGCCGGGAAAACGGACTGTCTGCCGCCATGGTAGACCGGCTGACCATTACCGACAAGGTGCTCGAAGGCATGGCCGAAGGGCTGCGCTTTGTGGCCGGTCTTGATGATCCCGTGGGCTCTTTAAGCGATTCCGCCATCCGGCCCAACGGGCTGGAAATGGCCAAGATGAGAATCCCCCTGGGCGTCATCGGCATTATCTATGAATCCCGGCCCAATGTCACCGTGGACGCCGCCGGTCTCTGCCTCAAGGCGGGCAATGCCGTCATCCTGCGGGGCGGCTCCGAAGCCATCCACTCCAACCGGGCCCTGGCCGGCATCATTGAACAGGGAATGGTAGGGGCGGGCCTCCCCGGTGCCGCCGTACAGGTCATCCCCACGGCCGACCGGGAAGCGGTGAACATCATGCTCAAACAGGAAGAGAATATCGACCTGATCATCCCCCGGGGGGGCGAAGGCCTGATCCGCCACGTGGTGGCCCAGTCCACCATCCCTGTGCTCAAGCATTACAAGGGAGTCTGCCACGCCTATGTGGACGACCTGGCCGATTTCGACATGGCCGCAGCCATCGTGGTCAATGCCAAGGCCCAGCGCCCGGGGGTATGCAACGCCCTGGAAACCCTGCTGGTCCATGAAGGGGCAGCAGCCGCCTTCCTGCCCATGGCCGCCAAGGCCCTGGCCGGTGCCGGCGTCACCCTGCGGGGCTGCAAAAAAACCTGCGCCATCATCCCCGAGGCCCGGCCGGCCAGTGAAGAAGACTGGGAAGCCGAGTATCTGGATCTCATCCTGGCCGTCAAGGTCGTCAACGACATGGACGATGCCATGGCCCATATCGCCAGGTACGGTTCCAACCACACCGAGGCCATCATCACAACGGACTACCACCGCTCCAGGCGTTTTGTCCGTGAAGTGGACGCCTCCCTGGTCATCGTCAACGCCTCCACCCGGTTCAACGACGGGGGCGAGCTGGGACTGGGTGCGGAGATCGGCATTTCCACCTCCAAACTCCACGCATACGGCCCCATGGGCATCAAGGAGCTGACCACCACCAAATTCGTGGCCTGGGGTGACGGACAGGTCAGGAGCTGAAAGGGGACCTGTAAAAAACTGGCGCATCAAATCAGACTGGTTCCGCTCAGTTTCCAGCCCGCGATGCAGAACCCAATTGTTATGACCTGAGAGAAAAAAAATGAACGTGAATGATTCTGATGCCTCGGATCCATTTGTTACCAGGGAATCCATCCATCCCCATTCGCAAGGCCGATTAAGCGGATTATCCTTTGCGGTAAAAGACAACATAGATATTAGACACCAGACAACCGGCTATGGCAGTCCCGGTTGGGCAGACACCCATTACACGCCGGTGGCCAACGCCATATGCCTTGAACAGCTTCTATCCGAAGGCGGAATCTGCAAGGGAAAAACCAAATCAGATGAGCTGGCATACAGCCTCCTCGGGGTAAATTCCTTTTATGGCACCCCGCTCAACCCCAAAGCGCCGGGCAGAATCCCCGGGGGGTCATCAAGCGGATCGGCATCGGCGGTTGCATGGGGGGCGGTTGATTTTGCCATTGGCACGGATACCGGCGGCTCTGTCAGGGTGCCCGCAAGCAATTGCGGTGTCTGGGGATACCGGCCCTCCCATGGTGCGATTTCGGTTGCAGGCGTATTGCCCCTGGCCCCCTCTTTTGACACAGTCGGCATTATCTCTCAAAACGGGCGGATCCTGGAAAAAGCAATGCAGGTTCTGCTTGCAGAGGAGGAGTCAGAACATGGCGATCTGCCGAGGGTCTGTTTTGTGGAAGAGGTCTTCCAGATATCCGGCGCACAGGTTTTACAGGCAACAGATCCCGTTCAACATAAAATAGCCCATCACCTCAGCCATGAAACTCTGGCCTTATCCGAACTCACCGGTTTGAATACGGACTTCAATGATCTTTTTCTGCATTTGGGCTTCCTGCTGTCCACAGAAATATGGAATACATTTGGCGGCTGGGTCACGGCCGAAAGCCCCCAATTGAGTGCCGGGGTCGAATTCAGCCTTTCAAATTACGCCGCCTCCGCCGCCCGGGATGAGATTCAAGAGGCGCTTTTCATCAGAAAATCATTTCAGAATAAACTGAACCGGTTTCTTTGTGAGGGCAATATTTTATGTTTCCCCACAACCGTGGACCTGGCGCCCCGGTTAGAGGAAGTCACCCCCGAATTCCTTGCTGGAGAATATATTCCCCGGGCGATGTGCGTTAACGCCATTTCATCGTTATCCCGCACCCCGCAAATCACCATTCCAATATCAGAGGAGGGCGGAGTGCCTGTCGGTCTTTCTTTTATTGGGGGATACGGCCAGGATATGCGCCTGATAGATTTTTGCAATAAACTGTACACGCAGTGCATTGATCATTAGACGCCCCCTTGCGGATATACGCCCCTGATATCATAGAGTACAGTCCCTGGAGCAAAGAAGGGGGAGAACCGTTTTAAAAAGGCAGGATCAATTGCCCAGCGCCGGCATCCGGGCCCGTATCATTTCAAACTCGTTCTCTCCGCGCTCAAAGGCTTCCACTACCTCCGGGTCAAAATGGGTGCCCTTTCCCCTGAGGATGATATTTTTGGTTTCTTCGTGGGAAAAAGCGCTTTTATAGCTTCTTTTGGATGTCAGTGCATCGTAGACATCGGCAAGGCAGACAATCCGTGTCGATAGGGGGATATCCTCCCCCTTCAACCCTTTGGGATAGCCGGTTCCGTTCCACTTTTCATGGTGGTAATAGGCAATTTCCCTGCCCAGGGTCACAAAGGACTGCCCCTCAACCCTTGCCTCGACCATCCTCAGGATATCCCCGCCGTAGATGGTATGGAGCTTGATGATTTCAAACTCTTCGTCACTGAGCCTGCCGGGTTTCAGAAGTATGGCGTCCGGAATGCCTACTTTTCCAATATCGTGGAGGACTGCCGAAAGGTACAGGTCATCGATATACTCTGCCGTGATATAGGACTTATACTTTGAGATTTTAGCCAGCTCCGTTGCAATCACCCGGGTATATTCCCGGATCCGCTCCAGGTGGTTCCCGGTATCGGTATCCCTGTATTCGGCCAGCTTGGCAAGCCCCAGAATGGTGGCCACCCGCGCATTCTGAAAATCCTTGTACGAGGCCACCAGGTCGGAATCCAGCCTCATTTTTAAATCAAACTCCCGCTTCCTGGCCTTTGTTTCCTGATGGCATTGAATAACGGAAACCGCAATAAACGAGGCAAAAAAGAAGCTATTGTTCAAAAACATTCTGAAATTGTGGGTCTGGGGTTCCGTAAGAAAATAAACCGGGAAAACATAGGCCGCATACAGAATCAGGGATGAAAAAGCCGCCTGCCCCGCATCCAGGGGAAGGACCATGGAACAGACCATCATGACCAGGATGATGCCCACATAATAGTAAGACCCAAACCCTCCCAGATGGACAATCATCATGGATATGGCAAGGGAGGCCATGGTAAACCAGATCAGCACCACTAAAAATGAATGCTTCCTGAATATTTCAAGGGAATGGAAAAAAAGAAGCGCCATGCAGGAGAGCGAAAAAATTATCCGGTACCGGAAAAATACCATGAAATAATCCGGCGCCACAAGGTAGTCCAGGGCCGAAAACAGGGGATAGAGAATAATCCCGAGCCAAATGCAGACCCTCACCCGTTGATGCAGAAGGCTGCGTGTCTCCTGCTCAAAAATGGCATGTTTCAGATCGGCGACCCGGCTGTTTTTCATGAGTTCCACCTGGGTTTACGGTTAGGCCGTGGCAACGGCAAATAGGTTAATTCCCTCTTCCTCTCCCACCACGGTAATATCCGGGCCAAAAGGCGTTTCGGCAAAAAGCCTGTGAAAATCACTTTTATCCCGGCAAATCAATTTCCAGTCTATGATATGATCCATGAATATCCTGTCCGGCCCTGCAGCAAAATTTCCTACGATGAGCCTCCCCCCCGGCCTGAGCTGCTGGTGGCACCGGGTGACAAATGAAGAAAAAAGGCCGTCATCCAAATAATCCAGAAGCCCTGCCGAATAGATGATATCCTTTTTTCCAAAATCCTGGTCGGTGCTCCCAATCGCCCATTTTATCAGGTTTTCATTCATGAATCGTATATCACAATCCCTGCCAACCGTATCCAGGTTCTTTGCCGACATTTCCAGCGCTTCCGGATCGATATCCACACACAGCACCTCGATTTTTGTACGGTATTCGCACTGGTCCAGGAAATCGCAGAGTTCTCTGCTGGGGCCGCAGGCAAGAGGCATGATACGGATGGGCTCTCCCTGCATTTGTTTTTCATCGCAAAAGGTTTTCAAATACCTGCCCAGCAGCCGTCTTCTGCCACGCACGGCACGGCATGACGCGCTTTCAAGGCACCACTGGTCTATCAGCAGCCCGATTTTCCCGTCTCCATTGGCTTTATTGGCATATATCATTTCAATCATGTTGCAATCCCCGGCGTATCCCTTGGGCTTGAAATAGGCCCGTTCCAGGTAGCGGCTTCTCATGAAATAGGGGAAAACCTCTTTGAATATATAGCTCCATACCGTGTCCGCATTGGGGGACTGCTCCATGGACGGCCCGTTCGACCTGAGCCACTCATGCAGGTTGTCCAGGCAGCGGTATCCCTCTTCTCTTGATTCTTCGGGTATTTCCTCGCGGTAATGTTTCTGGATCTCATAGGAAAGGTCAAACATCCGGGACTTGAACTCATCCACAGACGACTTGATCTGTCTGCCCTCCCGGGTCTTGAAAAACTCATCGGGGAGCGGTTTTGATTCCCCCATCTTCCGCTGGCCGGTGGACAGGGATTCTGCATAACTGGCAAGGGGATCCCTTTCCGAAAGGATTCTCCTGAACTTGTTACAGATCCTTTGGGCCAGGAAAACCATAAAACTGCCGAAAAGCACCGGATCTTCATCCTGAATTCTATCCATCTCCTGCTTTTCCAGCACAAGGATTTCGGACGGGATTGTTGCACGGATATCTCTGACCCTGGAAATATCGTCAAAAAAACCGATCTCACCAAAAAAGTTCCCCTCGCCGATCAGGGCGACAACGATTTTCGTATTCTGGGATCGGTAAGAGACCTCAACTGCCCCGGTTTTCAAATAGTAGAGGGCACTTGCCTTGTCGCCCCCTATGACGATTTCCGAATTACTGCTGCATTGAATTGATTTGAAATACGGCAAGATCCGATCGGCGGTCTGGTTCTCGTCAATAGCCATGAAAGCTCCTTTCGGGTGAATGGATTTCCCGGAAAGTAAATTGGCGGTTGGTATCGTATCTTTTATAAGAAACGCCCGGATAATCCGGGACTAACGCTTCAGTATTAATTGTGGACGGCGGGGGGGAAAACCAAATCCGCCCCTAACGGGTAAATGGCCCCCGGATTCAAGCGCAGAAAAAGAGGTAAAGGGATCATGCACCTAAATTCCAAAAAATATGCCGTAAATATAGGGCATTGTAGCTCAAAGAAAATATTTTCGTCAAGACGCTGCTGTGATATTTCTTTTGCACATATCCTAAGAAAAAAGGCGTCAAGCCCTTCCCCCCCCGTCATCGTCCCGGGCGGTTCTGCAGCAGAAAGTGAAAATTTCTTTTCATTTTAGTAAAAAACAGAAAAAAACTTGTCGCCCGGGTGATTCTTTTTCACCTGGACCTTGTGCGAATTATTTTTCCCATTGAGCAAATGATTGAAATTTAATATAAATATTAATACCAGCTAAATTCCACTCATTTTATAAATGCAACTTTTGTCCTGGCATCAAACATGCAAAGAGAAACATCCATTTGGATTTAAGGTACACAAATCACATTAGAAATTTGCACAAAAAAATCATAAGGAGGCAACATGAGTAACACTGCACAGGAACGGTTTGACTCCGCCATCCGGCTTGAGAAGGACTACGAATTTGAACAGGCAAAAAGCATTTATTCGGACCTGGCCGTCCATGTAAAAGGCGATGAGGCGCTTCAGGAGAAAATCAGGCTCCGCCTGGAGGATATGGACGACCTGATCCGGGAAAAGGAAGCCTATGCCAGGATCCATGAAAACGGGAAGCGGGTGCTGACCGATATCGGTATGAATATATCCGAGAGCCCGGAACTCATGGATATCCTCATGGAAGCCGACGCCATTGACTTTGAAAATGAAACCGCCAATTTTATCCCTCTGAAAAAAGAATACATCGAAGACTGCCTGGCCAAATGCCCCCGGCAGATGGCGGCCGACCCCGGGCCCAACACCTTCGGCACCGGCGCCACGCCCCCCTTTCTCAAACGCCCCGGGGACGACGAACTCCGCCAGGCCAACCGCCAGGAGTACGAGGAAATCGTAAAGGTGGTGGGGGAAAACCAGGATGTCACCGGCATCTTCAGCCTCCCCGTTGCCCAGGACAAGAGCATCTCCCTCTACGAGGTGGCCCAGCTCATGGAAAAACATTTTTCAGGCCTGAAGATGATTGCGGCCAAGGGCATGGCCGACGATGAAATCAGTTTTCTGGCCGGCAAGGATGAATGGGTGGACGGCACCAGCCTGATCACCTCCTTTGCCCCCATGGCCACCATGGTCAATCCCTTTATCCGCAGCTGCCGCTCCAACGCCAACCTCCTGCTTCTGGACCTGACCATTGCAGGTTCCTCGGGTCCGGGCAGCCCCGAAGCCCTGCTGACCCAGATCCACGCCCAGGTCATGTTCATGATCGTCATCGCCCAGACCCTGAATCCAGGCGTACTCTGCATGCACGGCGGCATCCCCGGTGTTACCGAAGCCGGCGGCGACCTTTCATACAGTTCTCCGCACAATCCCCTGATCAACGCGGCCATGGCCCGGGTCAACACCTGGATCACCAAACTGCCATCGGCCCAGTCCGGGGGCTCCACCAGCGCCATCGACGTCACCCGCCAGAGTATTCTGGAATCCGAACTGAGCAGGAACTCCCTGAGGAAATACGGGGTCCATATCATCCGCCATTCCCTTGGGGCCCTCGGCAGCCTGAACTTCTTCAGCCTGGAAAAATTTATCCAGGACTGTGAACGGGAAAGGGAGGCCCAGAAAATTTTCGCAAGTGCGCCTGCAGATAAGGGCATCATCCCCATGTACTTCCCCACTGACCCGCAGTCCATGGAAGGGATCCGGGAAATCGCCGAAAAGGGCGGGCCCAAGAATGCAGAACACACCCTGAAAAACGTGGAATCCTTCCTGGCCTGGGAACAGACCATCAATGACGCGGCAAGGAAAAAAATCTACTATAACCAGCTCAACGATACGGTGATCGAGCTGATCGGCAGGGGGGACATGATCCCCTAAACTGCCGCCAGCCCCCGTTCAAAAAGAAAACAAAGAGGACGTGTCCAGGGAGAAATCCCTGGACACCGAAAAAAAGACCCTGTCATTGTTCTCTATCCTGTTAAAAAGGCTGCTTTCCCCGTCATGGTAAAGAACACCGCCGAATTTCACCGACAGGGTGTCTGACAGGTCCACCTCGACCTCCCCCCTCTGGAAGCTGCCCAGATCTCCAGAAACACCCATGAAGCCGGCCACCAGGGTCAGGTGGACGGTATCGTTTTTAAACTCCCGGGCCAGCCTGAAGGCCGATGCCCAATGGTCTTTTTCCATCCGCTCCAGGGACTGTTCAAGGTCCCTGCCAGGTGAAAAGAGATGATGGTTGACCACTTCAACGGTAAGGGTCGTATCGGTGAACCCGGAATACTCCACCCCGGCAAGGGTGTCCAGCTCCCTGCAGGACCGGTCCGGCTCCCGGGAGAACCTGAGGCCGTCAAAAAAGGCGGCCTCACATTTAACCAGAAAATTGCCCATAGATTTGGTCAGGGTGAGCCCGGCCATGTTGATTTTCGGGTATCTGAGACGGGCATGGCCCCCGCTGTCCAGATATACGAAGGCCCTGTCATCATGGACCCGGGCAAGGTAGAGCCCTGCATCCCAGCCGGTGAACCGCCCGGAGAGGGCTGCTGCAAAGCGGGGGCGGTCCAGGCTGAAATTATCGTCGTCCAGGGGCGGCAGTGGGGTGTCCGAAGGGTAAAACTCGCTTCCCCATGCCGGTGTCCGGGGGGTGCGGTCCCCATGGAGCATGACCAGGGTGAGGTTCCAGGGGCCCGAGTACATGTCCAGCCGGGACATGGCCTGGCCCAGGCGGAGGTCCTCAATGTCAGTCATACCGAATTCACGCTGGTCCGTGGGGTTGACCACATCCACCAGTCGAAACACCTCCGAGGTCCCCCAGGCAACGATCTGACGCCCCAGTTTCAGATCCAGCCAGGGGGCCAGGCTTCTTTCCACCCAGATCTCCCTGGCCTCAAGCTCGCGCTCCACACTGGATCTGTAATCATCCTCAACCGGATTGCCCAGGGCCGGGGCCAGGTCGTGGGAGGCCTGGGCCGCCATGAAAAAGCGCCAGCCCCGGCCCAGGTCGGCCTGGGATTTGAGCACCAGCTTACCCGCCAGTTCAGCAAGGCGGTCCCTGCTGCCCGGATCGGTTCTAAAGGCCGAAGAAAGGCTCAGGGCCCCATAAAGGCTGATCCGCTCATCTTCCATGAATTCAGGGGCTTGGGCAATGACCGGGGCGGCGGTTTCCGACTCAAAGCTGTCCAGCAGGAGGTCAAGTTCGGTATCCTCCGCGGCTGCGGGCGCGGCGGATACCGTTCCCAACGCCAGGCCAAGCCCCATGAGCAGTCCCATTAAAAGGCCGGAAAAGGGCCGGCGCCAGGACAGGCATGCCGGGAATTGTCCGGGGGCTGACGCACTCATGGTTAGTTGACTCCTTTTTCAAGCTGCCGGGTGGTGAAAATATTCTTCTCAAGCCCCTGGTTATAGGCCACATCGTTATACCTGAGAATAGTCCTGTGCAGGGTGGTTTTTCCCTTTTTGGTGGCCACCTGCATCTCCATGACGGTCCAGATCCCGTCGATCTTTTCCAGCCTGGGAATATCCAGGTACTTGAGCCGGTTTCCCTCTTTTACAAAATGGATGGCCCGGACAACCACATGGCAATCCTTTCTGACAAAGAGGATGGACTTGGTATACCCGAAATCCTCGACCACCTGGGCGGTCCTGGGAAGGGACTGGATGACCCAGCACGGGGCGCCCCTGACCTCGGCCTCCTTGAGGATCTTGAAATCGTAAAGGTCCAGTTCACGGTCCGTCATATCCGCATAGGAGAGATCCGACCCCATGAAGCTTGCCGTCTTGTCATCCGAGGCAATTCGCTTAACCTTATGCAGGGCCGGAAGGTAGAGCCACTGGTCGTCATCGTTGGTCTTATCGATATCATGGGAAAGAAACCCCGTTTCCCTGACATCCACCGGGGCAAGAAAGAACATGGCCGACCAGGTATCATCCCCGTCATCCCTGGTAAAGGCTTTAAGCCGGCGGACCCGCTGCTTATTATTCTTGTCCACGAGGACCATGGTCATGGAGGCGGTCCTGTCGTCCCCGTCGTACCGCTGGTCCACCGCCGTCATGATTGCCCGTGCCGCTTTCTCATTCCCGTGATCCGTACCCTCTTGGGCCGCGGCAGGCTTGACAAATGAACACACCAACATCAGGGCCGGAATCAGGGCGATGGCAGCCTTTGCATTGGCCAATTTTGACACTCGTATCCTTTTTTTCCCAAAGAAAACCGTAACCAGTGCCGGGGCCAGGAAAAAATCCGCGGCCAGGGCGATGAGAATGGCCCAGCCGGTGAGCAGGCCGAAATGGGTCAGATGGTTCATTGCGGAGAAAAGATAGATGAAAAACCCCATGCTCAGCACAATGCTGGTGACCACCATGGGGCGCCCCACGGTGATCAGCGTCTCTTTCACCGCCTCGGCCGTATCCCCTGTTTTGTCCAGGTAATGCCTGAAATTATGCATAAAATGGATGGTGTCGTCCACGGCCAGCCCCATGGCGATATTGCCCACCAGCATGATAAAGAGGCTGACCGGAATGGAGAACCATCCGGCAATCCCCAGGATAATGACGATGGGCATGAGGTTGGGAATCATGGCCACCAGCCCGATACGAAGATTCCCCAAAAGGAGAATCATCATGAGGGAGATGGTGCAAAAGGCGTAGAGATAGCTGAGTCCCATACTGTTGATGCCTGCGGCAATCACCTTTGAAAAAATCATGATAAGGCCGGTGGTCTCAACGGAGAGACCGGGGAATTCCTTTGCCAGGATTTCATTGACCCGGTGGATGTAATCGGTATAGGCAATGGCGTCAATAAAGGGGAGTTTCACAGAGACCCGGGCCAGGGAAAATTGGGCATCTGTAAAGTCTTCCAGATCGTCGGAGCCGGAATTGGAAAAGAGAAAGAGTTCCTGGGCCGTCAGTTCCCGGGTATCCGGCAGGGTATAGAATTCATCCCTGTTGTTGTGCAATGCCCTGTGGGTCTCTTTAAGCACATCCGCAATGGACCAGACCTTGCCTGCGGTGACACCGGTCGCTTCAATGGCGGCGATGCGGCCGGCCGCAGCCTCAATGCGTGCCATGAATTCGGGATCGTAGAGTCCGTTTTCACGCCCTGTATCCACAATAATTTCCATGTTCACCGACCCTTTCAGGATCTCGTCGATGTGTTCGCTCTCAATTCTCAACGCCTCGGTATCGGGAAGCCATCTCAATACGTCATGGCTGAAATTGAGGCGGAAGATTCCCACACAGGCCAAGAAAAACAAGGCCAGTGAGATGGCCAGAATGGAAAGGGGATACCGGGTGGAGACCCGGGCCACAAAAGAAAGCAGCCTATCAAGCCCCTTCCCGGGCTCGGCAGGGTCAGCCTTGGGCCGCCTGGCAAAGGAAAGGATGGGAGGTAAAAGGGTAAAGGTATAGAACATGGCAAAGAAAACCCCGGCCCCGCCGAATAGGCCCAGTTCGGCAATGGGGGCGACTTCTGAGCCGGAAAAGGAGAATAGACCTGCGGCCGTGGTCAGGCCGGTGAGCACCACGGCAAGTCCGGAGTGGCCCATGGCATGGACCACGGCGGCTTCCCGGGAGGGATTCTTTTTAAGGCGTTTGTAAAAAAGGGCGAGAATGTGGACCGAATATCCCACGCCCACGGCCAGGATAAATGAGGGAAGGATCTGGGTGGGGATCTTGAAGGTAATCCCTGTGACCGCCATTAGGGAGAGGGCGGAAACAAGGGAAAGGGTGACGATGAGGATAGGCGCGACCACCCCTGTGACCCTGCGGAACATGACGACAAGGAAAATCATGACGCCAAGGTAACCCAGTTTGAGAAACCGCTGGGTATCTGCGGACAGGATTCCCTTGAGAAAATGGTTGACGCTGGCCGTTCCGGAAAGGGAAATTTTAAGGCCCTTGTCACGGTAAGAGTCCAGGACAGACCATACCGCCTCCACAGCCTCACCATTCTGTTCAACGGTGAGCCAGGCCCCTTGGACGCCCCCTGCGTTGTCTCCGTCGCCCTCCCCCGCTTCAAACCCGGCGAAAAGATCGGCCTCATCCAGCCGGGGGCTGGCAACAAGCTTGATCACAATGCAGGTGGCGCCCCCATCCTCGGAAATGAGCATATCCTTATACAGGGGATTGGCCGCAACCCTTTCCCTGATGTCATCCACCTCCGCCTGGGTCTCGGGAAAAGGGTCGCATAAATCCCTGACATAGAGGGAGTCATCCTGCCCGAATGTATTTCTGGCATTGACAAGGCTTGTGATGTCATCGATATAGGGCACCTTGGCTTCAAGTTCAGTGTGCATCCTTTTCAGGAGTTTAAAAAACTCAAGTGTAAAAACTCTCTCCGGTTCAACGGCAATCAGAATCAGATCGTCGTTGCCGAACTGGTGTTTGAATTCATTGTAGGCCAAAAGTGAAGGATCCTCCTTGTGGAGAAAGCCTTCGGTGGATACATCCATGCCCAGGCGCCCGAGGTTGGCGGCAAGGGCAAGGAAGAGCCCCAAAACCACAATCAGGGTTTTGAACCTGTGGCGGAACAGGGTGCGGGCCATGCACCGAAAGAACCGGTCGCCCCGTTGTTTGATGAATGTCATGGGAATTCCTTTTTTGTTTAGTAGCTAAATAATAAAATTAAAAAAATTTACACAAAACCCAAAATATGACTCATTCCTATTACGCCTCCGACACTAACCCTCAAGAACTATATAGGAAACGCAGCATGAAACCCAGTAGGTTTAGCAGCTAAACATAACGGTATAGCAGCTAAACCTTTTTGTCAAATAAAATTTTAAAAAAAACAAACTGCGTATCCGGGACTGCGATGTCGGTTTAAAAAAGAATAGGAATCAGGGGGACGGGGGGGGAGACTCGGGTTCGTTCAGGACCGAGTCGCAGAATTTATCCATGCTTTTAAATAGTTTTTCAACAAAGGCCATTGTTTTTTCATCCGCCTCATCCAAAACAGTCGTCAATTCGGGATATATTCTGGCATGGAATTCTTCATGGGCATCATATGCCACCCGGCCGGTATCCGACAGCTTCAGCAGGACATCCCTGTCATTTTGTTCGTCTTTCATCCGGATGACCATGTTTTTGTCCACCAGCTTCCGGATCACCTGGGAAACTGCGCCCTTGGTAACGCCCTGCAGATCGGCCAGCCCGGTGACATTGATCCCCGGATGCCGCCCGACGCTTTCAATGGTATGGATTTCAGAGGGATAAAGCAGGTAGGGGGTGCCAAAATACCTTGGCTTCTGTTCGATCCGTTTCATCTTGTTGACCACCCTGTGAAACAAGGTGTCCAGCAGAATGAAGGAATCATGGTAGCGGTTATCATTCATCTGTCATACCTAATTCACTCAGCCCAGCAAAGTCAATAGATAAACGCAGGCATAGGACTGACAAACCGTCACCCCGTTCTTCTCAATCCACCCTTAACACCTTTGCGCCGCGGATTTTTCTTGTCTTAAGTTCCACCAGCGCCCTGTTGGCCTCTTCCAGGGCAAAGGCCTGGTATTCCGGCCGGATATTCATCCGGTCCGCAAGGGTCAGGAACGCGCTGACATCGGTGCGGGCGACATTGGCCACGCTCTTGATCTCTTTCTCCATCCAGAGGTGGGCGGGGTAATCCAGTTTTAAAAGATGGTTTTTGTCGGCCTCTTCTTTCCGGATGGCATTGATGACCAGCCGGCCGCAGGGGTTTAGGTTTTTCAGGGCCTCGACAACCGGTTTCCACACCGGCGTGGTATCAATGATGGCGTCCATCATTTCCGGGGGCGTCTCATCGATTTCCCCGGCCCATACCGCACCCAGTTCCACGGCAAAAGCCCTTTCCTTTTCACTTCTGGCAAATACCATGACATTGGCGCCGGGGAAAAGATGCTGGACCATTTTCAAAACAAGGTGGCCGGAGGCACCGAATCCGGTCAGCCCGAGATTCTGGCCATCCTTGAGCCCGGTCAGGCTAAGCGAGCGGTATCCAATGGCACCGGCGCAGAGCAGGGGCGCGGCCTCAAAATCACTGAACCCATGGGGTATGGGGTGGGCAAACCCCTGGGGAACCGTCATGAACTGGGCATACCCGCCGTTGGCATCCCGTCCTGTGGCCTTGAATTCCGGGCACAGGTTTTCAAGCCCCTGCCGGCAGAAGCGGCACCTGCCGCAGGCAGAGTGGATCCATGCCACACCGACCCTGTCACCCTCTTTAAACCTGCCGGCATTGCTGCCGGTCTCCGCCACCCGCCCCACGACCTGGTGCCCGAGAACCACCGGCAGTACCGGCGGCGGTGTCCACCCCTCGATTTCATCCAGTTCGGTATGGCAGACGCCGCAGGCTGAGACCCGGACAAGGATCTCTTCGGGTGCGGGTTCCGGGACCGGCAGGACTGCCGATTCAAGCGGGTTCCGGCCCTCTTTAACAGGTGCGATCCTCTTTAATACCATTGCTTTCATAATATGAATCCTTGATTTTCTTATACCCCGATAATCTGTTTCATGGGAATGCCGCCACCGGCATCCCCCCTGATGATGGCAAAGGATTTTACCCCGGGGGATTTATGGATATATCCAGGGGAAAGATACGTATTTTTCACCTGCAGTTCCATAAATACTTCCTTGGGTCTTTTGTATCCGGCCCCGGCGCTGAGTTCATCGGCGAGGGAAAAAACGTCTTCGAGCTGGTCTATTTTCACCAGGTGGTCCACATGAAAGAAAATTTCCGGGTAAGATGCGAAAATATCCCTGATCCACGGGGTGTTTGAAAATTTTTCCGCATAAATGGCCTCAATGTTCATGGCATCGGCCAGATCTTTAATAAAGTCCATGGTCTTTGAAAACACCTCGGCCTTGGGACCCTTGCCCCCCGGGGAGATATCCTCCCGGAATGCCACCGTGGTTTCAATGGCGTCAACGGCCAGAAACATATAATCTGAAATTGCGGAGGCAGTGCCGCCAAAACTGATATACCCCTGGTCCCCTGTCACATAGATGGGCAGCAGGTGAACCTTCATGACGAACTCGCCCTCCAGAAAGACCTTGAGGATCTGGTAGTTTCTATCCAGGATCCATGAAAAAACCGTCCAGAAAATATTTTCAATGGTGCGGTCTGCCTGGAAATTCCTTTTATCGGCTGTGCAGTCTCCTGTCCGCTTGCCCAGTTCAAGGTAGGAATAATCCCGGGGGGCGTATTCAAACTCAACCCCCCTGCCGGTGACGGTGGAGACCGGTTCAACGCCCGAAAGGGGGTGTACCCCATGAAAGGCCAGAAGCGCCTTGCCGATTTCATCGGCAAAACAGGCGGCGTCATCCCCGGTGGGCAGAGAGGAACCGTCACGGGAATACTGCATCACCCCCTTTACGGCACCGTAGCAATTGAGGGTTGACAGCACCTCACGGGCCGGCGCCCCTGCCGGCCGCCCCCCGGCCCTGATCTTACGGGTCAGAATCTCGGTGGTCTTGGACAGCAGATGGTCCGGAGAGATGGAATTGAGCACATCCCTGCGGATAAGGCCGCTGTCCTGGAGGGTCTTTTTTATGTCAAGGCCGGCGGAATGAAGCAGGGCCGCCCTATTCCCCCGGAGGACTTTTTCGACCAGGGAGGGGCGGTTGATATTGAAAAAAGGGGCGGTGTTCACCCGGAATTCTGACTTGAAATCCCTGTGCCACTCCCTGAAAAAATCACAAACCTCCCTCTTTAAACTCCGTGTCTTATCCGACAGCAGTTCCCTTATCAGGGACCCGATATCCAGGTTGAGGGTTTTGTTGCTGGCCCTTCTTTTTTCGGCGGATACGAAACCGTATTTGCTGGGCAGCTGGCCGTAAGCTTTTTTTGCATCGTTCAGGGTGATGTCAAGGGGCCCCTCTTCCCAGCTGAAGCCGGCAATCACTGGATTGTATTCACTGGTCTGGTGTTCAGGCATTTTCTCCCTTTCAGCCTTGCGCTATAGTCCTTCCTCTTTTAATGATGATTCCGGCATCCGCCGCATTCCCCCAGGCCTTACCGTATCACCGGGCCGGAGGATTCGTCAATCTCGGTCCGGGATAATGGTTTTACGGATTCATCTGGTTGACAAAATAGAAGCTCCTATCTTAATCTAAGGGTGGCAGTTCCGAGGTTTGGCAATTTCTGACAACCGGGAATCCGGCATGAACAAACTAAATCAATGTAAAATTCTTCTCGTTGACGATCATAAAACGAATATCGATATCCTTGTTGATGTTTTGAGGGACCGGTACAGGCTGGGCATGGCGCTGAACGGGGAAAAAGCCCTGGACATCATGGACAGGGATAGAATCGACCTCATTTTACTTGATATCAGCATGCCCGGCATGGATGGATTCGACGTCTGCAGGCAGATCAAGGCCAATCCCCTCACAGCGCATATCCCTGTGATTTTCATCACGGCCATGGACGATCATAAATTCATCAAAAAAGGGTTTGAATACGGGGCTGTCGATTACATCACCAAACCCTTTAACCCGGAGGAGGTAGAGGCCCGCGTAACCACCCACCTCACCCTGAAAAACGCCAAAGAGGCACTGAAAAAACAAAATATCATTCTGGATGAAAAGGTAAAGGAAAGGACACGGGAGCTGGAGGAGGCCCAGATTGAAATCGTACAGAGGCTGGGGCTTGCAGCGGAATACCGGGATGAAGACACGGGCAACCACGTCAAGCGGATGAGCCATTATTGTTATATCATGGGCAAATCATACGGGCTTTCCAAAGAAGAATGCGACAATCTGTACCTGGCCAGCAAACTCCATGATATCGGGAAAATAGGGATATCGGATGCGATCTTGCTGAAAAAGGGAAAACTGACCCCGAAGGAGTATCAAATCATCAAAACCCACACCACCATCGGTGCCAAAATGCTCTCCGGAAGCCGGGTGAATTTGCTGCAAACGGCAGAAACCATAGCATATACCCACCATGAAAAATGGGACGGCTCCGGGTATCCCAGGGGGCTGAAAGGAAAGGATATCCCACTGGTGGGCCGAATTGCCTGCATCTGCGATGCATTTGATGCCCTTGTTTCCGAACGCCCATATAAAAAACCATGGCCCGTGGATACGGCGCTGGACGAGATACGCGCCGGAAGCGGCACCTTTTTTCAGCCGGAACTGGTTGAATTGTTCAACCGCCTTGAACCGGATATCCGCTCAATCGTAAATGAATTACAATGACACGCTTCTTTCGGCCACCCTTCCCACCATTGACGGCTTTTAATGCCATTGTCTTCATCATCTGTCTGCTCGGCCTGCCCGTCCACAGCCATGCAGGAAATCCGCCAATGGGCGGTGAACTGCATATCCGGCTGGGGCAGTCCCCCCATCACCTCAATCCGGCCATCCAGTCCGGAGTGGTGACCGGCATCCCGGGCGCGCAGATTTTTGCCGGACTGATCCGCATGGACAACGCATGGCGCCCCTCCCCATACCTGGCCAGGCGGTGGGAAACCGCCAAAGACGGCCTCAGCCTGACCCTGCACCTGGTCCGCCATGCCAGATTCCATGACGGCCGGCCCATCACCTCCGAAGACGTGGCCTTCTCCGTTTTAACCGTTAAAAGATGGCATCCCTTCAAGTCCATGCTTGCCCCGGTGTCCCGGGTGGACACCCCGGATCCCCATACGGCGGTCATCCGGCTCAGCACCCCCCATCCGGCAATCATGCTGGCCATGTCTCCCGTCCTTCTCCCCATTCTCCCCAAGCATATCTACGGCAGTGTGGAAGCGGTCAAAGGGCATCCGGCAAACCTGAAGCCCGTCGGCTCGGGTCCTTTCATCCTTGAAGAATTTTCACCCGATAAAATCATACGCCTCAGGAAAAACCCCCAATTTTTCCTGCCAGACCGCCCCCGCCTGGATTGCATCTGCTTTTCCTTCAGCAAAAATACGGAAGAAGGCGCCATAGAACTGGAAGTGGGGAACACCCACCTGATGTCCTTTTACCAGGATAGACATCAGCTCCGCCAGCTCAGGGATCTGGACCATATCACCGTGTTAGAGGATGCTTTCAAAGGGGTGGGGGGAATCCAGTGGCTGGCATTCAATCTCCGCAAAAAACCCTTCAATGATGTTCGCGTCCGGCAGGCCATCGCATATGCCGTTGACCGTGACTTTATAGTGGAAAAATGGTTCCAGAAGCAGACCCGCGTGGCCACGGGCCCCATATCGTCATCCAGCCCCTTCTATACCAGGGATGTAAACCTCTACCCCCAGGATTTTAAAAAGGCCAACCGCCTCCTGGACGAGGCCGGGTACCCACGGGGAAAAACCGGGAAACGCTTCTCTTTCAGAATGACCTATATCCCCGACAGGAGCGGCAACCGGCAAATTATGGCCGAATATTTTGAACAGCTTTTCCTCCGCCGCCTGGGCGTCGAGGTGATCATTGATCCCCCCAGGAATTTTAAATCCTGGGCCCGGAAAATTGCGAACTGGGATTTCGATGCCACCATAGACAGTGTCTACAACTGGGGGGACCCGGTTATCGGGGTCCACCGGACCTACCTGAGTACCAATATACGCAAAGGAATCATCTGGTCCAACACCCAAGGGTACAGCAACCCTGATGCGGACCGGCTCATGGAAGCGGCCGGCACGGAACTTGATTTCGGCAAGCGCAAAATTCTCTATAAACGGTTTCAGCAACTCATCATGGAAGACCTTCCCCTGCTTCCCCTTTATGAATCCCCTTTTGCCATTGCCCACCACAAGCAGCTGGCCGGCATCGGCGAAAGCATATGGGGTCTTATGACTCCCATGGACGGTGTATTTTGGAAAAGCCCCCCCTAGAGCGGACAACACCACGGCCGGCGTTCGGCATATTTGCCAAGGTATTGACAGGACTGGTACTCATCGTCATTGTTGCCGTGTGTTCCCTGGGCGTCACCCGGCATTATTTCACCACATTCGGAACCGCATTCCAGAAAATACCCCAGACCCACCTGCCGCTGTTTATAACGGCATCCGACCTGGTGAAGGGAACGGGAAAAATGATTCGGAATGTCCCGGATATCGTCACCGCCCAAAGCCCCTTTGTCCTGGAAATCCTAAAGAATGAGATCGAACAGGAATACAGGAATAATATCGCCCTCATCATCCAGATGGAACAGACGCAGATGGAAGGTATCCACAACCTTCCGGACAAGCTGAAGCAATTCTTTGCCCATTTTCAATCCCTGATCGCCCTGGCTGAAAAAAACATAGAGGTCAGCCGCCGGATCGTGCAGATATCCATCCATCTTCGGCGGGTCTCAGAAGAACTCACCGTAACAGGCAGCCCTGCCCGCCGGGACTGCGAATACCAATGGAAAACCCTGGTCCAGATTTTCAGTCTGCTCCAGGCCGTCCCGAATATTCCCACCCAGCAGCAGCTTGAGGAGTACAAAACCCAGATCAGCCAGCTGGAGCAGGCATTGGAAGAGATGTGCCCCATGGCCAGCCGCCCCCCCGATCTAAACCGCTATGGGACAACAATCAGGCGTTACGGCACCGGCGAGAAAGGACTGTTTACCCTGGCCGAAGCCCGGATCAGGCTTGAGGACGCCATCCGCAAAAACCTGATTGAAAACAAATTCCTCTCAGATAAACTGGTGGCGCATACGGATGAGATTTTTAACAAGGTCTCTTACAATGTCCAGGCAAAAAGCGCTGAAGTGGTTAACGACATTGGTTCTCTGGATACCCTCTTTGCGGTGACCCTCATTGCCATCACCCTGAGTGCCGTATTGATTTTCCTCTTTATCCGGAAATCCGTCATCGGCAGGATACTTGCCTTGGAACACTGCATGCAGCAACAGGTGAAAGGCAACCCGTTCCCCGTCCCCAGCGAAGGGCGCGATGAAATCTCAAGCATGGCCAAATCGGTCTCCTTTTTTATTGAAAAACGCAAAGAGTACGAAACAAACCTTGAACAGGCAAAGGAATCCGCGGAAAAGGCAAACCAGGCAAAAAGCATATTTTTATCCAACATGAGCCATGAGCTTCGCACGCCGTTGAACGGCATCCTCGGCTATGCCCAGATCCTGAAAAAGACCCGGCTGACAGCGGAACAGAAAAACGGCCTGGGCATCATCCATGACAGCGGGCAGCACCTGTTAACCCTGATCAATGATGTGCTGGACCTTGCAAAGGTGGAAGCGGGGAAAATGGAGCTCTGCCCCTCGGAGGTCAATTTGCAGGACCTGTTGTCGGAAGTGGTCGGCATGATGCGGATGACAGCCATGGAAAAGGATATCCACCTGGCGTTCACGCCGGATCCCCGCCTGCCCGCCCGTGTTCTGATTGATGAAAAAAGGCTGCGACAGGTCCTGTTGAATCTGCTGGCCAACGCCATTAAATTCACACGCCGGGGCAAGGTGACATTTGCAGTGGATGTGGTGGATACGGACCGCCATTCCCCTGGCACTTCCCGGACGGCCGCCATCCGTTTTGACATCCGGGATACCGGGACAGGCATGCAAAAAGAAGAGATAGAGCAGATCTTCGAACCCTTTGAACAGGTGGGGGGCAGAAAAGAGCGGAGCGGCGGCACGGGGCTGGGGCTCACCATCACCCGCAACCTGGTTCGGCTGATGGGAAGTGAGATCCATGTCAAAAGCAAATACGGAAAGGGATCGTCATTTTCCTTTGTTTTAAACGTCTCCGCGGCCATAAATGCGCCGGTTCAAACGCTCCGGGGCGGACGCCGGATTACCGGATACCGGGGCCGGCGCTACACCATGCTGGTTGTCGACGATCGCCCTGAAAACCTGTCCGTACTGAGGGACATGCTCACCCCCGCCGGATTTGAAGTCATTCCGGCGGAGAACGGGAAAGAGGGCTTTGAAAAAGCACAGAATTTGCACCCCGACGCTATTTTCACCGATATTGCCATGCCGGTTATGACCGGGTATGAGATGCTGGAAAAGATCCGGAACATTCCCGAAACCCGTGACATTCCGGTTTTTATGGTATCGGCCCACGCCTTTGACTCGGAAAGGGAAAAAAGCCGCACAATGGGCTGCCAGGGTTTTTTACCCAAACCGGTGGACCAGGACACCCTATTCTCCCTGATCTCAGACCATTTAGGCCCCCAATGGATCTATGAAGAGACAGCCACCGGAAAGCCGGAATCAGAAGACCCGGCCGACCTTGTTCCGCCGCCATTGGAGATATTAAACGCCCTGAATGAATGGGCAATGACCGGCAACCACATCAGGTTGCAGGAAAAAGCCGAAGCCCTCGAACAGATGGACGATAAATACATCCCCTTTGCCCGCAAATTAAAAGCCCTGAATGAAAGCTATGATGCCGATGCCATTACAGCACTGGTTGATAAGATGATGAAAAAAGAACGAAAAAAGGGAGGCTGACCGCCCCCGCCATTCTCCTTGTAACTTTTTTGTAACCCAGGTTGTGCTAATAGAGCATTTTTTTTGGACCAACCTGTGAGCTATAGAAAAGGAAGGGGAGGATGGAAAACAATACATTAAGAATCATTTCCAAGACCATGGGACGGATGGCGGCCAGGGAGCATCTGCCCCGGGAGCTGATGTCGCTTCTGGGCCGGACCGCCCAGCTCCAGGCGGATGAAAGCAACGGGCTGGACCTGGATCTGTCCGGCATCAATCTTTCCCGCTCTCCCATCTGTCCTCCGGAACAATTCCCCCTGGACCGGAACCGTTTCACGGCCCTTGCCCGGAAAATCATCAACCTCATCCTCAATTGCGCCGATGAAATGCCCCCGGCCATGGCCCAGGCAGCCCTGGCCTTTAATTCAGCCCTGAAAAACGGTGAACTGCACCTTGAAACCGCATTGCGCGAGGTACAGGCCTGCATTGCAGGGAAAAGCACCCCCGGCCCCACCCTTGCCGCATGGGCAAAACAAATACCCGGTGCCCCCTCGGCCATGGCCTTCCTTGTCACTGCCGCCGCAGCCCCGAGCATTGAATCCGGCGCCGTTGCCCTGGCCGAGGCCGCAGGGCTTGACCGGGAGGCAATCAATCCCACCGGCACCTGCCCCGTCTGCGGCAGCCTGCCCTATATGCTGGAACTGCGGGAAAAAGAGGGGCAGCGGTTCGCCCACTGCGCCCACTGCCGCCATACATACCGGATCAGGCGGCTTTCCTGTGCCTGCTGCAACACCGACAATGCAGATCAGCTCAAATACTTCACCGCCGACGGGGAGCCCGGATACCGGGTGGAAACCTGCGACGCCTGCAGGACATATATCAAGACCATTGACTTCAGGGAACTGGACCGGGAGGCCTTTGCCCCCTTGAACGACCTTGAATCCATGTCCCTGGACATCCTTGCCGGGAATGAAGGATTCCAGCGCATGGCTCCCTCGGTGTGGTCAATTTAACCCCCCTAAAAAAACATGCCAGGCATGAAATGCGGCCTGGCCCAGATACAGAAGCACCAGACAAGCACAATTGATTAAGTAAAATTAACCTTAAGGAGAAACAATGGACTTAACCCGCAGAAATTTTGTAAAATTTGCCTCTGCGGCAGCTGCCGGCCTGGCTGCGTCCCCGGTGTTCACCGGGCTCGGGCAGGCCGCTGTTTCAAAATCAAAGAAACGTGCCCGCCAGCTGGATCCCAAGTGGACAAAACAGACCACATCCGTCTGCGCCTTTTGCTCCGTGGGATGCGGCCTGCTGGTTAACACGGAACTCAAGACAAAACGTGCCGTAAACGTGGAAGGGGACCCGGACCATCCCATCAACCGGGGAGCGCTCTGCGCCAAGGGGGCCGCCGCCATCCAGATGACGGAAAACCCCAAACGGACCACCACCTGCCTCCACCGGGAACCCTACAGCGACCAGTGGGTGGAAAAGGACTGGGACTGGTGTAAAAAAAGGATCGCCCGGCTGATCAAGGATTCCCGTGATGCTTCCTTTGAGGCCAAAAACGAAAAAGGCCAGGAAGTCAACCGGACCATGGGCATCGCCTCCCTGGGATCGGCCGCCCTGGACAACGAAGAGTGTCTGGCCATGCACAGCTTCATGCGCTCTTTGGGGCTGGTCTACGTCGAACACCAGGCCAGGATCTGACACAGCGCAACTGTAGCGGCTCTGGGAGAGTCGTTTGGACGCGGTGCAATGACCAATCACTGGATTGACCTGAAGAACTCTGATTGTATTCTGATCATGGGCAGCAACGCTGCCGAAAACCATCCCATCTCCTTTAAATGGGCTCTCAAGGCCCAGCAGAAAGGGGCAAAAATCATCCATGTGGACCCCAGGTTCACCCGGACCTCGGCCAAGTCCGACATGTACATGGCCCTCCGGTCGGGAACGGATATTGCCGTCCTGGGCGGGATGATACGGTACATCCTGAACAATAAAAAATACTTCACCCCATACATGGTGGAATACACCAATGCCGCTTTCATCGTGGGCAAGGGGTATGGATTTGAGGACGGACTCTTTACCGGATTCGATCCGGCAACCAAAACCTATGACAAATCCAAGTGGGCCTTTGAAACCGACGCAAACGGGGTGCCCAGGCAGGACAAGAGTCTGACCCATCCCAGATGCGTCTTCAATATCCTGAAAAAACATTTTGAAAGATATAGCCTGGACCGTGTATCGGCCACCTCGGGCATTTCAAAGGAGGATCTGCTGGCCCTCTACCGCACCTACAGCGCCACGGGCAAAAAGGGCAAGGCCGGCACCATCATGTACGCCATGGGCTGGACCCAGCATTCTGTCGGGGTCCAGAACATCAGGGCCATGGCCATCATCCAGCTGCTTTTAGGCAACATCGGCGTGGCCGGCGGCGGGGTCAATGCGCTCCGCGGGGAATGCAACGTCCAGGGCTCCACAGACTACGCCCTGCTCTACCACATCCTGCCCGGGTACATCAAAACCCCCCTGGCGGGCCAGGAAACCCTGGCGGACTACAACACGGCCTTTACCCCGAAGAGCGCCGACCCCAAAAGCGCCAACTGGTGGCAGAACTATCCCAAGTATTCGGCCAGCCTCATCAAGGCCATGTACTCCGACGACACCGTGGAGGAAGGCTACAGGTACCTGCCTAAGCTGGAATCCCATGCGGCATCCAAATATTCCTGGATTCCGCTCATCCACCGGATGCACGAGGGTAAATTCACAGGCGGACTGGTCTGGGGGATGAACCCGGCCTGCTCCGGCTCGGACTCGGTGAAAACCCGTGAGGCCCTGGGAAAACTGGACTGGATGGTCAACGTCAACCTCTTCCAGTGCGAAACCAGCGACTTCTGGAAGGGTCCGGGAATGGATCCCAAAAAGATCAAGACCGAAACCTTTTACATCCCCTGCGCCTCGGCCATTGAAAAGGACGGCTCCGTATCCAACTCGGGCCGGTGGATGCAGTGGCGGTACAAGGGTCCTGAAGCGCCCAAGGGCGTGCTCACCGACGGCCATTACTTCCACGAACTCTGGGAAGAACTGGTCAAACTCTACGAAAAAGAGGACGGCGCCTTTCCCGAGCCCATCACCCGCCTGAGCTTTAACAACATGTGCGAAAAAGGCCGCAACGGCCACTACCACTTCAGTGCGGACAAAACAGCCAAACTGGCCAACGGCTGGTTCACCAGGGATGTCACCGTAAAGGGCAAAAACTTCAAAAAAGGCCAGCAGGTACCCTCCTTTGCCTATCTCATGGACGACGGGTCCACGGTATCGGGCAACTGGCTCTATTGCAACTCCTACACGGAAGACGGCAACAAGTCCCGGCGCAGGGACCCCGCCCAGACCGAGGAACAGGCCAGAATCGGGCTGTATCCCAAATGGACCTGGTGCTGGCCGGTCAACCGCCGGATCCTCTACAACCGGGCCTCCGTGGATCCCAAGGGACAGCCCTGGAACAAGGACAAGGCCGTTATTGCCTGGGACGGCAAGGCCTGGCAGGGAGACGTGCCCGACGGCGGCTGGGCTCCGGGGGAAAAACACCCCTTTATCATGAGAAAGCATGGATTCGGCCAGCTCTTCGGGCCGGGCCGTGCGGACGGCCCCCTTCCCGAGCATTACGAGCCCCTGGAATGTCCGGTTCACCGGCACGCCTTTTCCCCGCGGCTCCATAACCCGACCTCCGTGGAAGTGGGTAACGAAAAAAAGGCGGTGTGCGATCCCCGCTACCCCTTTGTGGCCACCACCTACCGGGTAACCGAGCACTGGCAGACCGGGTCCATGACCCGGTGGATGACCTGGCTTACGGAAGCCGAACCCCAGATGTTTGTGGAAATCAGCCCCAAGCTGGCCAAGCTGAGGGGGATTGAAAACGGGGAACGGGTGGTCATCGAAAGTGTCCGCGGGGCGCTCTGGGCCATTGCCATGGTCACCGAGCGGATCCAGCCCTTTAATGTACAAGGGGTGGAAACCCACATGGTGGGCATGCCCTGGCATTACGGCTGGGTAACACCGCTTAACGGCGGGGATTCGGCCAACATCGTCACCCCCAACGTGGGCGATCCCAACACCGGGATTCCCGAGTACAAGGCCTTTATGGTGAACCTGCGCAAGTGGAAAAAGGGAGATAAGATATGAACGGTAAAAGCTTTTTCGTAGACCTGACCCTGTGCACCGCCTGCCGGGGCTGCCAGGTGGCCTGCAAGCAGTGGAAGGACCTGCCTGCCGAGCAGACCAAAAACTTCGGCTCCCACCAGAATCCGGCGGACCTCTCCTCCCAGACCCTGCGCCTGGTGCGGTTCAACGAAGGCCGGGACAAACATGGGAAACTGCGGTGGAATTTTTTCCCCGAGCAGTGCCGCCACTGCATCGAGCCCCCCTGCAAATACATGCTCAACATGTACCGCGCGGACGCCGTAACCCATGATGAAAACACCGGTGCGGTGGTTTACAACGAGGGGGTTAACCTCTCCGCAACCGTGGGCCTGGAACCCAAGCAGATCTGCCCCTACAACGTGCCCCGGCTGGATAAATCAACCGGGCAGTGGACCAAGTGCGATATGTGCATCGACCGGGTAAAAGAGGGCCTAAAGCCGGCCTGCGTCAATTCCTGCCCCACCGGCACCATGAATTTCGGGGACAGGGAAGCCATGCTGGAACTGGCGGAAAAGCGGCTGGCCGAAATAAAAAAGACCCGGCCGGATGCCTTTCTGGCCGACCCTGAAGACGTACGGGTAATCTATCTTTGCGACTCCGAAGCAGAGAGCTACCATACCCACCTGACCGCCGATGCAGGGACAAAATCCGCCATCCTGGCCCAGGCCAGGCCGGCAGCACAGTCCAGGCGGGAATTTATCACCGGCCGCTTCACCTTCGGCACCCCCAAGGTTTAACCCGGGATATAAGGAGACTAAAATGAAAAACAAAGTGTTTATATTCCTGGCTGCAGCCCTTCTGACCCTGGGCTTGAGCCTGGCGGCCCAGGCCAACGATCCCGAGCCCGCGGAATTCGAGGCACCGGAAGACGGGCTTGAGATTAACTTTATCCAGGGTCACTCGGACCGCGACCTGTCGGTGGAATTCAATCATTCCAGCCACGAGTCCTACGAATGCATTGACTGCCACCACAGGATGGGGGAACTCAAAGGCAGAAAGCCCCCCAGAAGCTGTGCCGCCTGCCATGACAACTTCAGCCCCGACGACCTCAAGGGCTACAAAAGCTATTTCAAGGCCATGCACAAGATCCGGTACGCCCCCAACGCGGAACGGCCCTCCTGCCTGCACTGCCACACCAATGAATTCGGCGCTGACGATAAGGACATGACCGGCTGCAACGCCTCGGCCTGCCATTCCGACGGCATCCGCTGATTCCGGTTCAAAGCAAGATCTTTATCCCGGCCCTTCCAGGGCCGGGATATTTTCCCCCACCCAACCGCCTCCCATTTTTTCCATACCTGAAAGCATCCATCCCCCCCGTTCAAGGCCGGGTTCACGGCACTCTCTTTCAAACGTTTTAGAAAAAACAAATTTCAAGGAAAAGGCTTGCCAAAGATACCGGAGTAAGGTTAGTTACTCCAGTTGACTGAATATTTTTCACATGGGAAATTCCTGATTTTCACGTCAATATCAAATTATCATGGGGAATTGATCTGATAACAAAAATATGGGGTGTCATTCTGAAAATAAAAACCATGAAAATACCATTTAGTTTCTATTTTAAGCACTGGTTATCCACTTTGCTTTTAGCACTAACGACCGGAGCACTCGTTGGAATTTTCTCATTTCAAACTGGTTTTGGAATTGTATATAAATACGTAAACAATATCACCATAAGCATCGGCCTGTTTTTTTTATACTCCCAACTCATTTCTTATCGCCACTTCTGGGGCTCTCAGAGGGGAAATTTTGAATTCATGTTTGTGGAGAATACTTTTGAAAAAGAAATAGCAAATTCAATTTTAAGGTATTTTGGTTATATCACTTACTTAAGATATAAAATCGACAACTATCATAGCGCTGGATACTTTCAGTTTAGCATGTGTGATAAATTAATTCAGAAATCAGAGATTCATTCCAATTTAGAACTCTATCATCTGATTTTTGTTAAAATGGCACACCTTTCTTATAAAGATGGTAACTACTCAAAAGGGCTAAATTTTCTCCAAAAGGCCATAGAACTTAAAGAAGACAGTTTGATCGCAAATTTTCGGTTTGGTGTTGCCCAAGAAAAGGAGAATGAAGTTGAAAAGGCAGTCCGTTTTTATAAAAAAGCGTCAACCTCGCAGGAAATTACAACCAAAGGAATTCAAAATTTCATTATGGACCAAATTGATAGGGTTCAATCCAAAGGCCCCATGATTAAACCACCTATGCCAGGGACACGATTTAATATTCGGTAAATACTGATTTCAGTCCCCACTTTACATAAAGATACTAATTTTCTAAATTCAAAAATTTCAATCCATTATCATCGCCTTTACCTCGCCCCCAAAAATGGGCGGCGGAATTGTCCTGATGCAGACTGGATTACCATGGAACTTTCAACGGCAGCAAAGCTGGGAAAACGCATTTTCATCATCCGTATTGACGACAACCCCGCCGGCCCGTATTATTTTTTATGTTGCTTTTTTGCCTGCGGAAAGGATACTCTCATATTAATTTACATTTGTTAATCAATTCAAAATATACGGTCCGATTGTAAATTCAATGGAGAAAAAACCGACATACGAAGAACTGGAAGCCAGAATCCGGGAGCTTGAGCGTGACGCGGATGCCAAAGCTGAAAACAATGACAGTGATATTATCAGAACCCTGTCGGAAAGCTTCCAGCATCTTGCCGACTTTTCCCAGGATGCCATCTACCTCTTTGACATCGAATCCGGCACCTTCCCCTTTTTCAACAAACGGTTCCTGGAATTGTTCGAGACCAAAAAAGCGGGACGGTCCATATTATCTTCCAACAGCGTCGCCCGGTACATCCACCCGGATGACGCAGACAAACTCAGGACGGCAAGGAAAAAAACCCTGGAGGCCGGCGGCACTAGGGGGGAGGTCGAATACCGATACATCGGCCCCGACGGTACAACCCGGTGGATGCATGACCGGTGGTCGGTGGTCAGGGACAGCCAGAACAAAACCGTGGCCATAGAAGGGTTCATCCGGGACAACACCCAGAAAAAACAGGCTGAAGATGAGCTTGAACACAGCCGCAACAGCGCCCTCATCGGCAGCTATATTCTCCAGGACCGGCGGTTCAGGTATGTGAATCCCGAATTCTGCAGGATTACCGGATATGCAAAAGAGGAACTCATGGGCATGCCCTCCATGGACCTTGTGCACGAAGAGTATCGGGACGAGGTCCGGGAAAATGCCAGGCTGATGCTCACCGGGCAAAAAAACACCCCCTATGAATTACGGGTGGTGGACAAGACGGGCCGGATCAAATGGATAATGGAGACGGTGACCTCCGTCAAATACGAAGGCGCCCGGGCGGTCCTGGGGTATTTCATGGACATTACCCAACAAAAGCAGGTTGCAAAGGAACACCGGGACAAGGAAAAATTACGGGCCATTCTCGAAATGGCAGGGGCGGTCAGCCACGAACTGAACAATCCGCTGCAGGTGGTATTAATCGGCATAGAAAAACTGGACGATGAAACCCTGGAACCGTCCCGGAAAGAAGACTTAATCCGGCTGGTCAAAAAACACACCTTGAGAATCATGGAACTCTCTTCGAAAATTCAGCGTATTTCCCAATATGCCAGCAAGGACTATGTGGACGGCAGAAAAATATTCGATATCGACGCCGCCACCGGAGAATAGCCTCCCTCTCTTTACCCGATCCCCATTTTAATCTGGAAACTTCTTTTTAGGTTGTGTTAAAAAAGCGGGCTTGATATTTTTTACGGAGGATGAAAATCATCCGGATGTTTACCCCATTAAAAAAGACAGAGGAAGACCATGGGAATGTCACTCCAGGACCAGCTCCTGAAAGCGGGACTTGTTGATGAAAAAAAGGCTAAAAAAGTAAAACACCAGAAGCATGTCAGCCGCAAAAAGAACAAGGGCAAAAAAACAGCACCGAAAATCAATGAGACACAACAGGCCCAGCTGGCCCAGGAAAAGGCGAACCGGGAGAAAAACCTCAAGGCCAATGCCGAAAAACTGAAGCAGGAAGCCCGGGCCCAGATCAAACAGCTCATCGAAGAAAACAGGCTGGAACTGAAGAACTGCAACGACCCTTATTATTTTAAAATGGGAACCAAGATCAAAAAAATCTGGATCAAGGACGAAATCTCAAAAAAACTGGAAAAGGGGCAACTGGCCATTGTCATGCACGAAGGCAACTTTGAAGTGCTCCCCACCGCCATTGCAGCACAGATTACAGAAAGAGACAAGGAGTATCCGGTCATCCGCCACGAGCCGGAATAAATCCAGGGTTAGATCAGTTCCCTGAATTTCTTGAACTCCGCCTCGGAATAATGGAAAAAGCTGTCGTGCACGGTATCGGCAAAGGCCTCGAACTCCCGGTACCGTGCATCATCCAGGGAGGCGGAGTAAAGGTTGACCACCAGGTCATGGGCGATATAATCCTCGCTGACCTCGATAAAGCCCTCATCCCGGCTCCAGGTGACCTTTGAGGCCTCCCCACGGGAGACAATGCCCGAGACCACATGGGAATGGTCGATGATCACCGAAAGATACCGTTCTTTTTTTTCGGCCATATACCGCTTGATCCGACGGTGGGGCACCAGGTCCTCATAGACCTTTGCCGTACCGAAATATATTCCCCTCAGCCTCACCCCCCGTTCCAGGGCTTCATCCAGTTCCTCGGTCAGGGCGTTGAGTTCCTCATCCCAGATGGAGACGGCCATCCGCTCCCTGGCCCCTTTGATGAGCACCTTTAAAAAGGAAATAATATTATCCCGGCCCTGGATCACCACCAGCTTGTCATCCTGTTTGGGCTCCCGGTAGAGGGTGCCGGCATAATCGGTGAGGTCGTCAAAGATTTTGTTGTACCTGGCCCGCAGTTTTTTGATGAAAATCTCGGGTTCCATGGGGGTATAGACCTTGGTTTTCCCCTGGGCGTCTTCAAACACCATCTGCTTTGCAATGAGGTTTTTGATGACCTCGTAGATCCTGGAACGGGGAATGCCGGAGGCCTTGCTCAGGGCGTAGCCGTTCACCGGAAATTCCTCCAGCAATGCCAGATAGGCACGGGATTCATAGGCCGAAAATCCCAGGGTTTTCATTTCCTCCATCATCCGCTCGTCCATGGCGCCCCCTCTTTTTATAAAAAGCTTAAGGCCAGATAGGCCACACCCACCGACCCCAGCACCGGCACAATGATCCCGCCCCTGAACAGGCCGTAGACCAGGGTAAACCCCATGCCGGCCAGGGCCGCCACCGGCATGTCCGGGGTGGCCGTCACCGCACCGGGGATGATCAGGGCACCGATGGCCGCCACAGGGATGGCCTTTAAAAAAGCATCCACCACCGGGGGCACCTTCATATTGGAAAAGAAAAGAAAGGGGGCAAGCCGCGGACCGTAGGTAACGGCGGCCATGCCCAGAATCAGGGGAATCAGACTATACTTCTCCATGGACTTCCTCCTTTTGGGGCGTTGTGAGGCTCAACACGGCCCCGACGCCTGCGATCACAAGGATACAGACAATAATGTTCCAGCCTTTGGGCAAAATGTCCAGGTGAACCAGCAGCCAGTTGAGCAGTCCCGAGGACAGGGCCAGAAACAAAGACCTGTGCGACGATTTGATCTCGGGCATCAGGATGGCCAGCAGCAGGGCATAGAGGGCCACCCCCATGCTCTGGGTCAGGACAGGCGGCATGAACCCGCCCAATAGAAACCCGGCCAGGGTCCCGGACACCCATCCCGAATAGGCCGTCACCTCCACCACCAGCACAAAGGTCCGGGTCAGCTTTTCCCGGGTGAAAGAGAAGACGGAAAAACTCTCGTCGGTGATGCCGAAGGCCATGGGGAGGTACCAGGCCGCCGCCCTTTCTTTTATCCGGGTGGCAAGGTAGGTGCTCATGAGAAAATGCCTGAAATTCACCAGCAGGGTGGTCAGAATGATCCCCACCGGCCCCATGCCCGTCACCAGCAGGTTCAAGGCGATGAACTGGCTGGCCCCGGCAAAGACCACCGATGAAAATAAAAATGCCTCCAGCAGGGAGACCCCGCAGGTTTTGGCCAGGATGCCGAAGGCCACGGCAGCCGGGAAGTAGCCGATAAAAATCGGAATTCCCGCCTTGGCTGCGGCCTGTGCACTTTGTTTATCCATAATTACCGCTCCATCAAAATTATTTAGTGACTATTGTAGTAACTACTATCAATTTGTCAATAAAAAACTAATGAAGCAGACCGGAGATGCCCGACTCACTGATGTCGGCTTTCATGAACCGGATAAAGGTCCGTTCCGTGAGGCTGGGGATTTTATCCTGGAGCTGGGCCAGGGAAATCTTGTTGATGACATCATTGCGTTCCGTCTGGACCGGAATGATCTCCCCTGTGTCAATCTCGCTTTCCACGATATGGGTGGCAATGACCCCCATGCCCAGGTGGTTGAGGATGCCGTTGATCACGGCCTGGTGACTGTCCACAGTCATCACCCGGTTCAATTCCCCGGGAAAACGTTTAAAATGGTGCTTGAACCAATTCCTCAGGGTCAGAGCCCCCTTGCGGTAGGAGATAAACTCCTTTGACACCAGATTGGCAAAGGAATGGTCGCCCTGCACCGCCCGGTCGTAATAGGTCTTTGAACAGCCGAGGATCACCTCCTCGTCGATGAGGGGCTCAATGCTGTACCGGCCCAGGTCACCGACCATCTGCTCTTTGGTGAGAAACACGTCCACCAGGCCGAAATCCAGCTCCCCGGTGCCGATCATGGCGAAGATTTCAGAAGGGTCCCCAAGCACCAGGGTAAATACCACCTCGGGATACTGCTGCCGGAATGCAGCGAAAATCCGGGGGAAATAAGACTTTCCAAACTCAATGGGAGAGCCGATGCGAAGGGGACCTGAGGGCACCTCCCTGGCGCGGATGATCCGTTCCACCCCCGAATCCAGCTCCCGGATCAGGGGGGCGGCAAGGTCAAACAATTCCCTTCCCGCCGTTGTGGGGACCAGTTTCCGGTGAAGACGGGTAAACAGGGGCAGCTTCAGCTCCCCTTCCAGCTTGGCCAGGGCCTGGCTGACGGCCGAGGGGCTGATGTTCATTTCCCGGGCCGCCTGGGCCACGCTGAGGTGGTGGTAAATATAATAAAAGGCTTTGATTCGGTTCAGGTCGGGTAGCATTAGCAATACTTACGCAAGAGGTTAAATGTTTTAATTTTACTTAATACCAAAAAGGCGCTAATTTGGCAAACACAGACGGGGATTGTGTCTGGAACCCAAAATCACTGGAGGTGAAAAATGAAAGAACAGAATAAACTCATTGAGACCCTTATTTATTTTTTCACACCCGAAGACTCCTCAGCCATGGCGGGGAACGGGAACCTGTCCTTTGATTTCAGTCTTTCGGACCTGGGGCTCGGCAGTTTAAAAGCCATGTTCTGGGTGCTTGGGGCTGTGGGGATCATGTACCTGGCCTCCCTGATGTAAATAAAGACCAAACCAATACAAAAAAAATAAAACGGGCTGCTTATCTACCCTAATTTTTGGATCGACACCTTTTAACGTACAGCATACCTTAATAAATTGTCTTTCCTTCTCCTCCCCTTCTATTAGAAAAGTGATAAGCAGCTCTTTTATTTTTTTAGAAAAACATTCACCGCATCATAGTATCCCCTGAATTCTGAAATGGTATTGTGGCCGGCATCCCGGATCACCACCATCTCCCTGTCGTTTCCCAGAACATCATAAAGCGCCCGTGTCCTTTCCATGGGAATGATTTCATCATGCTCAGCGGCAAGGATGAGGGTCTCCACCTGAATCTGATCTGCAAAATCGACGGTCCTGTGCCTGTCCGTCAGTACCATGGACACCAGCCAGCCCGGATAGAACCCGGCAGCAACCTTCTCAATGCTGTCAAAGGGACAGGTCAGCAGCAGCCGGCCCAGCCCCCGCTGCCAGGTGAGATAGGCGGCCATGGACGATCCCAGGCTCCGGCCCCAGGCCCCGCAGCGGTCAGGAACGAGGCCGTAGTGTTCTGAAATATGATCGTACAGGGCCAGGGCATCGGCCTTGAGCGCCGCCTCGGTGGGCCGCCCGGTACTGAGCCCGTATCCCCGGTAATTGACCATCACCACGTTGGCGTCCACTTTTTCAATATAATCGGCAATATTCAGGGACACCTCCTCGGCATTGCCCCCGAAATAAAAGATAAAGGGCAGCCCCGCCGCATCCTTTTCCAGCACCCATCCCCGGAGCACAGCCCCGCCCGCCACAGGCAGGGATATCTCCTTGACCACCGCGCCGGTTTCCACGGGCCCGGCCAGGGGCACCGGGAAATAGAGCAGTTTCCTGGAAAACAACCGAAGTCCGGCAACGATGAAAATCACGGCCAGAATTATAATCATCACAAGTTTCATTTTGCCCTCCCTTATGGTCTCTTTATCCCATATACCAGACCGCGCAAAATTTCATCCCTTTTTCCCGGGATCAGCTCCCGGGCATCCCGCCAAAAAGGCAAGAAAATAAAACCCTTGCAAACACAGATGCTTTTTTATACAGTTTTTATTGTATAGCAGACGCCCTAAAACCAGCCAAAGCCCATTTTAAAGTTTACCATATCGTAACCGTTAATCAGGGGAGGGGTATGAAGACGACGATCAACCCGGTATTCTTGATAATCATGGTATTCATTCTGGGATGTTTCTGCCCGCCGGCCTCTGGTCAGCCCCTTATTTTCAATACCCAGGACTTCCCGCCTTTCAGCTACCTGATCGAAGGGCAGGTGGCAGGCCCTGCCGTCCGGATCATCCAGACAGCCTGCCGGAAAAGCGGTTTGGACTGCACATTCAAGCTCCGCCCCTGGACACGCGCCCAGAAAGAGGTGAGAAGCGGTAAGGCCCATGCCCTCTTCCTCATCGGCAGGAACCCGGAAAGGGAAACCTGGCTGCGGTTTTCCCCGCCGATTCTGAAAACGGAATACGGTTTCTTTTTCAGGTCAGACAACCCTGTAAACTATACAGGTATTGGTGATATAAGCGGGTATACCATAGGGGTTTACGGTCCCTCCAATACATCGGACAAATTGTCACAGCTCAGGTCAAAAACGAAAAACGCTTTCTCAATAGATATCCGCCCGGATGATGAATCCGGTTTCAGGAAATTGGCCATCGGCCGCATCCATGCGGTATTTTCAAATAGGGATGCCGGGTTCGCCCTGATATGCAAACTCAATCTCAAAAATATCTGGTATGCCGGAAAACAATGTGACCTGGACTACTACATCGGATTTTCCAAGGCGCATACCACCAAAACAATTGTGGACCGTTTCAACACCGCTGTTACCGCACTGAAAACCGACGGCACTGTCCAGCGGATTTTAAATTTCAATCAACTGACTCCGGCAGGCCCCTGCCAGAGGAAATAGCGCCATGGGCAGTTTCATCCCGGCATCCGGTCTGAACCCGGAGGCCCTCACAATAAATGGGTAATCTACAGGGAGGCCACATGAAATTCAAACTCACCTCAAAGCTGCTTTTCCCTTTGGGCGGACTGGTTGTCCTCGGGCTTGGCATTGCCATATCAACGGCATATATGACAGCCAGAAGCGGCCTGGAAAAAACCGTTACAAAGGAGCTCATACAGCTCTCCGCATCCACGGAAGGCAAGGTCTCCCAATGGATCCGGCGGAATGCCATCAGCGTCGACACCTGGTCCCGGATGGGGATAATGGCCGATGTCCTGGGCGGCCCGGACCGGGAGGCCGCAGGGCGGAAGGCCAGTGAAAAGATGAAATACTTCATCGACACCCACAAGGTATTCACCGGCATGCGCCTGGCCGACGGCACGGGGCTGGTCATGGCCTCCTCCCATGCCAAGAATATCGGCAAGGTCAACGTGGCCAACAGGGCATATTTCAAGGCCTCCATGGCAGGCAAAGCCTTTATCTCAGAGCCCCTGTTGAGCAAGACCTCGGGCAAACCCATTCTGGTCATGTCCAGCCCGGTGAAACAGGGCGCCAAAACCCTGGGCGTCCTCTACGCCGTCATTGACCTTGGCGGATTTACCGCCACCCAGCTGGACACCATCAAGGTGGGGGAAACCGGCTACGTCTACATGATGACCGAACAAGGACAGGTGCTGGCCTATCCACCGGAAACCGGACAGATCATGAAACTGAACCTGGGCACCTTTGATTTCGGCAAAAAGATACTGGCGGAAAAAAACGGTTTCCTCAACTATTCATACCAGGGCACAGACAAGATTTCCGCCTTCAGGCAGTCTGAAGAGACCGGCTGGATACTGGTCGCCACGGCACCTGCGGACGAGGTGTTTGCCGAAGCCCGGAAAATGAGGACCTTCCTCCTGATCATCGGCGCGGCAGTCACCCTGGTGATCTGCGTCGGCATTATCCTTCTTGCGGCAGTGTTTGTCATCCGTCCCATCAAAACTGTGGTGGCAAGCCTCAAGGACATTGCCCAGGGAGAGGGAGACCTGACCCAGCAACTTCCTGTCAAAAGCGATGACGAACTGGGAGAGCTGGCCACCTGGTTCAACACCTTCCTTGAAAACCTGCGCCAGATCGTGAAAGATATTTCCGAAAATTCAGGACAGGTCGGATCCTCCTCCTCCACCCTGCTGGATATCGCCCGGAACCTGGCCGGCGGCGCAGAAGAATCTTCCCGCCTGGCCAATTCAGTGGCAACCGCCTCCGAAGAAATGGGGGCCAACATGAATTCCATCTCCGACACCATGAACACAACAATGGACAATACCACCATGGTTGCGGCATCCACCGAGGAAATGACAGCCACCATCAATGAAATTGCCAAAAATTCGGAAACGGCCCGGACCATTTCCACCCATGCGGTCTCCCAGGCCGCCACCGTATCGGAAAAAATGTCGGAACTCGGGTCCGCCGCCCAATCCATCGGCGCGGTCACCGACACCATCAACGACATCTCTGAGCAGACCAACCTTCTGGCCTTAAATGCCACCATTGAGGCGGCCCGGGCCGGGGAGGCCGGAAAAGGATTTGCCGTTGTGGCCGGGGAGATTAAGGAGCTGGCCAGCCAGACCGCCAGGGCCACGGCCGATATCAAGGAAAAAATCACAGAGGTCCAGAACACCACGGTCGGCACGGCGGATGAAATCAAATCCATCTCAGGCATCATATCCGAAATCAACGACATCATCTCCACCATTGCCGCCGCTATCCAGGAACAGTCCGCAGCCACAGGCGAAATTTCAAACAATGTCAACCAGGCCGCCCAGGGGGTGGAGGAAATCACCGGCAACATCACCCAGGGGGTGGAAGTGATCCAGGAAATCAACCAGGACATCTCCTCGGTGAACGCATCCTCGGAACATATTTCAGGAGACAGCCAGAAGGTGGCCCAGAACGCCGAAGAGCTGAAGCAGATGGCAGCCCAGCTCAACGCCATTGTGAATAAATTCAAATATTGATACGCCGGCGCCTCCCCAGCCTTGACAAATGAGGGCCCCGTTCCAATGATGTACAGGAAATAAACAACAGCAAAGGAGGCGCCATGGCCCATCCCCCCACCCATCCCAGAAAAAAGGTATCACCCGAAGACTGCTGGGATCTGACCCCCATGTTCGGATCCGACGGTGACTGGGAAGCCCTGTACACCGACCTGGAATCCCGACTGGCGGAATATGAAACATTCAAAGCCGGATTCGGCGATGATTTCCGGCAGTTCAAGGCCTGCCTGGACTTTGACCACAGCATGGGCCGGGACCTGGAAAAGATATACACCTACGCCCATCTGAAAAACGATGAAGACAAAACCGCCCCCGCAGGGGACAGCCTTTTCCAGCGGGCCATGAACCTTTACACCCGGATTTCGGATGCCTCAAGCTTCATCGTTCCCAAGATCCAGGCCGTTCCCGTTGCCACCCTCAAGGCCTATATACAGGAGCCGGACATGGCGGCCTACCGGTTCTACCTTGAAAAAATCATCCGTAAGATTCCCCACACCCGCAACGAAGAGGCAGAACAGCTTCTGGCCATGGCCGGGGAAAGCCTGGCTGCGCCGGGACAGATATTCAGCCAGCTGGATAACGCCGACCTGGACTTCGGCAGCGTCACAGAAAAAGGCGAAACAAAACCCCTGACCCACGGCAATTTCATCTCTTTTTTAAGCAATAAGGAACGGAAGGTGCGAAAAGCCGCCTTTGACCGGTACTACGACGTATACGACGGCCATAAGCACGCCATCTCATCGGCCCTGGCCGCCTCGGTGAAAAAAGACCTCTTCCTGGCACGGGCCCGCAACTTTGATACGGCCAGACAGGCCGCCCTGTTCAGGGATAATGTCCCGGAACCCGTATACGACAATTTGATTATCAGCGTCAGGGGGGGGCTGTCCCCCCTCTACCGCTACCTGGATTTCAGGAAAAAGGCCCTGGGCCTGGATGAACTGCACATCTTTGACACCTATGTGCCCGTGGTCAGGGATGTGGAGTTTCACATGCCATACGATGAAGCGGTGCAAACCTGTCTGGAGGCCCTGGCCCCCCTGGGAGAGGAATACTGCAGCACCCTTGAAAAGGGGCTTGCCGCCGGCTGGGTGGACCGGTACGAAAACAAGGGAAAACGGAGCGGGGCCTATTCCTCCGGCTGCTACGATTCCCCGCCCTATATCCTGCTCAACTACGACGGCAATACCATCAACAGCCTTTTTACCCTGATCCACGAGGCCGGCCATTCCATGCATTCATGGTATGCCAACCGTGCCCAGCCCTACCCCACCCACGACTACACCATTTTCGTGGCCGAGGTGGCCTCCACCCTCAACGAAACCCTGCTGGGGCAGCATCTGCTCAAAAAATACGCGGACCAGCCCGAAATGAAAGCCTATATCCTCAACCGGGAAATCGATAATATCCGGGCCACATTTTACCGCCAGACCATGTTTGCCGAATTTGAACGGGTCGTCCACGGCAAAGCCGCCGAAAACCAGCCCCTGACCCTGGAAACCTTCACCACCATCTACCGGGAACTGCTGGCCGACTATTTCGGCGGGGGCATGGTGATCGACCCGGCCCTGGATCTGGAATGCCTGCGCATCCCCCATTTTTACTCGGCCTTTTATGTCTATAAATACGCCACGGGCATTGCCGCGGCCCTGGGAATTGCCGACCGGATCAACCGCAGGGGCCAGCCCGCCGTGGACGACTATATTTCCTTTTTAAAACTGGGCGGCTCCATGTTCCCCATTGACGAACTGAAAACCGCGGGCGTTGACATGGGCTCCCCCGGACCTGTGGAAGCCACCGTTGCCCACTTTGACAGCCGGGTGGATGAACTGGAGGCCCTGTGGCAGTCCAACTAGCGCCCGTCGGCATCCTGCACACCTGCTTCAAGGAGAAATTCGGCATTCCCCGCCAGCCCAACCTGGTGGGGACGGCCCGGGGCACCCTGGAGTTTTACCCCGAATTCGCCCGGGAGGAAGCGGTGCGGGAACTGGAACGGTTTTCCCACATCTGGCTGGTCTTTCTCTTTCACAAAAACATGAAGAAAGAAAAACCGCAATGGTCCCCCATGGTCAGGCCCCCCCGTCTCGGCGGAAACAAAAAGGTGGGGGTGTTTGCCTCCCGTTCGCCTTTCCGGCCCAATCCCATCGGACTTTCCTGCGTGGCCCTGGACCGGGTGGAGATCACGGACAGGGGGCCCATGCTCCACCTCTCCGGGGTGGATATCCTGGATAAAACCCCGGTACTGGATATCAAGCCCTATATCCCCTATTCGGATATCCTGCCCGATGCCCGGGATGGTTTTGCCCAGGGGCCGCCCCCGGTCCGGTTGCGCGTTGGATTTTCAGACCGGGCCGAAGCACAGGTCCGGGAAAAGGAAAAAGAATTCCCTGAGATCCGAACCGTGATCACCGGGATGCTTGAAAACGATCCCCGCCCCGCCTATGCCGGCGACAATGATCCGGAACGGATATACGGCATACGGGTATTTGATGTGGATGTGAAATGGATGGTGAACGGAAAGGCGGTCGACGTAGTGTCCCTTGACTGAAACGCGTTTTATGGCACCTTGCCCGCCAGGAGCTTTCCCACGGTTCCGGCAAGTTCGGCCATGGCCACCGGCTTTTCCATGTAGGTAATGCCCATGGCCACGGCCGATTCCTTTTCAATGGATTCGCTGTATCCCGTACACAGGATCACCTTCTGGCCGGGATTGATCCCTTTAACAGATTCAATCAGGGACAGGCCCGTCATCCCCGGCATGGTCATATCCGTAATGATGAGGTTATATCCCGACGGATTCTCTTCATAAGCCCCAAGGGCCGATACGGCCTCGGCAAAACAATGGACCGCGTATCCTTTTCGTTCAAGGTAGTTTTTCCCGATCTTCCGGATACTGGGTTCATCGTCAACAAACATGATGGTGCCGGTGCCCCCTGACGCTGAAAGGGCTTTAGACTGGGCCTCGCCCCCCTCTTTCACCCTTCCCCGGAACACAGGCAGGTGGACAATGAATACAGACCCTTTTCCAACATAGCTGTCCACATCAATATACCCCTTATGCTCCCTGACGATGCCGAAAACCACGGCCAGCCCGAGTCCGGTGCCCTTGCCTGACGCCTTTGTGGAATAATAGGGATTGAAAATCTTCTTGAGCACATCGGGTGCCATACCGTGGCCGGTATCTGCCACTTCCAGCCGAAGATATTGGCCGTGCCGCATTTCCTGCCCGGATTCATCGCCCCGGACCTCCTGCCTGTAGAGGGTGACAGAAAGGGTGCCCCCCCCTTCTCCCATGGCATGGTAGGCATTGGTGCCCAGGTTCATGACAATCTGGTGCATCTTTGCCGCATCGGCCATGACATGGCCCCGGCTCAGCAGCCGGGTCTTGATCTCAATGGTTGCCGGAATGGTTGCCCGGAGAAGTTTCATGGCCTCTTCCACCACCCTGCTGAGCTGGACCGGCTTTTTTTCCAGGGCGGAATTCCTGCTCACCGCCAGGATCTGCTGCACCAGGTCCGATGCTTTCTGGGCCCCGCTGATAATTTCATCAAGACACTCCGCCATCTCTGCGGGGTGATCCAGATCCATCTTGGCCAGATCGGCATACCCCAGTATCCCCGAGAGGATATTATTGAAATCATGGGCAATGCCCCCGGCCAGGGTGCCGATGGCTTCCATTTTTTCGGCCCTCAGCAGCTGTTCCTCCAGTTTCCGCCGTTCCCGGATATCCTTTTTCAACTCTTCATTCACCAGGACCAGCTGGGCGGTCCGCTGCCTCACCTTGTCTTCCAGGTAGGTATTAATCCGGTCCAGCCGCCTCTGATGCTTCTCCAGGGTCCGTTCAAAGAGAAAGGAAAAGCCCCAGATCATCAGATAGACCCCTGTCATGCGGATTGCCATGTCCAGCCCGTATCCGGTCCAGCTCCGCCCAGCAATCTCCAGGACCACGTCGGCAACCAGGGGAACCAACATAATGCCGGCGGCGATATTGCCCTCATCTCCGCCCAGCATGCAAAAAGCGGCCAACGGGTAGATCACATACCATATCCCGGCCGAATAATTGATTCCCCCGGAAAACAGAAGATAGACGAAACAGACCGAAACCAGCCCCAGTCCGACCCTGGCGTTGATTCTATGATTCATGCGCCGGGCCGCATCAACCAGGTTGAGAGCTAGCCCTGCCGAGGTCACCACCCCGAACATGCCCAGCAGGACGTGGTCCCGGAGAAAGGCGGAAACGGTAAAGATCGTGAAAAACAGGATGCCCGGCAGGGAGAGTCCCACCAGCATGATGGCCCGCCGCCGTTCCTCCGCAACCATATCGTCGGATAAATAGATGCCCATAAACCTGTTTTTAAAAAGTTTCATTCTAAGAATACGCTGTTTTATGGTTAATGAACGAATTGAGAGCGGGCCTCAATAAATTATTGATACCACAGTTTTACCCCCGGTCAAATATTTTTCCCAAACGTCTTCACAATTCCCGCCGCCGGATCGGAAAGTGCATCCCCAGGGGCCGGAGACCGGCAATCCCCCCCTTTTCACATTTATTTCAATTTCACTTCATATTGGTTTCACTTTCCTGACCTACCCTGGTTTCAAATGACATCCAAGGATGTCGAACCCATAACCCGATCAGGAGGCAAGGTGAAAAATATTCTGATACTGTTCATGTTTCTGGCATTTTACCCGGCCGCGTTTGCCGAGAATGCCGTGACCATCCCCTACGGGGAATTTAAAAAACTATACGGCGATGAAATCCGCCGTGAACTCATGGCAGAAGCGCCCGACACCCCGTTTATCCACACCATTAGCAGCACCAGGTACGACATGGCCATCGGCCCGGAAGGCGCCCTGTGCCGCGCGGAGATTTCCGGCAGCATGATCTCGGGCTCCCCCGAAGCCATCCCGCTGTTCAGTGATAAAATCATCATCCGGGAGGTTAAAAACGTCACAGGCGGTGCCCTGGTCAGCGGCGAGAAAAATTCAGGGGGCATCTGTTTTTTCCCTTCCGGGGACCCCGCCTTTTCCCTGGCCCTGACCTTTTTCATCCCCGCCGGCGAAGACAACAACAGCGCCTATATCGCCCTTAAAATCCCCAGGGCCCTGGAAAATGCCCTGGCGGCCACGGCACAAAACGACACCGTGCTTCTGGACCTGCCCGGGGTGCAGACCCGTACCGGCACCTGGCATTTTTCCCCACGGTCCACCCTGAAAATACGGTTCAGTCACGGGGCAGCGGCCCGGGCCAGGGCCGCCGAAAAACAGGCAGCCATTTCCCGAAGCTATAAAGCGGTATCCACCCCGCCCGTGGTCCTGGATACGGTCCACTGCTTTACCACCTTTGAGGAAGGCGGCAATATTCTCTCCGTCATCTCGGCCAAAATCCCCCCGGAAGCCGGGGCCGCCTTTGCCGTGAAAGCCCTGGCCGGAGCGGAAATCTGGCAGTGCAAAATCAACAACAAAAAAGTAAAAGTCTATAAAAGCCCCGGAGGCGACTGGATCTTCCCCCTGGCCCGGGACAGGGACTCCCGCCTGGAACTGTCCCTGCTCAGCCGGGGCAGGAAACTGGGGCTCCACGGCCGGCTGGACCTGACCCTGCCCCGAATGGCCCTGCCCGCCCGCAGGATCAATATCGCCCTGGGCCTTCCCAAGCGGGTGGAACTGGTCTCCTTCCAGGGGCCGCTCTCCCCGTCCCGCCCCTTTAAAGCCAGGGCACCGGGGGAATTTTCCGGCACCCCCTATTATTTTTCCCGCTCCTTTCACAAAGGCGAAGCCGTGACCATGGCCGTCTCTTACAAAGAACCCGTTAAAAAAGGAAACCCATCATGAGCATCAAAAAAATCATCTGCATCGCCGTTATCTATGCCCTGGGATGGGCCGGATGGTGGACCCTGGGCACGGTCACCTCGGTCCGGTCCCACACCTATGCCGGCCGGCTGGGTCCCATGGTGGCCGCCCTCTGGGGCCGCCCCCTTTCCCAGGACGCCCCCCGGTTCTGGGTAAAAATCCCGGGCACGGACCGGACAAAGGAACTGATGCCCGAAGCCAGCAGCATCCGGGTGGACATCACACCGGACTACCGTAAAAAAGGGCTGCTCTGGTATTCCACCTATAATTGCGAATTCGACGGAATATACACCGTAAAAAACCACCAGCCCGTGGCCCAGACCGTCTACCTCCATTTTGATTTCCCGGCCAAAGGCGCCACCTACGACGCCTTTGCCGCCCGCCTGGACGGCCGTCCCCTTTCCGCCCCCGTGGACACCCGGGGCGGCATGGACGAGATCATTGAACTTGCACCGGGCAAATCGGCCCGGTTCCATCTCCATTACAGGACCCGGGGCCTGGACACCTGGGAGTACCGACCGGTCGGCCACCCCCGCGGCACAGGCCGGGTGAAAGACTTTTCCCTTACCGCCAATACAGGCTTCACCGATGTGGATTTCCTGCCGGGCAGCCTCTCCCCCATGGAAAAGGCAGGGGCCGGAGACCAGGGAATGACCCTGGAATGGAAGGCCTCGGACCTGATCACCAACAGCACCGTCGGCATCATTGTCCCCAAAAAACTCAACCCCGGCCCCCTGACCACCCGGATCACCTATTTCGCCCCGGTCTGCCTGCTCTTTTTCTTCATCCTGGTGACCACCATGGGCATCATGTACAATATCAGCATCCATCCCATGCATTTCCTCTTTGTCACGGCCGGCTTTTTTTCCTTCCACCTGCTGCTCTCCTACCTGGCCGGCCATGTCTGGATCCACCTGGCCTTCCTTTTGTCCGCCGCCGTCTCCGTGGGCCTGGTCACCTTTTACCTCTCCGCGGCCCTGGGAGACCGCTTTCCCTGGAAGATCGCCGTGGCCGGCCAGCTTTTTTTTCTGGTGCTTTTTTCCTACACCTTTTTCATCGAGGGGATCACCGGCATCATCGTAGCCTGCGGCACCGTGGTCACCCTGGGGGTGCTCATGAAGGTCACGGCGGGGGTGGACTGGGACCAGGTTTTCAAACCCAAACCCAGGCCGGCCAGAACAACACAGCGCAGGATACGGGTGCCCGGCATAAAAAAGGCGCGCCCCACCGACGCTCCCGGTTGAAAATAAGGAATCGATCCGGTATGAAAGAGGACATGAAACCCTTAATACTCATTGTGGAAGACGAACCGGCCATCGCGGACAATATCATCTTCGCCCTGTCCACCGAGGGCTTTGACACCCTGTGGGAGGCCGAAGGGGGCCCCGTCCTCCACCGGATCGATTCCCATCCCGTGGACCTGGTGATCCTGGATATCGGGCTGCCGGACATGAACGGGATGGAACTGTGCAAGGCCATCCGGGAAAAAGGCAACATTCCGGTGATCTTCCTTACCGCCCGCGCCCAGGAAATCGACCGGGTGGTGGGCCTGGAAATCGGTGCCGACGACTATGTGGTCAAGCCCTTCAGTCCCAGGGAACTCACCGCCAGGGTACGGGCCGTACTCCGCAGGACCCGGGGCAGCATGGAGACGCCTGCCGCCCCCGGCAGCACCCGGGAAATCTTCACCGTGGACCCCGGCCGTCACAAAATCGTATACAGGGGCCGGGCCCTGGACCTCTCCCGGTACGAATACCGCCTCCTTGCCATCCTCATCCGGCGGCCCGGGCAGATCTTCTCCCGGGACCGGCTCATGGAGATGGCCTGGGACGAGCCGGATATGAGCATGGACCGCACCGTGGACGCCCACATCAAAAACCTGAGGGCCAAGCTCAGGGCCGTGACACCGGAAACAGACCCCATCAAAACCCACCGGGGCCTGGGCTATTCCCTCAAGGAATCCCTGTGAATAGGGCAGATCTGTGAAGCTGGCCGCCAAAATACTTTTTGCCGTATTCCTGATCACGGGCACGGGGCTGTGGTGGCTCACCTCGGGCATGATGGACAATATCCGGCTGCGCTACCTGGAAGGGGTGGAAGAGGCCCTGGTGGACCAGTCCCGCATCCTGGCCGCCATGGTCTCCCGGCAGATGGAGGCAGGAGAATTCGCCCCCAATGAACTGGGGGAAATATTTCACCGGGCCTATGAAAGCCGGTTCAACTCCAGAATATACCACCTGGACAAAACCGGGGTGGACCTGAGGATCTATATCACCGATGAAAAGGGAATGATTCTCTTTGACTCCCAGGGTAAGGCCGCCGTGGGAGAAGACTATTCCAAGTGGCGGGACGTCTGGCTCACCCTCAGGGGCCAGTACGGGGCCCGCTCCTCCCGGGAGGACCCCGGCAAAGAAACCTCAACCATCCTCTACGTGGCCGCACCCATCCTGGTGAAAGATGACATCCGGGGGGTACTCACCGTGGCCAAGCCCACCACCAACATCAATCTCTTCATGACGGCGGCCCGGGAAAAGATCAAATCCCGTGCCCTGGCCATCGGCGCCGTTATCCTTGGGCTGTCGGTCCTGGCCGTGGTAGTCATCACCCGGCCGGTGAAACGGCTGACCCGCTATGCCGAAGATATCCGGGCCGGGCGCAAAACCGCCCTCCCCCGGCTGGACCGCACGGAAATCGGCGACATGGGCCGGGCCTTTGAACGGATGAAAATCGCCCTGGAAAACAGAAAATACGTGGAAACCTACGTCCAGACCCTGACCCACGAAATCAAAAGTCCCCTGGCCGCCATTCAGGGGGCGGCCGAACTTCTGGAAGAAGATATGCCCGAGGAACACCGGGAGCGGTTTCTGGGCAATATCCGCACCGAATCCCAGCGGATCCGCCGGCTGGTGGACCGGCTCCTGGAACTGGCCGCCATCGAAAATATGAATGCCCTGGACAACACCGAATCCGTACCGGCCACGGACCTGATCCAAAAGGTCCTTGAGCGCCTGGGACCGATGCTGGACAGCAAAGGCGTCTCTGTCACCACGAATATCCAGCCGGATACCGTTGCCGCGGGCAACCCTTTTTTGCTCCGGCTTGCCCTGTCCAACCTCATCCAGAATGCCGCCGACTTCAGCCCGGCCAAAGGAAAAATTGTCATCCGCGCCGCCCGCACCCGGGGGATGCTGGCCGTGGAAATCAGCGACCAGGGGCCGGGCATCCCCGGTTACGCCGCGGACCGCATCTTTGAAAAATTCTTTTCCCTGCGCCGCCCGGACAGCGGCCGGAAAAGCACCGGTTTAGGGCTCAACTTTGTCCGGGAAATCGCCCTGCTCCACAAAGGCGATATCACCCTTGAAAACCTCCCGGCGGGAAGCGGAAGCGGCACCCTTGCCCGGCTTCTCCTTCCGGCGCCCCCGGGAAATTAACCCGCTTTGCCCTCCCGTCAGGGCGTGTACAATCCGGCCCAGATGGGCAGGTAAAGGGAGAGCACCGGCAGCAGGGAAAGGATCACCAGCACCACCAGGTCCATGAGCACAAAGGGGATGGCCTCCCTGGCAATCTCGTCCACATTACACCCGGCCAGGTTGGCCGCCGTAAAGAGGTTCACCCCCACGGGCGGGGTGGCCTGGCCGATGGCCAGGGCGGAAATAAAGATCACCCCGTAATAGACCGGATCGATCTTAAAGGCCGCCAGCACCGGAATGAGAATGGGCATGAGCAGATAGCAGATGGAAATAGCGTCCAGGATCATGCCCAGCCCGAAAAGCAGGATGTTGACCAGGATGATCATGACCACGGCATTGGGGGATATCCTGATGATGATCTGGGCCAGGGCGTCGATGACCCCGGTGACCGAAGCGGCCCAGGTGAAAATCCCGGCAAAGACCACGATGAACATGATCACCGAGCTGGTCACGGCGGCATCCACCAGGATCTCGACCATATCCCGCCATGTAATGGACCGGTAGATCAGCACCGCCACAAAAAGGCTGTAGAACACTGCCACCACCGCCGCTTCCGTGGGGGTGAAAATACCGGTGTAAATTCCCCCCAGCACCACCACCGGCGCCATCACGGCCCAGATGGACTCCTTGAAGGCGACCATGATTTCTTTGGCGCTGCCCCGCCGGGACACGCCCCGGTAGCCCCGCCGATGGGAGATGTACCAGGCCACCAGGATGGTGCCCAGGCCGGTGATGATCCCCGGGACGATCCCGGCCACAAACAGGGCCCCCACCGAAACCGAGGTGATATTCCCGTAAATGATGAAGGCAATGGAAGGCGGAATGATGATGGAAAGATCCGAGGCATTGGCAATGGTGGCCCCGGCAAAGGCCTTGCCGTAGCCGTTCTTAAGCATGGGGGCCAGCAATATCATGCCCACAGCCGCCGTGGTGGCCGGGCCGGACCCCGACAGCGCCCCCCAGAACATGCAGGTGAGTACGGCCACGATGGCCAGGCCGCCGGTGGCCCGTCCCACCAGCAGTTCAAAAAACCGGGCAATGGTGGCGGCCAGCCCGGCCCGCTGCAAAATAACCCCGGCCAGGACAAAAAAAGGAATGGCCAGCAGGGGAAAGGAGGCGATGCCCGAGGCGAAATTCACCCCCAGCATCTCCGCCCCCAGGTCAAAATAGAGGATGGTGGCCACGGCGGATACCCCCAGGGAGGTGCCGATGGGGGCGCCCATGACCATGAGCAGGAAAAACAGGGCCAGGATCAGTACAAACTCCATGGATTATTCCCCCACTGTCCCGGTCACCGTCCCGCCGTCTCCGGACAATTTGGCCCTGGCGTCGCGCCAGATCCCCCGGAAGACAAATACCGACAGCAGGGGCAGGCCCGAATAATAGATCCACACCGGGATCCCAAGGGAGGCGGACTTTGCCTGAAACAGGGTGATTTCATCGTAAATGGCCTGGATCATATAGTAGTTGAGGACCAGAAAAAGTCCGGCCGCCAGCAGGGAATAGATAAGCACCGACGCCTTTTGCAGCCGGGACGGAAACATATTGAAAAAGGTGACCATGCCCAGCTGCCCTCCCCGTTCAAAGGCAATGCCCATGCCGATCACCGTCATCCAGACAAAGAGGTTGATGGTGATCTCCTCGGTGGCTGCAAAGGAAAAATGAAAGATATACCGGCTTAAAATATTGATAAAGGCGATGAGGGCCATCACCGCCAGCAAAATGGCCACCAGCCAGTGGTCCAGCCGGATGCCCAGGATTCCCTTTTTCACATTAACTCTCCCTGAAACAAAGGGCCCCGAAAACCGGACTGCCGGCTTCCGGGGCTGATTAACAACCAATGGGTCTTACAGGCCCGGGGGGTTGAGCGGCTCCCCTTGGAGGCGTTTCAACCCTATTGGGCCATATCCTTTTTGGCTTTTTCGTAGACATCCTTGCCGATCTTGCCGATCCACTTGTCGTATACGGAGCGGGTGGCATCGATAAAGGCCTGGCGCTCTTCATCGGTGAGGGTGTTCACGCTCATCCCCTTTTCAGCCATATGGGCCAGGGGCGCAGGCACCGCCATCTCGGTGTTGAATTCCTCTTTAAGGATCCTGATGGATTCCCCCTTGTCAAGGCCGGCCCGGCAGAGCGCGGTCTCATACCGGCCGGCTTCCCTGGCCGCCGCCATGATGGCATCCTGGATCTCCTTGGGGAATTTCTTCCACTGACGCTGGTTCCAATAGAAAATCAGGGGATCCACCACATAGTTCCACTGGGTGGCATATTTATGGTACTGGTGGATCTGGACCGGGACCAGAACCCCCACCGGATTTTCCTGGCCGTCAACCACGCCCTGCTGGAAACCGGCAACCGCATCCCCCCAGTTCATGTTCACGGGATCGGCCCCCAGGGCCCTGAAGGTGTCCAGGAACATGGGATTGCCCACCACCCGGATTCTCAGGCCCTTCATGTCGGCGGGGCGCTTCACGGCCCGCTTGCTGTTGGTCAGCTGGCGGAACCCGTTTTCGGCCCAGGCCAGGGGCTGAAGCCGTTTGGCCTCCATGGCGGCAAACACGGCCTTGCCCGCTTCGCCGTTTTTCACCCGGTCCAGGTTCTCAAAATTATTCAGGAAAAAGGGAAGGTGGAAAATATTGGCCTCGGGGATCACCGGGCTGATGTTGATGGTGGAATCCATGGCGCAGTCGATGACGCCCTTGGCCACCATCTGGGAGCTTTTAAGCTGGGCCCCCTTGAGCAGGGCGGATCCGAAATAGGGTTTGATATTAATCTGCCCATTGGTCTTCTCCTTCACCAGTTCGGCAAACTTAAGGGCCCCCATGCCCCAGTAGAACTTGGGCCCCACCGTCACCTGCATCTTGTACTCTTTTTTGAATCCCGCAGCCCATGCACTTCCCGCCGCAGCCATAAATACGGCAGCCACAGCCAGGGCCACCCCTTTTTTTACCGTTCGTTTTGTCAACATTTCACAACTCCCATAATTCGGTTTAAGATCATCAATTCAGAAACAGGGGAATTGGAGTAGCATAATTTTACCCCCGAAATCAAGCATGATTTAAATAAGTTGCATATGGACTAAACTTAGTTTAAGGATAGTAAACTTTCAAATGGGGATCCGTAATGGATGCCGGCCTGGGGCCCCCTATTGGGAATTTTCTTCGGCGCCAAGGGGCAGATAGATGGAAAATTCTGTGCCCTGCCCCGGTTGGGAAGAGATATCCATGCTGCCCCCGTGGTCTTCAACAATGATAAAATAGGAGACGGACAATCCCAGCCCGGTCCCCTGGTTCACCGGTTTGGTGGTGTAGAAGGGTTCGAAAATCCGTTTGGCCACCTCCGGGTCCATGCCCGGGCCGTTGTCCCGGATGGCAATGCAGACCTTTTCCTTTTCCCATGATATGGAAATGTCTATCCTGGGCTGTTTTTTCGAGGAATCGGGGTCGTCGGCCATGGCCTGGGCGGCATTCTTCAGCATATTAAAAAATACCTGCTGAATATTGATCTCTTCACAAAGCACCGCAGGCAGATCCGGTGCATAGGTTTTGGTTATGCGGACCTGGCGGATATCGTAATTCTTCGCCAGGCTGAAATCGTTTACGGCCAGTTCAATGGATTGGTCCATGATCCGGCCGATGTCCCCAAAGCTTTTCTCCCCCGGTTTCTTACGGATGAAATTGAGCATGTTGCTCACAATCCTGGCCGCCCGGTCGCCTGTGGCGACAATGGTATCCAGAAAATTCAAAATATCCCTCTGCCGGGCATATTCCCCCAGCCCCTCCAGGCTGATGCCCACTTTTTTGGCGGCAGCCACATTGGCGGGAAGGGTGGGATTCATCCTGTTTTTAATCACCTGGGCACTCTGGATCATGCCGGCCAGAGGATTGTTAAGTTCATGGGCCATGCCCGCCGCCATGCCGCCCACGGTGATCATTTTTTCCGTTTGGATCATCAGGGCTTCGGCCTTTTTCCGGCCGGAGATATCCCGCCAGGTGGTATGAAGGATCTGCCGGCCGGCCTCGGTTGCAATGGCCGTGAGCAGCACCTCCATCGGCACCACACTGCCGTCCGCCCGTTTATGCTCCCATTCAAACCGGTGGCTCCCCTTTTGTGTGGCCATATCCATCATTTCTCTGGCCTTGGCAGCGGAATCCCTTCCGTCCGGCTGGACCGGGGGCGAAATATCCGACGGCAGGACGGAAAGCAGCTGATCTTTGCCGGTATAGCCCAGCATATCGATGGACGCCTGGTTGCAGTCAACGATTTTCCCGTCGTCAATGAGCAGAAAGGCATCCTTGGACTGTTCGAACAGTCTGCGGTATTTTTTTTCGCTCCTGGCCAGTGCCGCCTCATAGGCGTTTCTTTCACTGAGCATCTCATTGGCCGATGCGGCCAGGGGAACAAATTCTGAAAAAGAAATCTGCTCGTTTTCCAGGAGTTTGTGCCGGGTGGCAGACTGCTTGAAAAAACGGGTAAACAGAGCCAGGTTGATTCCGATTCTTTTCGAGACCCGCCATGCCAGGAAAACCGAGGCCAGGACAGAGGCGGCCAGCACCAGGACCGTTTTTAAAATCAGCATCCGGGTATTGTGTGCCAATTCGTCCTGTTTCCGGGCAATGCCCTTTTCAATTGAATCCACATAGACCCCGGTGCCGATATACCATCCCCAGTCGTCTACGGTCTGTGCATAGCTGATTTTCGGGGCAGGCCTGTGGCCCTTGAACCTGGGGGCCACATAGGTGACAAAACCGCCGCCGGAACGGGCTGACTTGATCAGTTCCTGAACGATTTTCACCCCATTGGCGTCCTGTATCTCATAGGTATTTTTCCCTTTCAGGGGGCCGGTAAGGCTGACGCCCTCAAAGGTGGCCGCAAAAATATACCCCTCTTCCCCCAATTTTAGGCTGTCAAGATATGCCAGGACTTCGCGCTTTATTTTTTCTTCTTCCTCAGCTATGTATTTTCCGCTCCCGATCACCCAGTCCAAGGGGGCAAAATACTTGAGGTAGGAAATTTTGGGTACCAGGATACCGGGCGCGTCGGGCTTGTTCCAATGGTAGGTGGAGAACCCTTCCCCTTCAGGCGACCGGACCACACGGATAAAATCCCTCATGATATATTTCCCCTTGGAGTCCCGGGTTTCCATGAGGTTTTTGCCCTCCAGCTCAGGATTATTCCGGTTCACTCTCTCCTTTCCGGCCATGTCCTCAGCAAAATAGTACCCTTTTCCCTCGTCCCAGACCGCAGCGAACAAGGCGTCATGGATCAGCCTTTCAATCCTTTCGGGGGGCAGACGGGCCTCATTTTTTTTCCATATGTGGCTGGCGATTTCCCAGGCCTCAAGGGTCCGTGACCTCACCTCGGACCTTACCCGTTTTTCAGCCAGGGATTTTTTATGCTCAATATAGTGAATGGCCTGCTGGACCTGTTTCTTTATGGCGGATTTCTGGGTTTCCACATAGGTTTGCCGGACCTGGTTGAATTCCCTCTTCCGGGTTTTGAGTTCCCAGCCCACCCAGAGATAGACCAGGAGGCAGACCATCACCAGATAAAGTAAGGTAATTGAACTCCAAAAGACGGTAACAAGGCTTTTTTTTCCAGTCATAAATGATCCGCTGTATCCAGGGTGAAAAAATAGAAATTTAATGAACCGAGTCTTTTAAATTAGCAACTCAGTTAACCGGGTGTCAATATAAAAACATGGGCACATGCATCGACAATCAGCCGGAGCAAATCAAGGAACGGTTTGCGGCCTGCCGGGCATCCATGCCCAATGTTTCATCCACCAGCAGGGCAAATTCATCTCCCCCGATCCTGAAGGCCCTGCCGGCGCCCAGCCGTTCCAGCCGGCGGGCGAATTCCCTCAGCAGCAGATCCCAGCACCGGTGCCCGTACAGGTCATTGATGCGCTTGAAGTTGTCCATATCCATTAGAAGCAGGGCCAGCGTCTTCCGCCTGTCCACCGCCAGGGTGTCAATCTCTTTTACGGCCCGGGTATAGGCCAGCCGGTTGCCAAGCTGGGGCAGATAATCGGTCCGGCTGTCATCCCGGTATTGATTCATCAGCCGGAGTAAACGCTGCTGGAAATAGGCCATGGTGGAGGCAAACCCGGAGATGGCCACCAGTTCGGCCATATCCTCCAGCAACAGTTCAATGCCCTCTTCGTGAAACCCTATATAGTAGGGGATGAGCAGTAAAAGGGCGCCGGCCACATCTTGTTTCATCGTCATGGGGACCTGCCTTAAAACACCTTATCATTTAGGTTCCGTTTCTTATACAGGCGAGACCATACAACGATCAACTCATTTCAACATATTTGCGGATAATTTTTTCACATTAACGGGATTTTTCAATGCCTGCATCAGGCGGCGAGTCCAGGTGCATTTTCAGATAATGCTTGGGCAGGATGCCGAACCGCTTTTTAAAGGCGGCGGAAAAATGGCTGACATTGACATACCCCACCTGCCAGGCGGTTTCGCTCACGTTGGTGTCCGTCCGGGCCAGAAGATCCCTGGCCTTGAGCATCCGATATTCCCTGAAATAATCAAACACGCTCATCCCGTAGGCCTGCCGGAAACCGGCCTGGAGCTTGGCCGGACTCATGCCGGCCCCGGAGGCAAGCTCCCTGAGGCCGGGGGGGGACTGGAGATTATCCACCAGGAAGGCCCTGGCTTCCTTGATCCGTTCCCGTTCGCCCCTGTTGAGCCTCTTCGCCGTTGGCCTGCGGTGGTCAAGACTCAGGGCCGCCAGCTGAAGGGAGAGCAGTTCCAGACTTTTCCCCTCCAGGTAAAGGGGCCAGGGATAGGCGTTGCTGGAGGTGTTCAGCACCTGGTAGACCACGGACTGAATATCCGGCCCCATGGGCCCTGCGCTGGTAAACTCGGCCTGGGAATCCCCCTTGAGGGCCTCCCTCAGCCCCCGGGGCAGGACACCGGCCTCGTCTTTGACCACGCTCCTGAAAAAGGGAAGGGTCATATGAAGATGGAGGATCTGCTGTTCCTGGCGGGGCGGCACCACAAAGGAGCCGGACTGCCGGGTTTCCAGCCGGGTGCCGCTGATGCCGCTTCTCACCTGGAGCGGTTCCGGGCGGGATTCCGGTCCCGGCCCCCGTCTCAGGATATTTCCGGAAATCACGAACCCGAAATCAATCACCGGAAACTGCTTTTCGTAATCCAGGCTGATCCGGTCGGCCGAGGTGAAATTAATCAGACTCATCCACAGGCCCGGCCGGATACTTATCTCCCTGTGGCCCCATGCCGCTTCATTGGAGATGCTGTCCCGGGAACCGGTGGAGGGTTTAAAACAAAAAAGCGTTGGTGCCTTGCCGTCCTGCATCTGACTCTCCTATTCTTATGCCGTTTTCGGGGCGGCCGCATTTCTCTGCACAGATACCCGGTTTTAACAAATTTCCGGGCCGGCCGCGGACTGCCCATGTTAGACCATAACGGCGGTAAAGTAAAAATGATTCTGCCGGCCCCGATCCGCCACAGGTCCGCCAATAGTACTCCACTGACCCGCCACGAATCCGGCGATCAGGCCTCCAGGGTAAAACTGAGAAGATAATTGTACCCGAAATTCTTTAACCCCGTTTTTTGGAAACCATACCCCCGGATAAAGGTCTCGACCTCCCCCGGGGACAGGCGCATGTGCAGGGGCGGGCCAAAGGACCACTCCTCTTTTTTGCACTCCAGCACGGCCAGGCGCCCCCCCGGGCGGATCACCCGGGCCAGTTCCCGGAACACCCTGTCACTGAAGCGTTCCATGTCAAAAATGTGGAGCACGGTGAACACCATGCACAGGTCCACGGAATTTTGGGCCACCGGCAGGGGGGGATGGAGGAGATCGGCCTTAAGGGCACGGACCTGGGTGAGGCCCCGGGCCCCGGCCGCAGCGGCCATCCCGTCAACGGTAGGGGGCCAGTGGTCCACTGCAGTGACGCAGCCCCCCTCCCCGGTTCTTCGGGCCGCCTCCAGGGTATAATCCCCGGCCCCGCACCCCAGATCCAGAATTTCCTCCCCGGGCCGGATGCCCAGGGCGTCGAACAATAACACCGGGTCCTGCATCCAATAGCTGCTGGGCCCGTTGCCCCCGCATTTTTTCACTTCAGGCTTCATTACATCTCTCCTTATTTTCCCGGCCATTTTCATACCCATTAAAAATGGTACCGGATGGCTGCATATACATTATTATTATTTTCAAACTGCCCGAAAAAGGTGTGAGGCTCCCGGCCCCGGAAAATATTGGCCCCGGCCTCCAGGGTGATCTCATCGGTGTACTGGTATCCCAGACAGGGCTTGAGATAAAGGTCTTGGTCGCCGGGGCAGAAATACCCCGAAAGGCTCAGTTCCAGGGTCTGGCCCAGGAGCAGCTGGGTGACCTGCACGGTAATCAGATGGCGGAAGCGGTCCTTTGCCGGTTGTCCGCCCAGGCCTGATTCATAGGCACCGTGGCCCAGGATATGCTCCATATAATACTGGAGGCTGGCATTGAGATCCCCCCCCAGGTCCCGGGCATACCCGGCCAGGAACCTGAGCTGGGAGTTGTCCACCAGGGGGTTGCCGCCCCCCCGGTCCTCCCTGGAATCGTACCAGGCCAGTTCCAGGTTGCCGATGCCCCCGGCCACAGGCCCCCGGATGCTGGCCCCGTAAACGTTGAGCCGGGGAAACACCGCCCTTCCCCGGCCGTCGCTGCCGGCCGGGGTCTTCCAGAATCCCCGGTAGCCGTAGAGGGCCAGCTCCCAATTGGCCATGGCCCGGTAGATCCGGCAGGCCAGTTCATGGTCCCGGAACCACCGGCCGGGCCGGGCCGCCCCGGCCATCCCCTCCCTGCCGGTGATCCGCCCGGCGCCGGCATTCCAGAAGGAGAGGTACTCCCCGGTGATATACCGGTCCGGGTCAAAGAGCGGGGTGTAGACCAGATCCACGTCGGCCAGGTCCGAAAAGAGGCTGAGCTTGACGGCATCCGAGGGCGCCTTGAGGTACTCGGCGTCCCTCCCCGTGAAAAAGGACTGCCAGTCCTTGGGGAAGAGGTCATTTAAAAAGACCAGGTCCCCGGTGCCCCAGGTCAGGACCTGCCGGCCCATTGTAAGGTCGCCCCCGCCCAGGGCCCGGGTGAATATCCAGGCCTCCCGGGGGTCGAATTCAACCCTGTCCATGATGCCGTCGGCCGCCACATCCCCCTTGAATTTCATATCCATATGGTCCGTATAGGTGAACAGCTCCAGCTGGAGCCGGGCCTCCATCACCGATGCCCGGTCTTCCCCGGGATCTTCCCCGGTGCGGCAGCCGGCCCTCACCTCGACGAACCCGTTGACCTCAGCATTTTCCACTATGGAAACCACCCCGGGGACGGGCGCTCCGGCCCGGACAGGGGCCAGCCAGAAGAGGACCGCAGCCAGGGCGGCCAATGCCGCCCCGGTGCATGCCCTCATCGGGTGATCTCCCTGGGCGGCCGCCTCAGGTACCGCTCGCTGAAGACCTTCTCCCCCAGTTCCGGGTTGTATTCAATATCCGTTACGGTCATCAGGGAGACGCTGCCCGTTGAAAGGTTGCAGGCCTTTGATTTCACCACCGTGGGATAGGAGACGGGCCGGCCATTGTCCAGGGCCGCTATATTCTTCACCTCCAGGGCCTCCATGGTGCGGTAGAGCCGGCCCCCCTTTTTGTAAAACTCGAGTTTTTCCGTAACAAAGGTGCGGCGGTTGATATGGGCCAGGTAATGGTCAAAGGCCACGCCCCCCGGGTCTTTGGGCCGGTTCTCCAGGATGAAATGGGTGGCCGTGGTCTCGACCAGCCTGTGGCTGTCCTCGTATATTCCCCGGCCAGAAATGTCCTCGTAGAGGAAATCCGAGCCCACAAAACTGGTGCGCTTGTCCCCGGAGGCGATGCGCTTCACCAGGTCCATGGCCGGCATATAGAGCCACCGGTCATCCTCCTTTGCGGGATCGGCATGCTTGTGTACCATAAAGACCATCTTCCTGACATCGGCCGGGGATCTGAAATAGGCAAAGTATTTCTGGCCGCCCTCCCCCTCCCCGTCATTGTCCCGGCGAAGGATATTCAGGACCCGGCGCCTCACCCGGCCCTGTTTGTCCCGAATTTCAATGCTCACCCGGCCCTTCATGGCTGCGCCCTGGTAAAGGGCCATGTGGTTGGCTTTTTTTACGATGGCCTGGGCATGGGGGGCGGCATCTCCCGCCACGGCTGCCGCTGCCGTAAAAAGGATGAACATGGCTGCCATATATATCTTTTTCATGATTGAACTCCTTATATCTATTATCATGGGTTCTCCCCTGCCGGGGCCGCGGCCTTGGGGGACCCGGCCTTTTCCCTAAAAAAGAAGGGTTCCAGGGCCCCCAGCAGGGCCGGCAGGGCCAGGAGGGTGACGATGCCGGAGATGGAGAGGATGCCGCAGAGCATGAGGCCGGTGATCTTATAAGGCACCAGCCTGGCCAGGATCAGGGGCAGGAACCCCACGGCAATGACCATGACGTTCCGGCTGATGGCCCTGGCCGGCTCCCCGAACATCAGGGGCAGCACCCGCTGCCAGCTCCCCTCCCGCTCATAGGCCTTGCGGCTGCGCTCCAGAAAATGGATGGCGAAATCAACGGCAATGCCGATGGAGAGCACGCTGATCACGGCCACGGGCATGTCGTAGTCCTTTCCCATGAGCCCCACGGTGCCGTAGATGGCGGCAATGGTGACGCTCAGGGGAACCATGCAGAGCACCCCCCATTTAAGGGAGCGGAAGAGCAGAGTCATCATCACCAGGACCACCACAAAACTCTGCACAAAGGCCCAGAGCATCTCCCAGAACATCTTGTTCTGGAAGAAAAGGTTGACATAGTGCAGCCCCGCCCAATTGTGCTCCAGCCTCACCGGCGGGGGATTCACCGCCAGATAATCCGCCACCGCATTGACCACGGCCGCCATATCCATGCTGTTGCCCGAGGCCATCTGGAGCATGATGTTGGCGGATGAAAAATCCGGAGTGACCCGGTGCCAGAGGTCCTGGGGCCGGTGTCCCTGCTGGAACTGCATATAGCATTCCCCCACCTTGGAGAGGGTGTCGGGAATTGTATAATTTTCCGGGCTGCCGCCCGTCAGCTCCTGGTTGACCTTGGAAACGATGTCGGCCACGGAAGAGGCCTTGCCCACAAGGCCCTCTGATTCCAGGTGGCGCTGGAGGCCGGCCATATACGACAGGACCCCGGGCTGCTTGAACACCTTTGTTTTTTCCCGCTGGCTGCGCAGAAAATCCCCCAGGATCTGCCAGGCCTCCCAGGCATCGTCCGGGGCCGAATCGGCCATGGTGTCTGCGAATTCGACGGCCCGGTCCAGAAAATGGCCATCTTCGGCCCCCTTTTTGGTTCCGGCCACCGGTGCAATCAGGGGGGCGATCCGGGCAGCCATGCCCGGGATGCGGTCATCCGTCTCTCCCATGACCCGGGCATAGGCGCTGAAGGCCTGCCCGGCTTCTTTCACTGCGGCCATGGAATCATCCCGGGGCCCCTCCAGCACCAGGTAGGCGGTATAGGTGCCGGAAAAATGACTGTTCAGGGCAATGTCGGCCCGGCGGAGGGGATGGGAGATGGCAAAGCGCTTGGAGTAATTGTCGTTGATCCGGGTCTGGGAGATGCCGGCCACGGCCAGGAGGGCGGCCAGGCCCAGGCCCGCGAATATCATCCCCCTGCGGGCGGCGGTAAACCGGCCCAGGGCGCCCAGGAACCGGGTCATCCGGCCCCCCGCCCGGCCTTGGCCCGCGGCCAGGCCGAAATTTCTAAATGTTTTTTCAGGCATGAGGACAATATAGGCCGGCACGAACATCACCGTGCACAGCCAGGCCAGCATCACCCCGAAACAGAGAAAGAGCCCGAAAATCCGGGCCGGGGGAATGGAGGTGAGGGTCAGGGAGAGGAATCCCGCCGCCGTGGTCAGGGAGGTGTAAAGCATGGGGGTGAAAAGGGTTCCCAGCACCTCGCGGACAGCTTCTTTCCGCCCCCTTTCAGGGGTGTAGACATCAAAGAATTCCGACAATACATGGATGCAGTCCACAATGGAGATGGACATCAGAAAAATGGGCAGCATGGAGCTGAGGATGTGGACCTCAAACCCCAGGCCGATCATCAGCCCCATGGAGATGACGATGGAAACCGTGGCAATGACCATGGGCAGCATGACCAGGGACCATTTCCTGAAAAACAGGAGCAGCAGCCCCAGGACCACCAGCATGGCCAGGGGGGAGGCCACCTTCATCTCCGAAAACATCTCCACCCCGATGGCCCCTTCGGCCACGGGAAGCCCTGTGATATGATAGGTGTCCCCGGCATTGAACCCTTTTATCTTTTCATTCAGGGCCGTGTATACCTTATAGGAGAGCAGCTTGTCCGTCAGGGGCAGGTAGATGCACAGCCCCTTTCCGTCCCCGGACCCCACCATCCCCCTGAGCATGGGGTTGGACATGATCCGCTCCCGGACCTTGAGGGCCTCTTCCCGGGTGGCCGGGGGCCCGGGCATCAGGTATTCGAACCGGATGGTCCCCGGCCCGGCCTGGCTGATATGGTCGATGAGGGAGGGGGCGATCATGTCCGCCTCGATCACCCCTTTATACGATCCGGGATTCTCATTGTCCTCCCACCAGAGTGTTTTGGCGAACTCGGTGAGCGCCCAGACATGGCCCAGGGTGTCCACGTTGTACACCCCGTCGGGGTGGGTGTCGTTGACCACCCCCACCACCACGGTGTCGCTGAGGCCGAATTCCTCCTTGGTCTGGTTATGGAATATGCGGACCGGCTCGGACTGCTCCAGCATGTTTTCGGGATCCGTATCGAGTTCAACGCCGGGCAGGAAAACGCCCGCCGCCAGGGTGGCGGCCACCAGCAGCGCCGCCACGGTCCGTGCGTGGTTAATGGCGAAATTAATCATCGCCGCTTTCATCAGTTTCATTACCTTGCTCCGTATTTACTTGGTTATTTCCGGGGAAAGGGGAGAACGCCCCCCGTCCGCAGGCAATGATAGGGATATTTTCCCCCCGGTTCTGCCCGGCCCGCGTTTTTTTTTACCCCGGGACAGGCGGTTCATAAAAAACGCCCCTGAAGGCTGGGATCCGCCAGGGGTAAAAAAAAATCCCCCCGGGGTAGAAACCGCCCCCGCTGCCGGATTATTCATCTGCGGTAATCCCCGGGGAGCTCGGTCCTCCCGGGGCAATAAAATTTAAAGGAGTGTTCATGAACAGCCAGCAAACCATCAGCCTTTGTCCTGTGGGCCTGATCCACAGCAAAATCAAAACCCCCTTTTTAAAACCCGGCCCCAAGGGCATAAAATCCGAAAGGGATCCCCGGGAGGTAAAGGCCCATCTCAAGGAACTCAAGGAGACCGTCTCCCGGATCGAAATCCGGCCTGAACTTTCCGGCATCCTCGACGGCATCCGGGACTATTCCCACCTGGTCATCCTCTACTGGGCCCACCGGGTGCCCGAGGCCAGCCGGTCCATCACCCGGGTCCACCCCATGGGCCGAAAAGAGAATCCCGAGGTGGGTATCTTCGGCACGGGCAGCCCGGTCCGGCCCAACCCCATCCTCACCACCGTGGTCAAACTGGTGGACCGGGAGGAGAATACCCTTTCGGTGACGGGGCTGGACGCCGTGGACCAGAGCCCGGTCCTGGACATCAAACCCTATGTCAGGGCCTTTTACCCCGAGGGAGAGACAAGAATACCGGACTGGATGGCCCGGATCATCGAAGAGGTAAATCCATAAAATAAGGAGAATCCCAATATGAAAAAAAATATGGAAAGAAGTATGGAACCAGAGAGAATGAACCGGCTGAAGGAAAACCCCAGGGCCGATTTCAACCGGGCCGTGGGGGAAAAGGATGCGGCCTGCTGTCTGGTCAAGACCGCTGAAATCCACGGCCACTACTGCCCGGGCAGCGCCTTCGGCGTCATGGCCGCCCTGACGGGGCTGGCGGCCCTGGGCGCCGGCACCTCCCGGGGCATGGAAGACCTCATGGCCGTGGTGGAAATCAACGCCTGCTTTGCCGACGGGATCCAGGCCGTATCCGGGTGCACCCTGGGCAATAACGGTCTGGTCTTCCAGGACCTGGGAAAAATGGCCGTGAGCTTTGGCCGGCGCAGCGCCGACACAGGGGTGAGGGTGAGGGTCAAAGGCCATGTCCGGGACCATGTGGACCGGGTGATGCCGGAATTTTTCCCCCTGATGGAAAAGGTGATCCGGGACCGGGCCGGCACCCCCGAAGAGGAAAAGGCATTCCGGGAGATGGGAAAAGCGGCGGCCTTTAAACTGATCCAACAGCCCTTTGACACCTTTTTTCACACCGAGCCCATTGACCCGGACCTCCCCCCCTACGCCCCCATCGTGCCCAGCCTTGTCTGCCCCGGCTGCAGGGAAACGGTGATGGCCAGCAAAACCGTCCAGGAAGGGCCGAAAAAAGGATACTGCCTCGCCTGCGCAGGCGCCCCCCGCCACTGGGTGGACGGCCGGGGCATCCTCTAAAAACCGCCGCCACCGGTTCCCCACCATTCAACCGGCACCATGAAGGTGCCCTGGGAACCTGTTCCAGCCCATTCAACCCGGACATTCAATAAAATCAAGCCACGAAGGCTTTGGGACCCCACAGGTCTGCTGCGCCTTCACGGCTTTTTGTATTTTAAAGCCCGGAGCGGCCCAGGCCGGTTGGCCCGTATGGACATTTACCAATGATTATGAAAGGAAAAATGATGAAGCGGTATTTTATTGCCATCCTGCTGATCCCCTTACTGGGCGCCCCCGCCCTCCACGGCCGGGACCTGGCCCCCGGGGACGAATTTCAACTGGAAACCATTGTGGTCACGGCCCAGAAACGGGAAGAAAAGGCCCAGGATGTCCCCGTGGGCATGGATGTATTTACCGGCGCCCAGATTGAGGATGCCGGCCTCGAAAAAACCAACGACCTGGTGCGCATGAGCGCCAACGTCAGCATGATGGACAGGTCATGCGAGCACATCGTGGTCATCCGGGGCATCTCCCCCTTCAGGGGATGCACCTATTCCCCTGCCGGCTTTTACGTGGACGATGTCAGCTACCCCCTCCACTACATGCAGAACATCGATCTTTTCGACCTTGAGCGGGCGGAAATCCTCAAAGGGCCCCAGAGCACCCTCTACGGAAGGAACTCCGAATCCGGGGTCATCAACATCACCACCCGTCAGCCGGACAACGAATTCACGGGGAAGCTCCTGACGGAATACGCCGGCCACGACACCTTCAGGACAGGGCTGAGCCTCAAGGGGCCCGTGAAGGAAAACCAGCTCTACCTGGGCGGGGCCTTTCAGTACAAGCGGTCCGACGGCTACCTGGAAAACCTGTCCACGGGGGACGACAGGGCCGCGGACCTGAACCACCTGTCCGGCCGGTTCACCCTCAGGTGGACCCCGGGGGACCACTGGGACATCGCCCTGACGGCGGACGCGGCCAGGGCCGATGACCACGGCGCCGGCGGACGGATTCTATACGGCCCCCAGGCCACCGGAAAGGACCAGATCAGGAGCGATGAGGACGCCTACCTCAACCAGGACTGGAACGGCCAGACCCTGCGCGTCAAATATTTTGCCCCGGATTTCACCCTCCTCTCGGTCACCGGCGTCCAGGACCAGAGCCTGGAAAAGGTCAATGACTGCGACCTCTGGGATAATCCCCTGAACCGGCGGATCAACCCCATGTCCCTGGACCAGCGCCACTACAGCCAGGAACTGAGGATATCATCCAATGACAGCGGCCCCTTTGAATGGCTGGCCGGCCTCTTTGCCTTCCATGAGGACGCCGCCTTCGATTACAGCTATAAAATCCTATCCGCCGGCATGGTGTACATGAACCCGGTGACCGATGTGGAAACCCAAGGGGCGGCCGTCTTCGGCCAGGGCAGTTATACAGTGTTCGACAGGCTGCGCCTCACCGCAGGGCTGCGGCTGGACCGGCATACCAGCCAGGGGGACCTCAGGGACACGGCCCAGGGCAAGGCCTATGGCGGCGACTTGAGCCACACGGAACTTTTGCCCAAATTTTCCGTAGACTATGATTTCTCCGACCATGTCATGGCCTATACCTCCGCTGCCAAGGGATACATGCCCGGCGGCTTCAACTGGGGCAACACCGGCACCCGGGAAACCTTCGAATACGGGCCGGAATACACCTGGAACTATGAAATGGGCATCAAGTCCACCTGGCTGGACAACCGGCTCATGGTCAATATGTCGGCCTTTTACATCAAAATGGAGGACAAGCAGGTCTCCCAGCTCCACCCCACCCTGGCCGTCCTCACCATTTCCAACGCGGCCGAGGCCCACTCCAAAGGGGTGGAGCTCCAGGTTGAAGCCCGTCCCTGCCAGGGGCTGGACCTCTTTGCAGGACTGGGGGTAAACAAGGCGGTGTACGATGATTTCACCGCCGTGGTCAAACAGGGTGCCAGCCTGGTGGAAAAAGACTACTCGGGCAATTACCTGACCTACGCCCCCAAGTACACCTACAACCTGGGCATCCAATACCGCTCGCCCTCAGGGCTCTTCGGCCGGGCCGACCTCCTGGGCACCGGCCCCTTCTACGGGGATGCCGCCAACAGCGCCCGGCAGGACGCCTATGAAATCCTTAACCTGAGGCTGGGATATGAATGGGATAATTTTGAATTCACCCTCTGGGGCAAAAACATCCTTGACCGTGAATACGAAACCTTTGTCGCCCCCTTCCTGAACTCGGTCATCGGCATCGACGGCCCCGCCCGCAGCATCGGCGCCACCCTCACCTACAGCTTCTAAGCAACCCTGCCACCCGGGCCGGGACACCCATGGTGCCCCGGCCTTTCTCTGCCCCGGCACCGGACTTCCCTTTGCCCCCCTTTCGTTGCATGTCACCAATATCGCAAAAATATCTCAACCGGTTTTCACTGAGCTGAAAAAAAAGAGACGGGAAAGCACCCTCCCGACAATTTTCAGCCTTACTAACATGGTTTCAAACGCCCTCCTCATTGCCCGTATTATTTCTCTCTGATTTTATCGCAAGCTATTAATTGGGCATTGACAGTGCACCCCAAAGGGAGTCTCAATCAATATCAAAATAACAGGGGCTGTAATCAATAATAATGCAAGTATTCTTAACTTCCGTCACGCTTATCTTTAGAATACGATTTTTGAATACCTGCAGTCACTATCCCAATGAATAGCCCCATAAATGTGTATCCTACAAAAGCTTCTATACCAGCAAATAGCCGTGAGTTGGCATGTGGTTGAAAATCACCATAACCTAATGTTGTCCATGTAACAGTGCTGAAATATATATATGTCAAGAAATCGCACTGGCCTCTATCGCAGTTAGAAATTCCATTATATTGATATATGGATGCAAAAAAAAGAATATGAAATGCAGAAGATAAAAGAAAAACCCAGAAAGCCGTTATAATATCGCTCTCAATGAAAATAGATCTCATTATTATCAATAAAGTTACGATACAATATAGGAATATAAAAAGGAGGGCGAAAAAATGGTCAAATCTTTTAGCAGAATCTAAAATCATAAACCATATAAAAAGTGAAAAAAAGAAAAGAGCGCCGACACGTAACACATTAATTTTGATCAACTTATACCACGTTAATACATCAGGAAATATCATATTTTTTAAAAAAGTTAGCATTATCCTCTCCATTGCCGATGCGGTCAATTCCCTGACCTCCGTGGCCGGCGGGGTTGCCACGTACGAGGCCCGGCGCCAGCGGGGGGAAGATCAGGCATTTATTCCATGGGTGTCCACTCTATGATGCTCCTAGCTTGATCATTCACGGGAAGCCCCGGACGAATCGGATTTCTACGTTTCGGCATTTTTTAGGGCAGTGAATCTTTTCTTGCAATCCTTGTTTCAATCAGTCTAAGATACATTAAACTAATTTTCCAATAGATCAAATAGTTATGTAATGGAGCGGCAAAATGTGTTTTACCGTGCCCGTGAAGGCCTTGAAACAAAGGAATTGCGAAAAAGGTGAGGCTTGGTTATTCGGGCATCCTTTTGTAAAGGAGAGGTTCGTTTGCAGTTTTTTAACGCTTATTCTATGTATCTTCTTAGTTGTTTTGCCCCATCCATCAACTCGGGCCGAGGATTTGACGGTATTAACTGAAGAGTGGAAGCCCTTATCGTTTGTGGGAGAAAACGGAAAGCCGACGGGGCTCGCCGTAGAAATCGTACGGGATATTATGAAGCGTCTTAATCTGCCTGGAAGCATTCATATTGTTCCTTGGGCGCGTGCGTATCGAACGGCTTTGGTGACGCCAAATGTGGTTATCTTCTCTATGACACAGACAGTGGAGCGGGAACAATTATTTAAAATGATTGGCCCCATAGCCTTGGGCAAGACAATTTTATATGCAAAAAAAGGATCCGGCCTCACCATAACTAGTCTTGAGGAGGCCAAACAACTCACTGCCATAGGCGTATACAGCGATACGGCTGCTCAGCAAATCCTGACACAAGCCGGGTTCACCAATCTGCAACTTGTCCCGTCACCGGATTTGAACATTAGAAAGCTGATGAAGGGGCGTATTGATGTTTTTTCTGGGGTAAATTTGACCGTCGGCGAATTATTAAGTAAAGAAGGACTCTCCCGTGATGCGGTTGAGGGCCTCTATACCATTGGGGAAAATCGACTCCACATTGCCATGTCAAAAGCCACACCCGAAACAATCGTAGATCAATGGAAGACAGCGCTTGAGAAAATGCATAATGACGGTAGGTTTGAGCGCATTTACCATAGATGGCTGCCTGGTGAAGAAGCCCCCCCGCAGGTTGAACGGATAGGGTGGAAGGAGTAGGAATATCATTCTTGCATTCCCCCCCTTGTATCAGCCTCCATCAATAATGGACAGGAAGACGCTTTTTATCAAGAATAGTACGCGTTAACAAAAACATGCTGCGGACATTATTTTGAGAACCGCTATAGGATATTTCTTCTCTGAATTCTTTTGTGTATTTTCCATAAGGATTTTTTGACATTTCGCCCCCTCCTCCATTTCGTTTATAAAAGAATGATCTGTTCTGATGTGTGACGTTTGCGAACTATAGTAACCTCATTCTTTATATGGTCCCTATCAGAAAACTCTCTCAAAATTTGGATCAGTTTTTAGGGGGCTGGTCACTGTGAGATCTGTCATAATTTTGTACCTGATACCTTGTTGGCCTGGATTCCATATTTTTTCTCAGTTTCTTGACAGTATGATACTTTTTTGGCAAACTGGTAATACCACCAGCCAAAAATCAATATGGAGGATATATGCTGACGCAGTTTGAACCTGTGAAAACCGATAGCCTGAAAGAGGTGTGTGTTAAGCGATTTGAAGAGATGATCCTTTCGGGCAAACTGTCTCCGGGGCAAAAACTCCCCCCTGAAAGGGAGCTTGCACTTCAACTTGGGGTCAGCCGACCTGTCATCCACAAAGCCCTTTTGGATATCGCGTCAAAAGGATTGGTTTCTCTAAAGCCCCGAATCGGAACAATTGTGAATGACTACCGGAAAGACGGTTCTCTTGCGTTGTTGAACTCCCTGGTAAACTATCATCATGGCAGACTGGAGTCCAAACTACTGGAAAGCCTTCTGGATATGAGAGTTTTGTTTGAAATAGAAAATGCCAGGCTGGCGGCCCGTAATCGAACCGATGCACAGGCCCTGGAAATCAGGCAATTGGTCCGGGAAGAGCGGAAAACAGCTATAGCTGACACCCGCCGGCTGGCCGAACTTGACTTTGAATTTCATCTTCTGATTGCAATTTCGACCGCCAACATGGGGTATCCGCTCCTGTTGAATTCTTTCAAACAGGTTTATACCAATCTTACGGGAACGTTTTTCAGCCGGCCGGAAGAATACCCTGTGGTCCTTGGGTTTCACAGGGAACTCGCAGCGTCAGTAGAGGTGCGGGATGAAGACAGGGCAGCCCGGGTGATGGGGCGTCTTCTGGATCACGGACGAACCGTGCTCACTGATATTTTTTCCCGCAAAGGAGACGGATGATGTCACTTCAATCAAAGACAACGGATTTCGGGATAAAAAAGCCCGGAAATCTTTCCGAAAGGATTTCCTGGCTGAGAGATTATTATTTCGAGGGCACCGGGCGTTCCTGGAACAACGAATTCACTTCCTGGACCACTGGAACACCCTGGGACATCCAGTTCAATGAAATGACATATTACATTGTCCCGGAAACCTATATGTTGATGCAGACCATGTTAAGTTCCTACAGGCAGGCTGCCAGAGCGGTTGCACTTGATAAAAATTTCTGGACCTGGAGCCGGCCTGAAAGGCGGGCATGGTTCGTCAAAGAAGTCATGGTGAACCATATTCCCAAAGAAATTCTTCCCGGAGATCTTATCGCAGGCGCACGGTTCAACATCCAGGCATCACTGTGCCTGAATGAAAGGGAACAGAAGGCATATAACCGCCTGGTAAGCGGGAAAAATGGTGCGAGAGCCAAAATGAAGCGGTTTCATGATCACGGATACGGCAACTCAGGGGCGACAAGCGGTCATCTAATTCCCGGGCATGAAAAGGCGCTTAAACTCGGATGGAAAGGCATCCATGAAGATCTTGCAGACAGATATAATCACCTGAATGAAACAGAAAAAGCGTCAGCCAGGGGCGCTCAGCTCCGGGCAATGCTCACGGCCAGCACGATGCCCCGGGACTATGCCGCTGGTTATGCAGCACTGTGCCGCAGTATGGCCCAAAAGGAAAAAGAAGATGTTCGAAAAAAAGAACTTCTCCAGATGGCAGCCAATCTCGATAGGGTACCGTGGGAGGCGCCGGAGACCTTCTGGGAAGCGGTTCAATTTTTGTGGATTACCCACATGCTGGTCATGAGTGATGAAAATTATCCCGGCCCCGGCATATCCTTCGGGCGCATTGATCAATACCTTCTGCCGTACTGGAAAAACTCAATCGAAAAAGGGATGAGCCCCGACTTCGGCAAAGAGATCCTGAAATGTTTCTGGATTCACTGCAACACGGCTTATGATGCCATGATAAGGAACGGAAACCAGGGAATCACTGCAGGCTTCGGACAACTCATCACCCTGTCCGGAATGGGAAAATCAGGCGAAGACATGACCAATGAACTCACCTATATATTCCTGGAAGTGATCGATGAAATGAGTCCGATCCTGGAACCCAAACCCAATGTGAGGCTTCACCGGGGATCGCCGGAAAGGCTTCTGGACCAGATTACAGAGATGATTTCCGCCAGCCAGGGCGCCCCGTTCCTGCTCAATTTTGACGAACGTTCCATGGCGGGAATGATGTTTGAATCAGATCAGGCAGGCATTGAGCATCTGATTAACAAAGACAATGTTTTTGACTATGCACCGGTGGGATGCCTTGAAAATACCATGATCGGCAACGACAGGTCCGGGACGGTGGACAATAACCTTAACCTTTTAAAGGCGGTTGAGCTGACACTGACTGGCGGCAAAGACCTGCTGCCATATCAAAACCCCATGACGGGTAAAACGGAAAAAATCACCCAGGATGGACCTGCTACAGGGGATCCCGCGAGTTTTGACACCTGGGATCAGTTCTGGAAAGCGTTTTCGCAGCAGACCCGGTATATTATCGAGTCTTGTGTCGCGCTTTATGAATGCTCGGAAGCCGTTCGTGCCAGGTACTTCAATACCCCATACCTGTCATGCCTGGTGGAAGGATGTGCCCGGAAAGGCCTGGATATCACCCAGGGCGGCGCTGAAATTAATCATACAACGATAGAAGCAGTTACCTACGCCACCACCGTGGACTCCCTGCTCGCCATAAAATACCTGGTATACGATCAAAAGAAATGCACCATGTCAGAGCTCATCCAGGCGCTGAAGAAGAACTGGAAAGGGCATGAAATCCTCCAGGCCATGGCCAGAAACAAGGCCCCGAAATATGGAAGAGATGACGATGAGGCAGACCAGATGGCCCTGAGGGTGATGGAACTGTGGTGCAATGAGACCTGGCGGCACAAGACCCGATCAACCGGCAGAAAATTCAGACCCGGCATGCTGAGCTGGAACTACTGGGCAGGCGATGGATACGTGATGGCGGCAAGTGCGGACGGCAGAGAAAAAGGCCAGTTCCTTTCCAATGCCATCTGTCCGTCCAATGGTGCGGACATCAACGGCCCGACCGCCAACGCCAATTCCGTCGGCAAGGCTCTGGGCGGCAAATCAGACACCCTTGGAACCTGGGAGGATTATGTGAACCTTCTGCCGAACGGTGCCAGTCATACCCTGACATTTAACCCCTCTATCATAAAAGATCCCGGACACAAGGAAAAGTTCAAGGCTTTTTTAAGGGGTTATATTGAAAACGGCGGTACGGCGCTTCAGGTGAACATCCTGGACCCGGAGGTCCTGATGGAAGCACAGAAACATCCTAAGGATTACCGGCATCTGCTGGTACGAATTACCGGGTACAACGCCTATTTCACATCTGTCGGCAGAGAACTGCAGGATGAAGTCATACAGAGGATAAGCCACAATGGATTCTGAACCGCAGGCAACCATCCTTGAAATCCAGCGGATGTCCACCGAAGACGGACCGGGAATACGAACTTCCATATTTTTTAAGGGATGTTCATTAAAATGCCGGTGGTGTCATAATCCTGAAAGCATTTCCGGCAGACCGGAACTTCAGTGGGTGGATTCCGGCTGCATCGGGTGCAAAACCTGTGAAGGGATTTGCCCTGAAGGTGCGCTCAAATGGTCTGAAACCGGCTTAAGCATCAACAGGTCTCTCTGCAGAGGGTGTGGAACCTGCGCAGCGGCCTGCCCGTCGGGCGCCCTTGAAATTTTTGGGAAAAAATGGCGTGTGGATGATCTGGTTTTAGAAGTGCTGAAAGACAGGGTGTACTTTGAAAAATCCGGGGGCGGCATAACGGTTTCTGGCGGAGAGCCGACCTTGCAGGCCGAATTTGTTGAAATATTCCTGGAACGCATCAGAAAAAAGGGAATTCACACGGCAGTGGATACCTGCGGAATGTGCCGGCCGGAATCACTTGCCCGGGTCCTGCCGCATGCCGGCATGATCCTTTACGACCTGAAAGAAATCAACCCTGAACGGCACCGGGACCTGACCTCGAAAACCAATGATCAAATCTTTAAGAACCTGCTTGATGTGGCCGGTTTTATCCGAAAACACCCCGATCCTCCGGATTTGTGGATACGGACCCCGGTGATCCCGGGAATGACCGACCGGGACAAAAACATTCTTGGTATAGGGAAATTCATTGCTGAAAATCTGAACGATATCGTGAGTCGCTGGGAACTGTGTGCATTTAACAATCTGTGCAGGGATAAATATCTTAGGCTGGGTAAATCCTGGGAACTGGATGACGCGCGGCTCATCAGAAAACCTGCCATGGAACATCTTGCGGCGCTGGCAAAAACATCCGGCGTTAATCCGGGAATTATTGCCTGGAGCGGTTCAACATGTATAGAAGCAGACGCTTCCACAAAAAATCAACCAACTGTCTGCTGAAAGGAAACCCCGATTATGCCTGGAACACGCACGACTTTTAAACCAGAGGAAATTCAGGCTTTCATGCCGGAAGAAAAAATCGGAATTGTCGCATCTGTCAACTCAGAAGGGCTGCCGCATATTTCCCTGATCACATCCATCAGGGCAGCCGGACCTTCCCAAATCACCCTTGGTGAATTCTGCAAAGGGAAAAGCAAAGAGAATATTCAACAAAATAAAAAAGCCGGTTTTCTGATCATGACCATGGACAAACGGATGTGGCGAGGCAAGGCAAACTGGACACACCTAAAACAGGACGGCCCGGAATTTGAAGCGTACAACCTGATGCCCATGTTCCGATACAACGCATATTTCGGCATCAACACTGTCCATTACCTGGATCTGTTGGAAACGTCAGCGCCTGAACCCCTTCCCCTGGGGCGAGTCATATGGGCGACACTTCTGACCCGCCTCGTAAAAGGCGCCCGTGCCTTAAAAGAAAAACAAAATCCGCTTAACCCGTTTTCCAAAAACCTGTTCAACCAGATGGATGCGCTGAAATTTATCTCGTGGATACCAGATGACGGTTTCCCGGTAATTGTTCCGGTTTTCCAATGCCAGGCAGCCGACAGCGGAAGAATTGTATTTTCTTCATCCGTATACAAAAAAGAATTGTCTGCCATACCACCCGGAACCACAGTGGCTGTGTTTGCCATGAACATGAAGATGGAGGATGTATTGATCCGAGGAAAATTTTCCGGTTTGACAAGATCCCGGTTAATCACTCTCGGTCAGGTTGACATCGACTGGGTATACAACTCGATGCCGCCATGTCATGGCCAGATCTATCCTCAGATTCCAGTAAAACCGATCGTAAATTTTTAAATTCACCAGGGTTTACGGCTCGTTTAAATTAAATTGTACTGCGATAGGGTATTTCACTGATAAATTTAGATTTTGGACCAATCCGATTAAAAATCGCGCAGCAACATAATTAATGTTATGCTCCAATATAAAGAAAAAAAAACAGGGAGAAGATTGTTTCATTATGAACATGATTAATAAACTCGGCTTATGGGCAGTACTGCTCTGTCTGTCTCTGCCACGTCCTGCAATGGCGCAGGAAACTTGTGGATAATAATATCGTGATTGATTATCTGGCTGACGAAAAAAATCAGATAAAGAAACTGAATTTGGGGCGTATTGATGCGATCATCGGATTCATGCCCGACTGGATTCCTTTTCTGGACACTCTCTCTTATGATCCCGAATTCCCCGTTCACACCGGCTACGACTACATGACTGTATGGAAAACACCTGAAGGAAAATCCTTTGTTGCCAAAATATCTTCCGCACTCCGGGAGCTGCATTCCGACGGCACGCTGAAAAAAATTCTCGGCGACCGGTATATGGATTTTGAGTACAAAGCGACAAAAAAGTATGAATGGGACCCGGAACGGTAAGAATGAAACTGATGACAGGAAAAGCGGAATAAGAGCATAACCCGTCATTGAAGCGGACAGGGGCTTACGGCGGGCTGATATTGAGAGCGTTATAAGCTCGGCTTTAAAGTGACGGGGATGCCCCAGCCGCTTAATTCAGCGTTAAAATCGCAGATCTTTAGAAATTCTGAGCAAATGGAAACCCCGCAATATGTTATGGCTTAGATTTTCAATTCCATCTCGACCACAATATATCATGGGGGTGCTTCCTTTTTGTCGAAGAGGAAGGACTAATACCGGATTAAGTTGATTCCTTATGTTTAAAATTATCTCACCGAAAATTTAACAGGGCATAATCTTGATTTTGTTAAGGTGCATTATTCGAATGTTAATTCGATCCATTATCCTGATTCTCAGGGAAACCTTTTTCAAAGAAAGTTCTAAAGGTTCGATTTCCATTTTCCGATATCGTGTAGTCACTACTTTCTGAGTTTTAGTAGTGGTCATGATTGATCATATTGAAATTATTGTTTTTACGGTGCGATTCGAGAATTCAGATATATCTGAGACGCTCTGGATTAATTATGAGATTGAAAGTTTAGGTCTTTTTTGATATAAGGCGTTTCAATCTAAATATTTCTCAAGGGAGCCAAAGACCTACATGCATAACTAAGAATCAAAAGAAAACAATTTGGTAATACGGGCTACTAACAATTATTTGCTAGTGGCAGGTGGATTATTCCAGATATTTTCGATTCTATAGCTATACTTTAGGTTTTGGGCTGCTTTCTCATCTGATTTTTTTTCAAAAAGTACACTGAGTTAAAACAATACTCCTTGGCTCAAACCACAATTTGTCAATAGCCGACATTGTTCATATCTGGTTTTTTAAGGAGTTATATTTTGAATTTTAGAAATCTTAGTTTCAGGAATGCATCATTTTCATATGATTCTCAGTCTGAGTACCTGTTCAATCAAATTAATATTGAAATCCCAAAAGGGTGGTGTGGAGTCATCGGTGAAAATGGGTCTGGTAAAACCACGTTTTTGAAATTGGCTGTGGGAGAACTGTCTCCTACCCAGGGAAAAATCGAATTTTTTAATCAGGTTTGTTATTGCCCGCAAACTACAGATACCATCCCCTCGGGATTTGAAGATCTGCTAAATTCTTTTACTGCAGATGCCGGCCGGTTAATCAGTCAATTGGGAATCGGGTATGATTGGATTCAACGCTGGGACACCCTTTCATATGGTGAGCGTAAAAAAGCCCAGGTTGCATCCGCTCTCAACCAAAACCCGGTCTGCCTTGCCATGGATGAACCATCCAATCACTTAGATATTAAATCCATGCAGGTTGTTCTTGAGGCTTTAAAACAATTTAAAGGCATTGGACTCATTGTGAGCCACAACCGGGATATGCTTAATAGATTGTGCGATAGATGTCTTTTCATTGAAACCGGAGAAATAGTCCTTAGAAAAGGCAAATATGACCAAATGAAACAAATAAGGCAAAAAGAGAAGCAAAGCCTCCAAAAAAGTTATCATTTGCAAAAACAGGCCGTTAAGCAGCTAAGGGCTGAGGTTATACAGAGAAGATCCAAGGCAGACACAGCCGATCATGTCCGATCAAAAAAACGCATTTCTCACAAAGATCATGATGCGAAAGTGAAAATTGATTTAGCCCGGGTTTCAGGTAAGGATGGGGCCGCCGGAAAGCTTTACAATCAACTTGCCGGCAGATTAAACCAGGCAGAAAACAAGTTGAAATCATTTAGAATTGAAAAAGAGTATGAAAAAGGATTCTGGATTAAAGGGTGCATCTCCTCACGGGATGTAATTTGCAGGATTAATTCAGGAGAAATCCATGTCTCTGATACCAAAAGAATCTCATACGATGATATCATTATTCAGCCCCAAGACAGAGTCGCAATGACCGGCCCTAATGGAGCAGGAAAATCAATTTTTCAAAAATTTTTACTACAGCAGATTAAAAGCCGATCAGATAAATATTTATATATCCCCCAGGAGCTATCATCTGATTTGCTCTTGAAAACCTTGGAGGAAACGCGAAACAGGTCAAGAGAAGATTTAGGTAACATCATGACCATTGTCCGAAGGTTGGGATCAAATCCCAAACGATTATTAAATACCTATGCAGGTAGTCCAGGCGAAATAAAAAAGCTGATGATCGCTTCAGCGGTTCTTGATAAAAAGGAGATTCTCCTACTCGATGAACCGGAGAACCACCTCGATCTTATTTCTATTGAGGCCTTGGAAGATGCATTGATACAATATCAGGGATGTCTGATTTTCATCACCCATGACATGAGTCTCGTCTCATCCCTCTCAAACCGGGCCATGCGATTTAAAAAAGAAGAGACTTCGGCAGGTTGGCATACAAGAATCGAGTTTAATTGAATTAAAGTCCACTCGATTGGTTCTTTGCGGCTATTTTAATTAATTGATTCTTTTATACAAGAATGGAAGAGAGGACAGAATGATAGATTTAGGTTTTAAAGATAAAGTGGTTCTTATAACAGGAGCCAATCATGGTATTGGGGCTGCAGCAGCAAAGGCTTTTGCTCTTCAAGGGGCAAAAGTATGTATTTCATACTACAGAGCCCCTTCAAAATACACTAAGGCAGAATTAGAAAAAGCTTTAAAGAAAAATGAAGGGAGTGAGGTTTTATACGAAGCCAATCAGCAGAAAACACCTTCATATTTGTTAGAAGAAATTAAAAAAAACGGAGGGTCAGCAATAGCAATAGAAAAGGATTTGTCTATAGTTTCTAATATCAATGAATTGTTCGACTTTTGTGAGAATGGATTGGGACCAGTTGATATATTGATAAATAACCATACATACTACGCATCAGACACATTTGATGATAGCTCGGAAGCAGAGGAAGACTTTATTTCAGCAGATCTAATATCTGCTGAGAATATTGACAAACATTTCGATATAAATGTTAGAGCTTATGCATTAATGATGAAAGAATATGCGAAAAAATATATGAAACGAAATGCCAAACAAGGTCGAATAATAAATATTAGCACAGACGGAGCACATGCAAACGAGTTCGAAGCAAGCTATGCTGCAAGCAAACACGCTATTGAATCCTACAGCCGTTCTGCAGCTTTGGGGTTAGGCAAATACGGAATAACAGTGAATATTGCTTCAATTGGTCCTGTGAATACCGGCTTTTTGTCTCCAAATGATGAGAAATTTATAGCACAAAAAACGCCACTTAAACGTGTTGGGAGACCAGAAGACATTGCTGATGCATTAATTCTGTTAGCTTCTCAGCAGGCAAATTGGATTACAGGCCAACTAATTTATATCGGCGGTGGCTGGAGAATGCACCAATAAGGATTATTTTGCTGATAATTAATCATCTCAGTTAGGACCGGGAAAATCAATTTAATACCGGATAAAATTGACTTCTAACCAGTCGGCCAATGAATAAAGGGATAAATTGGTTGAACGAACAAGCATCCTATCCTTAAGTATTTCAATCACATCGCTCCGGTGGGATTGGGCATGCAAAAGGAACAGGTCAGAAGGAACGTGGCACAGAAATCATTGACCGGCGCGGGGTGCCCCTTCTTTTTTGTGGCCCCATCTTTTATATGGCAGCAGTTAGATTGCCAGATCATATTTATGGACCGAGAAGCTTAAAAATACAGGCGACACATTGAATTTAAATTCGGTTTTCTTATACTTATGTGAAGACAAACAAATAAAAATAAAGGAAACGCCAGATGGGGCTTCTTAGTCTGCTGCTGAAAAATCCACTTGCATTTATTCTCATTGCCATACCCTTGTTGTATGCCATTATTTTCCATGAATTGGCCCATGGCTATGTGGCCTATAAAATGGGTGATCCAACAGCCAAACACCAAGGCCGCTTAAGCCTCAATCCGCTCAAGCACCTGGACCCTTTAGGAACCCTGATGCTATTTCTTGTGGGGTTTGGCTGGGCCAAACCGGTGCCCGTGAATTTCAGCTACATCCAGGATTATCGGAAAGGTATGATCCTGGTATCTTCTGCCGGAATCATCATGAATATGATCCTGGCCTTTTTTGCCCTTTTTCTATACAGCCTGCTTGGTTTATCGCAATCGGGCTTGCCTGCGCTGGTGCTCCTGGTTTTTGCAAAAATCAACATTGTCCTGGCTGCCTTTAACCTGATTCCGATTCCACCGCTGGACGGTTCAAAGATCCTTTTGGGGTTTTCTCCGCCGGGCCTTCAAGCGATGCTACTCCGCCTGGAGCGTTTCGGTTTTCTTATTGTAATCGGCCTGCTTTATTTTGGTGTCCTGGATCCGGTGATTGATTTTCTTCAGAGGGTTATACTCACTATGATCAAGGCGGTATTGCCCTGATCATGGAGGAGGAGCCCCAAACCAATGCCTAAGCTGAAAATAAAAAAAGAGCAACTCGCGATATTTGCTGTCATCGCAGGCATTGTCATCATTTATTTTTTCGGCATGACTTCCGGCACAGGGATTGACCGCTACCGCCCCAAAAGCCAGGATGAATCCCGGATCGTAGATCTGCTGCGCCAATTCCAGAAGGCCAAAAAAGGATACAACCTTGAGGGCTATCTTTCCTGCCTCAGCGAAAATGGGGAATTCATGTTCGCCGGCGCCTTAATGGTTTCAAAGAAAAAATTGAGACAACTGCTGCCCTCCTTCTGGTCCGATCTGAACGCCAACCTGCTGGACGCCCTTCCCTCCTCCAGGGAGGAGTTGAACGGCAATTATTTTAACGGTGGCTTTTATGATCCGGTGATTGTGGTGGACGGGGACAGAGCCAGGGCTATTGTCACCTTTATCACCCCGGTCAGCCGGTGGACCACCAAGCTCTTTCTGGTTTTTCAAAAGGAAAATGAAAACTGGAAAATCAGCCGTTTAGAGTGGGATATGGGATAAAATCACACGTCCGTCCCTGCGGGATTGCAAACATGGCAAACCCGGGCGTCCAGGCCTTGGGCGGGAAGGGATAATCTGTGGCGTGGAGGGATGCCGGCGCCAGGACGGCACAGGCGGCAGCCCGGATCGCTGCGTAGCAGAACAGGACGTTCTGCGGAGGTTTAACAGATTCCCCTTGCCGTTCAAGGCCGGGTTGTGGGCACGTCCTCTAAATTCAGCATTCACAAATGCCAGTATCCCACCCCCAGCAGGCAGAAGAGCCATATTGTTCAGGATTTCGAGAAGAAGAAGGGGGATAATATATTTACCTGCGTAAGCCCTGGTTTAGCCGCTAAATCGGCTTGACAAAGTCAAATTACTTTTTTATTGCATTGGGAAATATTGCCACTGAAGGCAATAAATGCAGTTAAAATTTGACCATTGTAATCAGGGCGGCGGATCGCTTCAACGCTCCGGCCTGATTTTCAAACCAAACTGGCCATGAAGGCATAGGTTCCCGGTGAAACGGGGGGTATGTTTTCATGGTTTTTTTTTTGCAAAAACGGACACAGCCATTAAGGAGCTGAAATTATGCTGAAAACACTAGTTATTCTATTTGGGATTGGGGCTGTTATCATTATCATCTTTGCCGGAATCAAGGTCATTAAATCAAAACTGCTGTTCAGGCAAAAAAGTGCCCGCGGAAAAAAAGGACGCCTCTACATTATCGGGACCGGTCCTGCAGGCCCAAAGACGGCGACCATCCAGGCCTTGAAAACCATAAAAAAAATGGATGCCGTTATCGCCCCTAAAAAACATGCCATGCTGTTTTCGAAGTATATCGGAACCACCCCGAGACTCTTCGATCCCTGGGAGGGCTTTTTTGACTACAAAGGCAAAGAGTATTACCTGCTGGATAAAGAGGAACTCTCCCTCTACAAAGAGGAATGCTTCAAGATAAGGGACCAGCGGCTGGCGGTCATAAAAGACCTGCTGGGCAAGGGGAAAAATGTCGGAATCCTGGATATGGGCAATCCCTGCCTTTTCGGGCCGGGCCACTGGTATATTGAACAACTCCCCCCGGACGATGTGGTGATCATCCCGGGGATGGGCGTTGATTCTGCCGCCCTTTCCGCCCTGGGAAAAAGCATCATCCCGGCGGGCGATAGCCCCTTTGTCATGCAGACCGCGCCCTTTTTCCTGACAGATATCAAAACCAACTCGGCCGATCAGGTTTTAAAGGATGTCTCCAAATTCAATATTAACAGCATTCACTATATGGCCTTGAATTTCGTTGCCCCCCTCTTTAAAAAATACCGGGAGGTATATCCGGACACCACGCCCTGTGCCGTGGTTTTCTGGGCCGGGTTCCCCCTGGTCCAGCGAATTGTCAAAGGCACCCTGGGGGACATGGCCGAAAAATTATCCAAGGAAAAAGAAAAATATATGGGCATCATATTCATCGGCGACTTTCTGGAAGGCAAACCCTATGAGTCGGCCATGAAAGGCTCCATAGACAGGCTTTTGCTCTCTTAAAGGCTAATCAGACCGCCATAAAATCCAGCCATCTGGAAAGCAGTCAGCACCGGGGCCGTGAGCCTTTCCGGCCCTGGTGCCACCTGCCGCCACCGGCTGTCAAGTGGAAGGATGCTGCCTGGTAAAACGGATATGCGCCGGCCCCGGGTTTATTTTTTGTTCTGCTTGACAAAAGCATTTTTCCCATTTTAAATAACGGCCGGCAATTTGATTAATTGTCTGTAATTTGACGTACAAATCACCGGGATTTGCTGCGGTCAGGGGAATGGACTTTAGCTTAAAGGAGGCGGTTATGGGGTATCTTGAACAGGACGATCCGAGACTTGCGCAACTGGTACGGGCGGAGGAGGCCCGGCTGGAAGACACCCTGGACCTCATTGCGGCCGAAAACCATTCCCCGCCGTCCATCATGGAAGCCATGGGCTCGGCCTTCAACACCAAGACCATTGAGGGCTACCCCGGCAACAGGTTCCATGCCGGGTGCGTCCATGCGGACCGGGTGGAGGAGCTGGCCGTGGAACGGGCAAAGGCCCTGTTCAAGGCCGAATACGCCAATGTCCAGCCCCACAGCGGGACCTCGGCCAACCTGGCCGTCTATTTCTCAGTCCTTGAAACGGGTGACAAAATCCTCTCCATGAGCCTGCCCCACGGGGGGCACCTTTCCCACGGCCATTCGGCCTCAATGACCAGCAAATGCTTTGATTTTTCCCATTATACCGTGGATCCGGAAACCGGCCTCTTAGATTACGGCCAGATCCGGGATATGGCCCTGGCCATCCGGCCAAAAATGATCGTGGCCGGCGCCTCCTCCTATCCCCGGCTCATCGATTATGAAACCATGGCCGGGATCGCAAGGGAAGTGGGGGCGCTGCTCATGGCGGACATCGCCCACCTGGCCGGACTGGTGGCGGCCGGGGTGATTCCCAGCCCCCTGCCCCACTGCGATTTTGTCACCTTTACCTGCTACAAAACCATGATGGGATGCCGGGGCGGGGTGATCCTCTGCCGGGAGGAATTCGGGCCCCGTGTGGACCGGGCGGTCTTTCCCGGCTGCCAGGGGACATCCGCCGTAAATATGATTGCGGCCAAGGCCTTAAGCTTTAAATTGGCCCAAAGTGAAAATTTTATTGACATTCAGAGAAAAACCCTGGAAAACGCTAAGGCTTTATCTGAAGAATTTGAACAAAAAGGCTACGCCGTGGTGACCGGGGGAACGGATAACCACCAAGTAATCCTGGACCTTGAATCCAAAGGGATGTCCGGGAAAGACGCCGAAAAGGCCCTTGAGTCCGCCGGGATTATTTTGAACCGGAATGTGGTGCCCCGGGATGCGGGACGGCCGGGACGGGTCAGCGGCATCCGCCTGGGCAGCGGCGCCACGGCTGCAAGGGGGATGGGAAAACCCCAGATGAAGGAAGTTGCCGGTCTCATGGACGAGATCATGATGAACCGGGGAAATAATAAAGAAGTAGTTGAAAGAGCTGAACAAAAGGTGTTGGAACTTTGCAGGGCATTTCCAGTACACCGGAATGCCTGATTCGCCGAAGCGTAAAATAGCGTTTCCGAAGTTGGTCTGGAGCGGTTTCTGTGTAGTTGGCTGCATCGGTTTTTCAGCGGAATTTGGAATGGAAAAACAACACAAAGGAGAAAGTTAAGATGAAGAAACTCACCATGACCATCCTTGCCCTGGCGATTGCGGCCTTTGCCACCTGCGCCCAGGCCCAAACCGTTAAGATCGGCGTGTTCCTGCCCCTGACCGGCGGCAACGCCTTTGGCGGCCAGCTGGAACTTGAAGGCGTTGAAATGGCCAAAAAAGCCATGCCTGAAATCATGGGCAAAAAAGTAGAGCTGTTCGTTGTTGACAACAAATCCGATAAGGTTGAATCCGCCAACGCGGTAAAACGCCTTATCTCCAAAGAAAAAGTAAACGCCATCATCGGCACCTACGGGTCTTCCCTGGCCATGGCCGGCGGCGAAGTGGCTGAAAAAGCCAAAGTCCCCATGGTGGGCACCTCCTGCACCAATCCGCTTGTCACCATGGGCAAAGAATACATCTTCAGGGTCTGCTTCATCGACCCCTTCCAGGGTGCCGGCGCCGCCACTTACGCCTTCAAGGAAAAGGGCCTGAAACGCGCTGCCCTGCTGGTTGACCTCTCTTCCGACTACTCTGTTGGCCTGGCCTCCTTCTTCAAAAAAGCCTTCAAAAAAGTGGGCGGCGAAGTCGTGGCTTCCCTCAAGTACCAGACCGGCGACCAGGATTTCACTGCACAGCTCACCGAAATCATCTCCAAAAAACCCGATGTTCTGTTCATCCCCTCCTACTTTGCCGAAGGTGCCATCATCATGAAGCAAGTCCAGGAGCTGGGTGCCAACTTTGCCGTCATGGGCGGCGATGCCATGGACAACCCCAAAATTGTTGAGATCGGCGGAAAATCCGTTGAAGGTTTCTTCCACACCACCTTTCCCTACGATCCCAGCATGAAGGACATGAACCCGGTTGCTGCCAAGTTCACCGAAGACTGGAAAACCGAACATCCTGAAAAAGATCCCAACGTTAACGCCGCCCTGGGTTATGATGCCTACATGATCATCATGGACGCCATCAAACGTGCCGGCTCCGACGATCCCAAAGCCATCGCCAAAGCCCTGGCCGCCACCAAGGATTTTGAAGGCGTTACCGGTTCCACCACCATCAACGCCACCCACGACGCTGAAAAGCCCGTTGGTATCGTTCAGATCAAGGACGGCAAGAAAACCTATGCCGGCGCCATCCAGCCCGCTATCTAACCCAAGGGGATAGTCCCGGGCCGGAACGGATAAGTTATTGAAGTGCCCAACAGTCAGCGGACAGGCTGCATCAGCCTGCCCGCTGACCTGTATCTGCGATCTTGTTGATTTCCGTTCCCCTTACCTGACTTAAGCATTCATCATCCTTAATTAATAGTTAAAAATTGATATTAGGATTGGAGTTTTAATATGAGTACGTCCATGTTCGTTCAGCACATGCTGAACGGTTTGACACTCGGCAGCCTCTACGCTTTGATCGCCATCGGGTACACCATGGTTTACGGTATCCTCCGGCTGATCAACTTTGCCCACGGCGAGATTTTCATGCTGGCTGCCTATTTTGTATTCTGGGGGACCACCCTCTTCCACCTGCCCTGGGCCATTGCGCTGATCTGCGCCATTGCCCTGACCAGTTTTGTGGGCATCGGCGTGGACCGTGTGGCCTATAAGCCGCTGCGGGACGCCCCCCGCATCTCGGCCCTGATCTCGGCCATCGGCGTTTCCTTTTTCCTCCAGAACTTTGCCATCGTGGTCTTCGGCGCCATCCCCCGGGAGGTCTACCGCCCCGAATGGCTGGAAAATATTATTATCTGGGGGGAAGTGCGCATCCTGCCCCTGACCATTGTGGTGCCCATCATGTCCATCCTGCTCATGCTGGCCCTGCTCTACATTGTCTATAGGACCAAGGCGGGCCTGGGCATGCGGGCCATTTCCAAGGACATTGAGACCAGCCGGCTCATGGGCGTGAAGGTCAACCGGGTAATCGCACTGACCTTCGGCATCGGGTCGGCCCTGGCCGCAGCCTCGGGGATCATGTGGTCCCTGCGCTATCCCCAGATCCAGCCCATCATGGGCGTCATCCCCGGATTCAAGGCCTTTATCGCAGCCGTCATCGGCGGCATCGGCTCCATCCAGGGGGCGGTGATCGGCGGCACCATGCTGGGATTCATGGAAATCATGATCGTGGCCTTTTTTCCCGATCTTGCCGGATACAGGGACGCATTCGCCTTTGTCCTGCTGATCCTGATTCTGCTCATCAAGCCCACCGGACTCATGGGTGAAAAACTGGAGGACAAGATATGAAAACCACACAGCCTTCAGCAGCGACCCGGCACATGCTTACCTTCTGTGCCGTCCTGGTCCTGATTTTATTTTTGTTCCTGGCCGAAAAGTTTGCCGACGGATACCAGATCCAGATCCTCAACCTCATCGCCGTGAATACCATCCTGGCCCTGAGCCTCAACCTGATTTACGGGTTCACCGGGATGTTTTCCCTGGGTCATGCCGGGTTCATGGCTATCGGCGCCTACACCTGCTCCATCCTCATCATGCCCCCGGCCCAGAAGGAAATGCTCTTCCTCCTGGAAGAGGCCTACCCCATCATCCAGAACTCCCAGGCGCCCTTTTTTGTGGCTGTATTCCTGGGCGGGGTGATGGCGGCCATTGCCGGCATCATCATCGGTTTTCCCGTGCTGCGGCTGGGCGGCGACTACCTGGGCATCGCCACCCTGGGGTTTGCCGAGATCATCCGCATCGTGGCCACCAATATCCCCAGGGTGACCAACGGGGCCCTGGGATTCAAGGGCATCCCGGACTACGCCACCATCTGGTGGAACTACGGGTGGCTGCTCATCACCATTTATTTCATCACAAGGGTGGTCAGATCCAACTTCGGCAACACCCTCAAGGCCATCCGGGATGACGAGACCGCGGCCCAGTCCATGGGCATCAACGTCTTCGGCCACAAGATGGTCTCATTCGCCATGGGCGCCTTTTTCGCCGGCATCGGCGGAGCCCTGCTGGCCAGTCTTCTGACCACCATCGACCCCAAGATGTTTTTGTTCATCCTCACCTTCAACATCCTCATGATCGTTGTGGCCGGAGGCCTGGGCTCCATCACCGGATCCATCATCGGCGGCATCGGCATCACGGCGCTTTTGGAATGGCTGCGGTTCGTTGAAAACCCCATGAGTTTCGGCGGGTTTGAGATCAGCGGCATCCCGGGCATGCGCATGCTGGTATTTTCCATGGCCCTGGTATTCATCATCCTCTTCAAGCAGGAGGGGGTCATGGGCATGCGGGAATTTTCCTGGGCCTGGTTCCTGGGCCTGTTCAAAAAAGGCCAGTCAAATAAAAGCAAGGAGGTGCGCTAATGACTAAGGAATACGCCCTTCAGACCGAAAACCTGACCATACGGTTCGGCGGCCTCACCGCCGTGGACAATTTCAATGCAGCCATTGAAAAGGGCAGCATTGCCGGACTCATCGGCCCCAACGGCGCGGGCAAGACCACCTGTTTCAACATGATCACCGGATTCTACCAGCCCACCGAGGGCCGGGTGCTGCTCAACGGCAAAAGCATGGCAGGAATCCCCCCCCACAAGGTCTGCCGGGCCGGCATCGCCAGGACCTTCCAGAACATCCGGCTGTTCAAGAACGCCACCGTCCTTGAAAATGTCATGCTGGGGGCCTTTATCCGGCAGAAGACCGGCTGGCTCCATGCGGTGCTCAGTCTGCCCGCCTATTTCAAGGAAGACAAGATCACCCGGGAGCGGGCCCTGGAACTGCTGGACACCGTGGGACTGAAGGAACACGCCCATGAAAACGCCGTGTCGCTTCCCTACGGGGCCCAGCGCCGGCTGGAGATTGCCCGGGCCCTGGCCACGGAGCCCTCGTTCCTGCTCCTGGACGAGCCCGCCGCCGGCATGAACCCCAACGAAACCCGGGACCTGGTCCGGTTCATCCGGAGAATCCGGGAAGAATTCGACCTCACCATCCTGCTCATCGAGCATGATATGAAACTGGTCATGGAGATCTGTGAAAAAATCTGGGTCATCGACTACGGGGTGACCATTGCCGAAGGAGCCCCCGAAGATATCCAGTCCAACCCCAAGGTGATTGAAGCCTATCTTGGAGAGGAGATTGCCTAATGCTGAATGTAGAAAAAATCCATGTCCATTACGGGGGGATCCACGCCCTCAAGGGGATCAGCGTATCCATCCCCGAAGGTAAAATCGTCACCCTCATCGGGGCCAACGGCGCCGGCAAATCCAGCCTGCTCCGTTCCATCGCAGGCCTGGTGAAAACCAGCGGGGGAAAAATCACCTACAAGGGCACCGATATCACCGGCATGGCCCCGGAGGAGGTGGTGGCCAAGAACATCGTCATGTCACCTGAAGGCCGGCGGATCTTCCCACACCTTTCGGTGCGGGAAAACCTGATGCTGGGCGCCTATACCCGGTCCGACAAGGAAGGGATCGCCCGTGACATCGAAATGGTCATCGACCTCTTTCCCCGGCTGCGGGAACGGATCACCCAGAAGGGCGGGACTCTTTCCGGCGGCGAGCAGCAGATGCTGGCCGTGGGCCGGGCCCTGATGAGCTCGCCTGAAATCATCCTATTGGACGAACCCTCCCTGGGGCTGGCCCCCAAGCTGATAAAGGAGGTCTTCGACATCATCCGGCAGGTGAACAAAGAGGGCAAATCCGTGCTTCTGGTGGAACAGAACGCCTTTGCCGCCCTGAACATCTCGGACTATGCCTACGTGCTTGAGGTGGGCTCCATTGTGCTGGAAGGCACGGGCCAGGACCTCATCGCCGATCCCGAGGTGAAAAAGGCCTATCTCGGGGCCTGATCCCCGCCCTTCAAGATCAAGATACAGACGCCCGGAAGAGCCCCCTCTTCCGGGCGTTTTTCACACCTCTCTTTCCTTCTCCCAAGAATCAATTGACAATAAAAAAGGCCGATAGTAGACTCTCATTTTTTTAAACGGTCTGAATTATGAGGACATCATAAGGGTTTAATGAATGAGGGTTGGGAAATGGCTGCCGGCCGGCATCATTAGCTGTATACTGCTCTGTTTTACCTCTCTATCGTCGGCGGCGCCTGATTTCGGGGGAGACTGCATCATCACCGGCATTAAAACAGGGGATGCCCCCCTGCACCTTGATGTCCTGCACAATAAAGGTGCCGTCTATATGGTCTGGTCCGTTTCCCTCCTCATGGGGGAACCGGTGGTAGACGGCCGGGGAATGGTCGTCATTCCGGACCAGAAGACCTATGAGGCCCGCTACAAGGATAAAACCTTTCAGATCCCCTCCCGGATTATAAAAAAAATCACCGTCATGGATGCAGAAATCAAAGCACACCTGGGCGCCAATCTGTTTATGGATATCAATTTAGGGGCCATGGCGGATGTCTATTTCGGCGGCATCCATTCGGCCAAAGGGCTGCCGCCGGCCGACAAGGAAAAATACCTCAGCTATAATGTCCCGGGCTCACCCCAATGGGATCAATGGCTCTACCGGGACAACCAGGGATTTTCCCAGCAGTTTCTGCCGGAAAAGCAGGCAAAACAGAGAATGCAGCAGGGGATTCAGATGATTCCCCTCGGCACCTCCGCCCGGGTTGATTTTAATTTCAATCCAATAATCCAATGGATTGAAAACCAAAAAGCGCCAAAGGCCAAAAAAGCGGACCCCTTTAAAAAATTTGCAAAAATGGAGGCCCCGGCCGCTGAAGCGGATCTTAAAAAAGCAGATGCGGATATCAGGGCATTCATCATCAATGCATGCGGCCAATATTATATCCGGGTGGAAGAAGGCCGCCGCGGCTTTCACCTGACGGCGGAGCACCTGGGGGAAACCCGGGAAGAGAGAATAAAAAGGGAAAAAAAAGAAAAAGCTTACCGGGAAAAAAGGCGTGAACGGGTGAGACAGGCCAAACAGACCATGGAGAATGAACTGCCCCGGCTCCAAAGGGAATTCAAGGAAAAACGGGCCGCCATCCGGCCGGATTGCCGGGCCTATATCATGAAAAAATACGGGCTCTCCCTTCCCGTGGCAAAACTGGAACAGCTGCTGAACCTCAATTTCACCGCCACTGACCGTTTTAAGGCAGTCTACTATATCCCCTTTGACGGCAACCTGAACAACTAGTCAGCCCAAGGAGCCATAGAAATGAAAACAATCAATTATATACTGGCCGCCATCCTGGTTTACGCCCCGGCCGCATACGCGGATGCCTATATTAAACTGGTCAGTGATCAAAGTGAAAGCGACGTATACGTGAATGGCGACATTGTGGGCACCTACTACGATACGCCCCTTGAATTCATCCTGCCGCCGGGGGAGTACAATCTTGAGGTGAAAAAAGCCTACAAGGACCAGAGCACCGGCTATTTTAGCAGGCAGATAAAGGCAGGGAAGTTTGACGCAAAAATCGCTGTCAATGCCGTGCTGAAAAAGGAATACACCCAGGACTGGTACTACAGGCGGGCCAATACCATCAAAGGCGCCCGGGCCTATCTTGAAAAATTCCCCAGGGGGAAACAAAGCAAGGCTGTCCGCGGATTTCTTGAAATGGCCTATGCCAAAGCGGCCACCACCCTTGAAGGGGCAAAAGAATACCTGGAACGGTATCCCCAGGGGCGGTTCAAGGATGGTGTCCTGAACCGGACCATCTATCTAGTTTCCATGAAAGAAGAAAAACAAAAGGGCAAAACAGAGGTTCACCGATTTACCTATGATGAAAAGGGAAATCTGATCCAAGAAAATTGGATCAAACCCGAAGGCCGGTGGGAAAAAACCTGGTTTACCTATACCCCTAAAAACCAGCTCATCCAAAAGGTATTCCAGAGAAAGGGCAAACCACAGTTTACTCACCATTACCGGTATGACGGCAACGGCAACCGGGTTGAAGAAACCATATACAGAAAAGACCAGCTGGACACCAGGATCCTGTACACCTACGACCAGCAGGGCCGCCTGGTCAATGAACTTGAAAAAAAGTATTTGGCCGGCCGGTATCTGGACAGGCACTCCTATGAAACCATTTATACCTGGGATGAAAACAACAACCTCAAGGTAGAAGAAAGAAACCGGGTCACCGGCGGGGACCTGAAAAAATACACCTATTGGTACGACGATCAGGGGAAAATGGTTAAACGGCGGGTCCAGATTGCCAACGGCTACCGGGAGATGGATAAAACCTATGATTACGACCACGATGAGGATGAATTTGCCCGGAAATATAATGACAATGGATTGCTGATTGAAGAAATAAAAAATCCCAGGGACCCATATCCGGTAAAAACCCTTTACACATACCGCGAAGACCTGTCCCTGGCAGAAAAGAACACCTACTGTTCAGACGGCCGGCGGACCCGGTACCTTTACGATGCCCATGGGAACCTGGTCCAGAAAACCTCTTACCGGGATTCGGAAGGGGATGTCCGTCAGACCCGATTTGAATACACAGGATTTAAGGTCAGACAGATGCTGTAAATTCCCACCCCTTTAAACGAATCCGGCGATAATTTGGAATAAGAATAGAACCGGCCCGCCCCATCCAAATAATCAATTTGTTAATCATTGGTTTTTTATATACTCATAGAAGATGTCTGCCCCCACCGGGGATAGACAAGAAGAACTTAAGATTAACAAAAGGATAGACAATAATGACAGACCTCCCCAAACGCCACTGAATCAGATACGGATGCACCGCCCGTGTCCGGCTGGTGCAGGGTTTTCCGGGGAAATCTGTCGCCGCTCTTCTAAAAAAGGTGACCAGCTGACATGCATTTCCCCCTAATTTGAGTTGAGGGCCAATCAGGCCCCTGATTTGGAGGATATGACATTATGCTGGATCGATTACGGATCTCCTATAAAAATGACGGCCTCAGGGAAAAGGTAAAAGCCCTGATCCCCGACGGCAACCTTTCCGCCTGTCTCACCTGCGGCAGCTGCGCCAGCGGCTGTCCAGCCACAGGCCTCCATGACATGGACCCCAGAAAATTCATCCGCATGGCCGTCTTCGGCATGGATAAGGAACTGGAACGCCACCCCTGGGTGTGGAACTGCACCATGTGCAAACGGTGCTACGATGTCTGTCCCATGTCCATCAACATTCCCGCACTCACCTTTTACCTGCGTTCCCAGTGGCCCAGGGAGGAACGCCCCAAGGGGATACTGGGGTCCTGTGACCATCATATCAACTCCCGGGGCGGGGCCATGGGCGTTCCCTTTGAAGACTTCCAGTTCACCGTGGAAGACCTGGCCGAAGAATGCAGCGAGGAACAGGAAGGCTTTGAGGACCTTACGGTCAGCATTGACAAGGAAGGAGCCTATTTCGCCCTGAACCAGAACTCCAGAGAACCGGTCACCGAACCCGATGAACTGCTCCCCCTGTGGAAAATCCTGCACAGGGCCGGGGCCGACTGGACCTATTATTCGGAATTCTGGGGCGGTGAAAACTACTGCATGTTCCTGGCCGACGACGAGGCCTGGGAAACCATTATCCGAAAACAGGCAGAACACATCGACAAACTGGGCTGCAAGGTGCTGATCAACACCGAATGCGGCCATTCATTTTTTGCGCTCTGGGAAGGACTGCGCAAATACAATATCCCCCACAATTTTGAACTCAAGAGCATCGTTCAGCTCTACGCCCAGTGGATCAGGGAGGGCAAACTCCCGGTCAACTCAGACTGGAACACCGGGAACATCAAGTTCACGGTCCAGGATCCCTGCAACCTCATCAGAAAATCCATGGGCGACCCCGTGGCCGAGGACCTGCGCTATGTGGTCAAGAAGGTGGTGGGCGAGGAGAATTTCGTGGACATGGCCCCCAACAAATCCAATAACTTCTGCTGCGGCGGGGGCGGGGGGATGCTTCAGTCCGGGTACAACGACGAGCGCAGGGCATACGGCCAGACCAAATTCAACCAGATCATGGCCACAGGGGCCACATATGTGATCACCCCCTGCCACAACTGCCACGCCCAGATTGAAGATCTGGCCCATCACCATCAGGCGGACTACCATACGGTCCATCTCTGGACCCTGATCTGTCTTTCCATGGGAATTCTGGGGGAAAACGAACGAACCTACCTCGGACCGGACCTGGCCGAATACGGCCTGTAATTGTGTAAATAGGAGTAACAAATTTATGAGTACCAAACCCGTTGGATCGGTTCAAGCAAAGGAATCGGTCCAGACAATCGGATCGGTTCTTGTGGCCGGCGGCGGCATCGCCGCCATCCAGGCCGCCCTGGACCTGGCCGATTCAGGTTTTTATGTATACATGGTGGAAAAAAGCCCTGCCATTGGCGGGGTCATGGCCCAGCTGGACAAAACCTTTCCCACCAATGACTGTTCCATGTGCATCATGTCCCCCAAACTGGTTGAGGTGGGCCGCCACATTAATATCGAGCTGGTCACCCTGGCCCAGATCAAGGACATCCGGGGAGAAAAGGGAGACTTCAAAGTAGACATTTTCCAGAAGGCCCGCTATGTGGACCCGGACAAATGCGTGGCCTGCGGGGCCTGTGTGGAAAAATGTCCCAAAAAGGTGACCGACCTTTACAATGTGGGGCTGGCCAAGCGAAAGGCCATTTACGTGCCCTATGCCCAGGCCGTCCCCCTCAAATACTGCATCGATCCGGAGCAGTGCATCAAGCTGACCAAGGATAAATGCGGCAACTGCGCCAAGGTCTGTCCGGCAGGAGCAGTCAACTACGAGGATACGGACAAGGCGTTCACCCTGAACGTGGGTGCGGTCATCCTGGCCCCGGGATTCAAGGCCTTCCATCCGGGGGAATCCGACATCTACGGCTGGCACACCTCAAAGGATATCGTCACCTCACTGGAATTCGAGCGGCTGCTCTCGGCCTCGGGCCCCAACAAGGGCCATGTGGTGCGCATGTCCGACCATGAAGAACCCAGGTCCCTGGCCTGGCTCCAATGCGTGGGGTCCAGGGATATCAACCGCCCCAAAAGCTATAATCGGAAAAATTCCCATTGTTCCTCTGTCTGCTGCATGTACGCCATCAAGCAGGCCATCATAGCCAAGGAGCATGATCCTGATCTTGAGTGCACCATCTTCTACATGGACATGCGGACCCACGGCAAGGGGTTTGAAGCCTGCTTCAACGAAGCCAGGGAAAAGCACGGCATCCGCTTTGTCAGATGCCGGGTCCATTCCGTGTTTGAGGCGCCGGACGAAACAGGAAAAAAATTCCAGACCATCTCATATGTGGACGAATCCACAGGAAAGATTGTCAACGAAAATTTCGACCTGGTGGTGCTCTCCGTGGGCATGGAAATCCATGATGAGACAAAGGCGTTTGCCGGGACCATCGGCATCGAACTCACGGACAACGGATTCTGTAAAACCCAGAGTTTTACCCCCACCGCCGCCACCCGGGACGGTATTTATGTCTGCGGCGCCTTCCAGGGCCCCAAGGATATTCCCCAGTCCGTGATCGAAGCGGGGGCGGCCGCACTCAGTGCCGGCTCCGCCATCTCAGAGGCCCGGGGCAGCCTGACGAAAACCGTTGAACAGCCAAAGGAGAACGATGTCACCGGCGACGTGCCGAAAATAGGCGTCTTTGTCTGCCACTGCGGCATCAACATCGGCGGCGTGGTGGATGTACCCGCGGTCCGTGACTTTGCACGGACCCTCCCCTTTGTGGAATTTGCCGACGATAACCTATACTCCTGCTCCCAGGATGCCCAGGAGACCATTTCCGGCATCATCCGGGACAAGGGCCTCAACCGCATCGTTGTGGCGGCCTGCTCCCCCAGGACCCACGAACCCCTATTCCAGGAGACCCTGGCCGCGGCCGGCCTGAATAAATATCTCTTTGAGATGGTCAACATCCGGAACCACAACTCCTGGGTCCACAAGGACGATCCCGAGGCGGCCACTGCCAAGGCCATGGAAAGCGTAGCCATGGCCGTCTCCAAGGTGGCGCTGTTCTCTCCCCTCAAGGAAGAAACCCTCTCCATCGATAAGGGGATGCTGGTCATCGGGGGCGGCATCTCCGGCATGACAGGCGCCCTTTCCCTGGCCGACCAGGGCTACAAGGTCAGCCTGGTTGAAAAAGCAGACCGCCTGGGCGGAAACGCCCTTGACATCCATAAGACCGCATCCGGCGATCCGGTGCAGCCGGCCCTGGCCGACCTCACCGCCAGGATTTCCGATCACCCCGGTATCGATGTCTACCTCTCCTCCCAACTGGCCGCTGTCAACGGATTCGTGGGCAACTTCGACACCACGGTCCGGTCCGAAAATGGAGAAGAGGTCCAGATCCGCCACGGGGCCGCCCTCATCGCCACCGGCGCCAAAGAGCATAAGCCCGATGAATACGGATACGGCCAGCATCCCGGCATTATCACCGGCCTTGAACTGGACCGCCGGATCATGGACAAAGAGCCCCGGGTCAGGGATGCCAAAACCGCCGTATTTATCCAGTGCGTGGGCTCACGGGAAAAGGACCGCCCCTATTGCTCCAGGATCTGCTGCACCCATTCGGTTTCCTCGGCCATCCACTTAAAAGAGGCCAGTCCCGAAATGAACGTCTTCATCCTTTACCGGGACATCCGGACCTACGGGGAAAAGGAGAACCTCTACCAGAAGGCACGGGAACTGGGCGTGATCTTCATCCGCTATGGGGCTGAGGACAAGCCAAAGGTCAGCATCCAGGACAAACAAATCAGCATCGAAGTCACCGATCATGTCCTCCAGGCACCGGTGGCCATCGACACCGACCTTGTGGTCCTGGCCTCCGCGGCCGTGGCTGCCGGGGACGACACCCTGGCCAAGATGTTCAAGGTGCCCAGGGACAGCGACGGCTTCTTTGCCGAGGCCCATGTCAAGCTGGCCCCCTCCAACTTTGCCGTGGACGGGGTATTCCTGGCGGGCCTGGCCCATTACCCCAAACCCATTGACGAATCCATCGCCCAGGCCCAGGCGGCCGCCTCGGGTGTCTGCCGGCTCTTTGCCAAGACCGAAATCCGGACCCTTGGCAACACCGCCCACGTGGATCCCTCAAAGTGTTCGTCCTGCGGCGTCTGCGTCACGGTCTGCCCCTACAACGCCCCCTCCTTTATGGAAGAGGGACGGGATGCGGGCAAGGTCGCCGTGAACCCGGTGCTCTGCAAGGGCTGCGGCGTATGCGTATCCTCATGCCGGTCCGGTGCGGCGGGCCTTGCGGGATTTGAAGAAGAACAGATTATGGCCATGGTTGACCATGCCATTTAACGGAGATAATAGATGAACGAATTCCAACCTAAAATCGTCACCTTCCTGTGCAACTGGTGCTCCTACGGGGCAGCGGACCTGGCCGGCGTCAGCCGCTTTCAGTACCCGCCCAATATGCGTATTGTCAGGATTCCCTGCTCGGGCAGGGTGTCCGCCAAAATGATCATCCATGCCATCCGCAACGGCGCCGACGGCGTCTGGATCTCCGGATGCCATCCCGGAGACTGCCATTATATAGAGGGCAACTACTACGCCCGCAGAAAATTTTTCCTGCTCAAGGAGCTTCTGGAATACACCGGCCTTGAGCCGGACCGGATCCAGTTCTCCTGGATTTCCTCCGCCGAGGGCGTCAAATTCGCTGACACGGCCAACACCGTCATCGAAAAAGTCAGAGCCCTGGGGCCGGCCAAACGGTTGATCAAAAAACTGCCGGAGGTGGCCTGATGGAGATGAAAATCAAAAGAATCGCAAAGGATCTCCTGGCAAAGGGAAAGGTGGACGCAATCATCGGATACCGCCAGGGCAGCCTGGCCCATATGACCGAACCCTTCCTGGCCCGGACGGCCCAGGATGCCGAGCAACTGGTCTTCAACACCAACTGTCGGATGAACCTGGCCGTTTACCTCACCCCTGAACTGTTCAAAACCCATAAAAAAGTCGCGGTCACGGCCAAGGGCTGCGACAGCCGGAACATGGTCACCCAGATCCAGGAGAACAGGTACTCCCGGGATCAGGTATACATCATCGGGCTCCCCTGCACCGGCATGGCCGATAAGACCAAGGCCGCAGCAGGCCTTACCGGAGAGGATACCCTCCAGGACAACTGCCGCACCTGCATCAGCAGAAATCCGGTGATTTCGGATATAATGGCAGGGAAACCCGTGGCGGAACTTTCCCTGGACGAAAGCCGTTTTGAGGATGTCGCCGCCCTAGAGGCCATGACGCCCGAGGCAAAAGAGATCCATTTCAAGGAGATGCTCTCGGCCTGCACCCGGTGTTATGCCTGCAGGAATGCCTGTCCCCTCTGTTACTGCCCCACCTGTTTTGTGGACGAATCCAGGCCCCAGTGGGTGGGCAAGACCGTGGCCCCCACGGATGTCATGACCTACCACCTGGTACGGGCCTTCCACGACGCCGGCCGGTGCACCGACTGCGGGGCCTGCGAGGCGGCCTGTCCCATGGACATCCCGGTCCGCACCTTTACCCGGAAGACCATTAAGGATGCGAAAACAGCCTATGGCTGGGAGACGGGCATGGATCTTTCCCTGCGTCCGCCCCTGGACCGGTTCGACCTCAAGGACCCTGAAGACTTCATCATGTAAGCGTGCTTTCAAATTGATTTAAGGATATCAAATGAATTATATCATACTCAAAAAACAGGATCTTGAGGCCGCCATGGCAAGGGCAGCAAAAAGCTACACCCTTGCCGGCCCGGTCCCTGACAAGTCCGGAAATCGTCAGGGCCATACCTTTTGCTGCCTGGCAAAAGACCAGTGCCCGGATCTTGAATATACCCGTACACGCCTCTCTCCCAAGGCCCTGCTCTTTCCCCAGGCCGAACCCATGTTCCACTTCAAGGTGCCCAAAAAAAGGGACGACGGCAGTGTGGACGCCCCCTTTATGGAGGCCGGTTCCTTTAAAGAATCCCCCATTGCCGTGGTGGGCATAAGGCCCTACGACGCCAAGGCCTTTGACCTGCTTAAACTCAACTTCGATTCCAAGGATTACAAGGACCCCTTTTTCCTTCGGCGGTACGAGCAGATGGTGAGGATCGGCCTTGCCGATACACGCCCTGCTGACACCAACTTCTCCACGGCCTGCGGCACCGGCCCCTTTGACGAAACCGGCCTGGATATCCTTCTGGCCGATGCAGGGGATGCCTTTATCGGAAAAGTCATCACCAAAAAGGGAAAGGAATTTGCCTCCGCCGCCTGCTTCAAGCCCGGCGGGCCGGAAATCAAAAAGCAGCTGACCGCCATGAAGAAAGAGGCCGAAAGCCTGGTGGACGCCGCCCCCTCCTTTGGCCGCATCCTCGGGGCGGACACCCTGGACCTCTACGAAGCCGATCATTGGGAGGCCCTTTCCTTTTCCTGCATCAACTGCGGGGCCTGCACCTATGCCTGCCCCACCTGCTGGTGCTTTGACATCCAGGACGAGGTACAGGGGGATGAGGGGGTGAGACTGCGCCTCTGGGATTCCTGCATGACCGACCTCTACTCGGTCCATGCCTCGGGCCACAATCCCCGCCAGGAAGGATACAAGCGGTTCCGGAACCGGTTCATGCACAAGCTCAAATACTTTGCCGACAAGTACGATGCCGGCATCATGTGCGTGGGCTGCGGCCGCTGTATTGAGGGGTGCCCCTCCGGCATCGATATCCGCAAGGTCATGGCGGTGATGAACGAGACCTGCGGCGCAAAGGAGGTGGCCTCATGAAAAACCCCTATAAGCCCTATCCCGTGACCATCAAAAATATCCGGACGGAAACCGAGGACAAGAGCCTCAAGACCTTTACCTTTGAATTTGATTCCCCCGGGGACGAAAAGGCCTTCGACTTCAACTGCGGCCAGTTCGGCATGCTGTCCATCCAGGGCGTGGGCGAGATCCCCATCGGCATCGCCTCCTCCCCCACGGAAAAGCCCCTGGTGAAATTCACCGTTTTCAAAACGGGCAAGGTCACAGGCCACCTGCACAACATGAAGGAGGGTGAGGTCATGGGGCTAAGGGGCCCCATGGGCAACGGCTTTCCCATGGATGAGCTGGAAGGCAAAAACATCCTCATCGTGGGCGGCGGATTCGCCTTTACAACCCTGAGGTCCACCATCGAGATGATGCTCCAGCCCGAAAACCGCTCCCGGTTCAAAAACATCGACGTGGTGTACGGGGCCAGGACCCCGGGCATGCTGCTCTACCGGGAGGAGTTGGAGGCCTGGGAAAAACGCGACGACATCAACGTCCACATCACCGTGGACGGCACGGATGACCCGGACTGGGCCTACCATACCGGTTTTGTCCCGGCCATCACTGAAAAATGCGCGCCCAGGGCAGATGCCGACTCGGTGGCCATTGTCTGCGGCCCGCCCATCATGATCAAATTTACACGGCCGGTGCTCAAGGAGCTGGGATATGCCGACGAGGCCATCCTCATGAGCCTTGAAAACCGGATGAAATGCGGAATCGGCATGTGCGGCCGCTGCAATATCGGCCGGGAGCTGGTCTGCCACGACGGCCCGGTCTTTACCCTGGCGGAGCTGAATAAAACCCCAGGCGAATTTTAAGGTCTTAAATGAAAACTCACCCATCTACTTCGTTGCTGCAAAAGTTTAAAATCCTCACGTACTCCAGTACGCTCCGGTTTCAAACTTTCTTGCGCCTTGTATATGGGCAAGTTTTCATTCAAGCGCAAAACCACAAACAAAAGGAATGAAACCATAGGAGAAGATATGATCACAGTAACACCATCAGCCCAGGAACAGGTGAAGGCCTATTTTGAAGGCAAGGAAGTCGAGCCGGTGAGGATTTTCATCAATAACGGCGGCTGCGGCGGCCCCAGCCTGGCCATGGCCCTGGACCAGGCCACGGAGAATGATGCGGTCTTCACCCACGACGGCATCGATTACATCATGGATAAAAAACTGCTGGAACAGGCCTCACCGGTTGAGGTGGACCATACCGGCATGGGCTTTAACCTGACGTCCAGCCTGGAACTGGGCGGGGGATGCGGGTCCTGCGGCAGCACAGGATCCTGCTGCGGCAATTAGCGAAAACCGTAAATGTTCCCGATTACTTCGTTGGGCAGAAATTTTAATCCTCGAAATACGTCATGTATTCCTCCGGTTAAAATTTTTGTCCGCCTCGTACTCGGAAAAATTTCCTGGTTTTCGAGGCACTACTAACCCCATTTAGGAGGCAAAAATGGCGGCACAGGTTCACGTCTATTCTAAGATTGAACGCCAGTTGACCGACATGATGCGCCAAAGCAACGGCCGGGCAGATGCTCCGGCCATTGCTGCGCAGCGGGCCAGAGAGATTATCGACAGGCTGGTCCAGGGAATAACGCCTACAAGCTGCGGCCTGATGAAGCCACGGGCCGACAGACGGCTTAAGAACAGTTTAAAGTTTAACCTGGGATCGGGATTCCGTCTCATCTGCATCAAAGAGAAACCCGACATCCACATCATGTTTGTGGGGGATCACGACAGCTGCGACGCCTGGCTGGATCACCATACCCGGAAGAAACCCCATAAAACAACCCTGGAAGCCGACACCTTCAAGGTGATTGCGGCTGCCGCCCGCCCTGCTGAAAAAACAATATTGCCGGACGCGGACCAAGGTTTTGACGATACCGCCTTATTTTCCGATATTTCCCAGGAAGATCTGCGGCGGGTCTTTTCAGGACTTTGCTCCGCCGGCTAAAAGGACACCCTCTACCCTTGCCCTCCCACCACTGATCTCACAGGGTTTCCACGTATCACCCGAACATGGTTGAACCGACATCCGGAAGGCGGAAAGATCCCCTTCCGGTTCCCATAAACCTTAAAAACGGACGATACTTATGGAAAAAAAGAATCTTGCGGGTTCTGTTATGGTTATCGGCTCGGGGATCGCCGGCATCCAGGCCTCTCTGGATCTGGCCGATTCCGGATTTTTAGTCCACCTGGTTGAAAAACAGCCCCAGATCGGCGGGGCCATGGCCCAGCTGGACAAAACCTTTCCCACCAACGACTGCGCCATGTGCGTCATCTCACCCAAGCTGGTGGAGGCCGGGCGCCACTTAAACATTGATCTTCATACCCTCTCCCGGGTCACCGCCGTGGACGGGGAGGCAGGGGATTTCACCGTCACCCTTGAAAAAAAGGCCCGGTACGTGGATCCGGACAAATGCACGGCCTGCGGGGAATGCGCCAAGGCCTGCCCGGTGGAGGTGGACAACAGCTTTGACCAGAATCTTTCCAAGCGCAAGGCCATCTTCAAGCTCTATCCCCAGGGCATGCCCGGCGCCTTTGCCGTGGACAAACGGTCCACGGCCCCCTGCAAGGCCACCTGCCCGGCCCATGTATCCGTCCAGGGGTTCATCGCCCTGATGAACCAGGGCAAATTCCATGAGGCCCTCCAACTCTTTAAATCCGACCATCCCTTCCCGGGCTCATGCGGGCGCGTCTGCCATCATCCCTGTGAGTCTGTCTGTACCAGGGGCGATGCAGACCAGCCCCTGGCCATCCAACACCTTCACCGCTACCTGGCCGACCTGGATCTGGCTTCGGACTCCCCCTGGCTTCCCGACATCCGGGGCAACCGGGAGGAAAAAATCGCCGTGGTCGGGGCGGGTCCGGCCGGCCTCACCGCGGCCTGGTTCCTGGCCCAGAAAGGATACGGGGTCACGGTCTTTGAAAAACTGCCCGTAAAGGGAGGCATGATGGCCGTGGGCATCCCCGAGTACCGGCTGCCCAAGGCCGAACTTGAAAAAGAGATCGACCTCATCGAACGCCTGGGCGTTGAGATCAGGACCAGCGTTGAATTCGGGAAAGACATCACCCTGGAAAGCCTGAAATCCGACGGTTATTCGGCCCTGTTTATGGCCACGGGGCTCCACGGGGCCCGCCGCCTCAACGTCAAGGGCGAAGACCTTGAGGGGGTGCTCATGGGGACAGAATTCTTAAGGGACGCCGCCCTGGGCAAGGCCCGGAAAATTTCCGGCAGGACACTTGTCATCGGCGGCGGCAACGTGGCCGTTGACGTGGCCCTCACCGCCCGTCGCCTGGGGGCAGAAGAGGTGACCATGGTCTGCCTGGAAAAACGGGATGAAATGCCGGCCTGGGATTATGAAATCGAGGAAGCCCTGGAGGAAGGGGTGAAGATCGTCAACTCCCTGGGTCCCATCCGCTTCCACGGCGACGGCGGCTGTGTGGCCGCGGTGGACTTCCAGGAATGTACGGCCGTGTTTGACGAAGAGGGCCGGTTCAATCCCCGGTTTGACGACTGCAAGCTCGCCTCCCACGACGCCGATACCGTGATCGTTGCCATCGGCCAGTCCCCTGAGACCGAATTTGCCGACAGGGAACGGATTGCCCTGACCCGCCCCGGCGGTTACGAGGCCGATCCAATAACACTTCAGACCCCCATCAACTGGGTATTTGCAGGGGGAGACGCCTTTTACGGCCCCAAATCCGTGGTGGATGCCGTGGCCTCAGGGAAACGGGCAGCCGAATCCATCCACCGCTTTGTCAACGGGCTGGATTTAAAAGAAGGACGGGAAAAAGACTGGCCCTTTGAAAAGCCGGATATCAGCGAGGTGACCAGGATTGACCGGGCGGCCCCCCGGCGGCTGCCGGCCGCGGAACGGGAGGACAATTTCAATGAAGTGACGGCGGGACTGAACCAGGAACAGGTGGAACTGGAAGCGTCCCGGTGCCTGTCCTGCGGGATCTGCTCGGAATGCTACCAATGCGTGGACGCCTGCGTGGCCGGGGCCGTGGACCATTTCATGCAGCCCCGGGCAGAGCAGATCAAGGTGGGCGCCCTCATCGCCGCCCCGGGGTTTAAGCCCTTTGACCCCGCCCCCCATGCGCCCTATAATTATGCCGCCCATCCCAATGTGGTGACCAGCCTTGAGTTCGAGCGGATCCTGTCGGCCTCGGGCCCCTTCCAGGGCCATCTGGTCCGGCCCTCGGACCATGCCGAGCCCAAAAAAATCGCCTGGCTCCAATGCACGGGCTCAAGGGACCTCAACACCTGCGACAACGGGTACTGCTCCTCGGTCTGCTGCATGTATGCGGTGAAACAGACCGTGATCGCCAAGGAGCACAGCCCCGGGCCCCTGGACACCGCCGTCTTTTTCATGGACATGCGGACCTTTGGCAAAGAGTTCGATAAATATTACCTTCGGGCCAGGAACGACCACGGGGTCCGGTTTGTCAGATCCCGGGTCCATACGGTGGAAGAGGCGGATGAAAGCGGCAATCTGTTGCTCCGGTATGTCACCGAGGAGGGGAATCTTGCCCAGGAGACCTTTGACATGGTGGTCCTCTCCGTGGGCCTGGTGTCGGGTGAGGAGAACCGCAGCCTGGCCGAGGCCCTGGAAATTGAAGTCAACCCATACGGGTTTGCCGCCACAGCGGACCTCTCCCCCATAGAGACCACCCGGCCCGGCATATTTACCTGCGGGGTCTTCCAGGGGCCCAAGGATATTCCCCAGTCCGTCATGGAGGCATCGGCTGCGGCGGCCGCTGCCGCCGCCACCCTGGCCCCTGTCCGCCACACCCTGACCCGGACCCGGGAACTGCCCCCGGAAATCGACGTATCGGGCCAGGCCCCCAGGATCGGGGTCTTTGTCTGCAACTGCGGCATCAACATCGGGGGAATCGCCGATGTCCCGGCGGTACGGGAATTTGCAAGGGACCTGCCCAACGTGGTCCATGTGGAGGACAACCTTTTCACCTGCTCCCAGGACACCCAGGACAAGATGAAAGCGGTGATAAAGGAGCATGAGATCAACCGGGTGGTGGTGGCCTCCTGCTCTCCCCGGACCCACGAGCCCCTCTTCCAGGAGACCATCCGGGAGGCGGGGCTGAACAAATACCTCTTTGAAATGGCCAATATCCGGGACCAGAACACCTGGGTCCACATGAACAATCCCGACCTTGCCACCCAGAAGGCCAAGGAACTGGTCTCCATGGCCGTGGCCAAGGCCAACTGGATCGAACCCCTCTACCAGACGCCCCTTGACGTGGTGCGGGCCCTGCTGGTGGTGGGCGGAGGCGCCGCCGGCATGGAAGCGGCCCTCTCCGCTGCAAACCAGGGATTTGAGGTGTTCCTGGTGGAACGGGAGGACCACCTTGGCGGGGTGGCCCGCCACCTGCTGACCACAGCCAGCGGTGAAGCCGTACCGCCCTACCTTGACAGCCTCATCCAAAGGGTCCGGTCCCATGCAAAAATCCATGCCCACCTCAACGTAGAGGTGGTGGAAACCTCCGGCATCATGGGCAATTTCTCCACCAGGATCCTTGTGGCCGGCCCGGACAAGAAAGCCGCCTCGGTCACCCTCTCCCACGGCGCCACGGTCCTGGCCACGGGCGGCCATGAATACCAGCCCGAAGAATACCTCTACGGCGGCCACCCACGAGTATTCACCCACCTGGACCTGAACCGGGAACTGGCCGATCCTGAGTCCGGCATATTCAAGGCCAGGGCCATGGTCTTCATCCAGTGCGTGGGCTCAAGGAATGAAAAGCGGCCCTATTGCTCCAAGATCTGCTGCACCAACACCATGGTCAAGGCCCTGAAGCTCAAGGCGGCCAACCCGGAGATGGCCGTATTCGTGCTCTATCGGGATATCAGGACCTACGGCACAAGGGAGGCGCTTTATACCCGGGCCAGGCAGGCCGGGGTGATCTTCATCCGCTACGACGAGGACAATCCCCCAAAGGTGACCCAAAGCCAGGACGGCGGGATAGAGGTCGCGGTGGAGGACAAGATCCTGGGGCGGGAGATCCTGCTGGAACCCGACGCCCTGGTCCTGGCCGCAGCCGTCATTCCCAACGAAAACAAGGAACTATTCGATCTGTTCAAGGTGCCCATCAACGCCGACGGGTTCCTCAATGAGGCCCATGCCAAGCTGCGGCCCGTGGACTTTGCCTCGGAGGGGATCTTTCTGGCGGGACTGGCCCACTATCCCAAATCCCTGGACGAATCCTCAGCCCAGGGCAATGCCGCCGCTTCAAGGGCGGCCACGGTGCTCTCAAAGGATCACATCCTGGTGGGCGGGGTGGTGGCCGAAAACAGCGATCCGGACAAATGCGCCCGGTGCCTGGTCTGCGTGCGCTCCTGCCCCTACGGGGTGCCCAGGGTGGTAAACGGCGCCGCCATGATCGAACCGGCGCTCTGCCACGGCTGCGGGGTCTGCGCGGCCGAATGCCCGGCCAAGATCATCACATTGAACCATTTTACGGATACCCAGATAAACGAAAAGGCAAAGGCCCTGTTTGCCTGAATTGGTGTGCAGGAAATTGATTTTGCATAAAAATTGATTGCATAAAGATTAATTTGCATAACGCTGGTCTGCATAGATAAAGGAGGGAATATGTCAGAAAAATTTGAGCCCCGGATCGTCGGTTTCTGCTGTAAATACTGCGCCTACGCGGCCGCAGACCTGGCCGGTTCCATGCGGCTGTCCTATCCGTCCAATATCAAGATCATCCAGGTGCCCTGCACGGGGCGGATTGATGTCATCCACGTGCTCAGGGCCTTGGAGGAAGGCGCCGACGGGGTCATGATCGCCGGCTGCCTGGAAGGGGAATGCCATTTTCTGGAAGGGAACCTCAAGGCCCGGTCAAGGATTGACCGGATCAAACACCTGCTGAAAAAAATCGGCATGGACCCGGACCGGGTGGAGATGTTCAACCTATCCTCAGCCATGGGCCCCAGATTCGCAGAAATCGCATCACAAATGACCGAGCAGATACAGGCACTGGGCCCCACCCCCATCCCCCGTTCCTGCACTCCCGCGTCGGAAACCGCAGCCTGAGGGTTTAAGAAAGGAGATCCCATGATCATTGCACGAAAAAAGCCCGTTGAGGAAATCATCACCGAAATCGATCCCTATGACCGGATTTTGATTCTCGGGTGCAACGAATGCGTCACCGTGTGCGAAGCCGGAGGTAAAAAGGAGGTGGAGATCCTGGCCTCGGCCCTGACCCTGCACTACCAGGCCCGGGGCAAGGCAAAAACCTTTGGCAAGGCCACCCTGGAACGGCAGTGCGACCGGGAGTATTTAGAGGAAATCAGGGGCCGCATCCATAATTACGATGCCGTACTTTCCCTTGCCTGCGGCGTGGGGGTCCAGTTCGCAGCGGAGACTTACACGGCCACCCCCCTGCTGCCCGGGGTGGACACGGTCTGCCTGGGCGCCAACGAAGAGCGGGGGCTGTGGACGGAACGGTGCCAGGCCTGCGGGTCATGTGTGCTGGCCAGAACCGGCGGCATCTGCCCGGTCTCCCGGTGCGCCAAACGGGTGATGAACGGTCCCTGCGGCGGATCCGCCAACGGCAAATGCGAGCTGGGGCCGGATACGGACTGCGCCTGGCAGCTCATCATCGACCGGCTTAAGGCTTTGGGAAGGCTGGAAGATTACGAGCAGGTCGCCCCCATCAAGGACTGGTCAACGGACAGGGCCGGCGGCCCCAGAACCATTACCCGGGAGGACATACAACTATGAATGAAAACGGGACAGCTTCAAGCAGACTTGCACGGGTACTGAGATCCGGACAGATGGCGGTGACATCGGAATGCGGCCCCCCCAGGGGCAGCGATCCGTCCGCCATCCGGGAGAAGGGCCGCCTGATCAAAGATTATGTGGATGCGGTAAACGTGACGGACAACCAGACCGCCATGACCCGGATGTGCTCCCTGGCGGCCTGCATCCATCTCAAACAGGAGGGCATTGAGCCGGTCCTCCAGATGGTCACCCGGGACCGGAACCGGGTGGCCCTGCAGAGCGATATCCTTGGGGCCGCATCATTTAACATCCCCAACATGCTCTGCCTGTCAGGCGACCACCAAAGCTTCGGGGACTGCCCCCAGGGCCAGAATGTCCACGACCTGGACTCCATGCAGCTGGTCCAGACCGCCTGCCACATGCGCGATGAGGGCAAATTTTTGGGCGGTGATGAAATCAAGCGCCCCCCGGCCATCTTCGTGGGCGCGGCCGCCAACCCCTTTGCCGATCCCTTTGAGATCCGCATCCCGCGGCTGGCCAAAAAAATCGCCTGCGGCGCCCAGTTCATCCAGACCCAGTGCATCTACAATATCGACAAGTTCAAGGAGTGGATGCGGCGGGCATGTGACCGGGGACTGAGCGAAAAGGCCTTCATCATGGCCGGCATGACCCCCATGAAATCCGTGGGCATGGCCAAGTACATGAAAAACAAGGTCCCGGGCATGGATGTACCCGACGAGATCATCCGCCGCCTGGGGTCCGTGGATAAAAAGAAGCAGGCCCAGGAGGGCATCGAGATCTGCATCGAGCATATCCAGGAACTTGCACAGGTGGACGGGGTGGCCGGTTTCCACATCATGGCCATTGAATGGGAGGAAAAGGTGCCCGAAATCGTGGAACGAGCCGGGCTTTTCACCCGGCCCGTTGTTTAAACGCCGCTAAGGCCGGCCCCTTTTTAACGGGGCCGGCCTGTGACGGAATTACTTCTCTTCATATGTCTTTGCCAAAGGATCCCTGCCGTCCGGAAACATGGCGCCGAAGGGATCCAGCCGGCCCAAATCTGCGGCCGAGCAATAGTGCATCCCTTTTTTGCTGCCGGTCATCATCAGGGGCCTGGCCCTGTCAAGATCCAAACTGCCATCCGGGGTCAGGCAGGCGTCGTCCACCTCCAGCCGGACCACCTTCCCCATGACCAGGGTATACCCCTCTCCCCGGTGGAACCCGGCCAGCCGGCACTCCATCCAGGCGTAGGCCCCCGCTATGCCCGGCGGGCGGATCTCTTCCGAGGGTTTCTGGCTTAATCCGGCCAGTTCAAACTCGTTCTCTTCGGGTATAGAAAACCGGGCCGTTGGGATCACTTTATCCGTAAACTGCTCTCCCACCAGATTGACCACGAATTCGTCGGTTTCCCGGATATTGGCCAGGGTGTCCCGCTTTTCTGCCGAGGCCAGGCAGATCAGATCCAGGGGCCGCAGCACCGGCATGACACAGGAGTAGGGCGCGATATTGGGAATCCCGTCGGCACTGATGGAGGAGACAAAGGTGACGGGCAGGGGCATGAAGCCCTCCCGCATGAAGGGTTTAAAGAGCATGGTTTATCCTTTCTTCTCAGGTTTGGATTTAACGGGCCCGGGGGAATTCCAGCCGGGATCCTCCCCCAGCAGAATTTCAAGGGGATTGGCCCCCAGCCGGATCAATTGGTCGATCTGGCCGGCGGTGTCAAGCCGCCGGTGCTTGAGCACGGAAACAAAGTCCTGGGGCCGGTCCAGGCGGGTTGCCAGGAACCGGTTGTACAGAACGTGGAGCCAGGGCTTGTTCTTCCAGTCCAGGGGACCGTCGCCGATCCCGGCAAAGGCCTTAAAGTCCTCCGGGCGCCAGTTATAGGAAAGGACCCAGGCCTCTCCCCCCTGCCCCCTGCCCTCCCGGCGGATGATGATGCCCCCCAGGTTTTTGTAACTGCCCCCTGAGCTCTGCCAGGGACGGTTCCAGGGGTAGTTCATGGTCACATATCCGTGCTTGCCCGGGGTCAGGTTCAGGGCGGTCATGATCAAATCATCCTGGCACCAGGCCGGGACACCGATATAAATGTAGGACTGGCCGCCGGACAGGGGAAACCGGTCCAGGATGAACCGGGTGGTCAGGTAGCCGGTGGAGACCCCGCAGCAGAGGTGGTCGTGGTAGAGGCTGCCGGCCATGAGTCCGGCAGGCACGCCGTCCGCCCATCCGTTGGCCAGGGTGACCAGGGAAAAGGCATCTTTGCCCAGGGCGGCCTTAAAGGGGCCAAACTCCGTGCCCGCCGTCACCCTGACGTCAAGGGGCCCGGCAAGGGTGGTGCCCCCGGGACGGATCCGGACCAGAACCATGAGCAGTTCCTCCGGGGAGGGGCGGCTGATAAAAGCGGCCCAGGGCGCATCCGCCCAGCTGCCGTGGACAGACAACAGCGAGCCCCGGCCCGGGCTGGCATTGGTCTGCCCGGCTAAAATATCAAGGAGCAGGCAGGCGGGCCTGTTTTCAAAAGATGCCGATCCCGCATTGGTGATGCAGGCATCGATGGGGTGGGGGGCAAGGGCCGTCTTTGCGGCAATTACCGCCTCCTGTCCCAGGGCTGCCAGATCACTAGCCCCGGCAGCCATACCGGAACTCGGCAAGGCAGCCGGAACGGCGGCGGTAACCAGAAAAATAAGTATCCAGAAAAGAGATAAGGGTTTCACTTTAGTCTTCCTTTCAACTGAATTGGGGGTGATTAAAAAGAGAACCTGACACCGGCCAGGACCGTTGCACCGGCCATGGGATACCCCTGTTTTTCCTGGTAGTCCTCGTCCAGGATATTTTCGGCGGCCGCCACCAGGTCGGCGGTGGTGGTCTTGCTCTGGTATATCCGGTATTGGGCCGACAGGTTGACCAGGGTGTAGGCGGAAAGGGTGGTGAGGGTGCTGCCGCTATAATGCTCCCGCTCATCCACGTGGTTGATCCAGAGCCGGGCCGAAAAGGGGCCTCCGTCGTCCAGGGTCAGGCCGGCGTTGACCATGATTTCGGGCAGATCGGCAAGCTGCCGGGACATGGCATTGCCCGCATCCCAGGGATCGCCGGATTTGTCCCCCTCCTGCCAGGTGGCATTGGCCCAGAGGGTGAGGTGAAGGGGCAAGGGAAAGCTGAAGCCGGCCTCAAGGCCTTTGATTTCGACCGTGTCGATATTGTAGAAAACCGATCCCACCCCCGGGACCGAGACGGAGGAGATATAGTCCTTGATATCGTAGTAGTACCCACGGACAAAGAGGGTCAGGTCGTTGTCAAAGGTCTGGTCCAGCCCCAGTTCGTACTGGAGGGCCCGTTCGGAATTGAAATCCGTATTAAAATAGTTGGTGGCGTTGTTGAGGTACCACCAGAAATATTCCGGCGAGGTGGGATAGCGGTGGGCGATGCCGAACCTTGCGGTGATGCGGGTCTTTTCCCAGGGGGTGAAGGTGAGGGCCAGCCTGGGGTCGGTATGGGTTTCGCTGAGGTCCGACACCCCGGTGGCCCAGGTAAAGCCGAATGCATCCGGGTTGATGGAATCCGCCCGGAACCACTCCTGCCTCAGGCCCAGCTCCAGGCTGATCCGGTCCATCACCTGCCAGGTATCCTGGACGTAGAGGGCATGATAGGCCATGATATCCTCCTGGCCCAAAAAACCATCCCGGATAAATCTGAAAAAATTAATGGATCCGTTGAAATAGGCGGTATCGATATACTTTACCCGCTGCTCGCCCCAGCCGTGGCTGCTGGTTTCCCCGCCCAGCTCAAGGAGGTGGTCCCCCAACCTCCTTGAAAAGGCAGCGGAAAGCAGCCAGTTGTTGTCTTCGGCATCGGTTTCCCGCTCATAGATTTTCTTGTTCCGGTCTGCGGCGTCATAATAGGTTTCCACACTCTCCTGATTCCAGAGGCGCCCCTCAATCCTGAAGCTGCCGGCCTGGGTATTGCGGGCCACCCAGGCGGTGAGATCGCAGCTTTTGTCCTCGGTGAAAGAGCCCTCCCCCCATGCCTGGGCCCCGTTGATGAGCCGGGAACTGATCCCCGGCCCCCGCAGTTCCTTTTCATCGGCCAGGGGGGAATTGGGATCGTAATAGGCGCTGTCCGTACGGTTGTATACGGGATTGCCGTTTTCGGTTCTGGAAAAATCCACGGCGGTCCCGGCTTCCCACTCCCCGGGCAGGTCCAGGGAAATCCGGGCCGTGCCCCGGTCCCGATCCATAAAGTTGTTTCTCAGGTATCCGTCGGTCTCATAGTGTCCGGCGGATACGCTCCAGCCCCAATTTCCCTTTTTCCATGCATGGGCAACACCGGCATTGAGGGTATCCAGGCTGCCGGCGGTGAGGCTGACCTGGGTGACCGGGGTGGTGTCCGGCTGCCGGGTTTTAAGGTTGACCACCCCGCCCAGGGTGTTTCCGTATTTTGCCGGGCAGGCGCCCTTGAAAATTTCCACGGATTCCAGGGATTCCGCCGAAAAGGCCCCCCAGTCCACGGCGCCGTTGCCATAGGAGCCGTCCCGGTTCAGGGGGATCCCGTTCTGCCTGACACTCAGGCGGGTCTCGTCGAATCCCCTCACCCTCAGGGCGCCGGAGCCGGTGCCGGACTGGCTGGTCCGGCGGATCTGTACACCGGCTTCACTGGCCATGGTGTCCAGGATATTGCCGCTGGGAAGCGGGGTTTGGATTTTCTTTATATCCACGACCAGGGCCTCGGGGTCGGTCCTGTCCGCTTTGTCTGAAACCACCATGGGTTCCAATTCCGTAACATTTTCGTCTGCAGGTTGTTGGGCCAGGCCGGGCAGGGTCCAGAAAAGGAGCAGGCAGGCCGGGAGTGCAGCATGTTTCAACAGGTTCATCAGGAATCTCCTTTAGGTTCAATCATTATTGATTCAGCGACCTGACCGGCCCATAAAAAAAGGCCGCGAGGCATACCCGCGTTTTGCAGGTAAGGACCTTCGTGGCCTTAATCTTAATATATCTGCCCCGTGCCCCTGCCCCCATACTGCGGGGGCGCACCGGATCAGGTCAGAAGATGGTGGATCAGCAATAGCTGTGCATCTTCCATAATTTCTAGTTCATGCTCATGCAGTGCCTTGAACCGGAGGGCCTCTCCGGGGCCCAGTTCCCTGGCCGTTCCCATGACGGAGATCCTCAGCCTGCCCGATGTCACCAGGCAGATCTCGGCGGTATGGTCATGGAGTTCCGGAACCGACACCGACCGGCACCCCTTTGGCGCCTTGAGGTGAAAGGCCTCAAAGCCGGGAAAGGAGATATGAACCCCTTTGAATCCGTCCCGGTCATAGGGGGCGGTGCGGCCGGATTCGGCGCCACCGGTCTCGGCCATCTGGATCAGCTGGCTTGCGGTGAGTCCGAACACCTTTCCGATGGCGTTGAGGGTTTCCACGGTGGGATTGCCCTTTCCCGATTCAAGTTTGACAACGGTTGCCCGGGTGATATTGGCTTGGTTTGCCAGCGCTTCAGCGGTTATCCCCCGCTTCATGCGGAGGCTCCGAACAATGGAAAAGTCAAAATTTCTGCATTCATTCATGACAGGACCATGTATATTATAATGACCATTATGTCAATTTAATTATACAAAAGAATGAATAAAGTGAACACATGCGATCTATTTGTATCGCCTTGAACTCGAAAAGGCACCACCCTAAAATTAACGAAAGTTGCCGCAAACCCGGTCTTGAACGGGGATGGCGAGCCCTCCCCGCCCAAGGCCTGGACACCGTGGTGGCGTCTTGGGAGCCCCTTTACACCAGCGATTGAGATCATCTATCCCTTTTGAAATTTCGATCAGAACAATCAATTTGCCTCACCGGGGCCCAGGCTCTATGTAAGACTTGGCAGTTAACTATGATAAGAAATCATAATTCCTATGGAGGTGTGATGACACAAAAAACCACAGAATTTTATGAGACCCTGGAAAAAAAAGGGGTGAGCCGGAGGGACTTTTTAAAGTATTGCACAGCCCTGACCGCAACCATGGGCCTCTCCTACTCCTGCGTGGGGCAGGTAGCTGAAAAAATAGAAAAGGCGGCGGCCCAGCGGCCGGCGGTTGTCTGGCTCCACTTCGGTGAATGCACCGGGTGCTCCGAAGCCTTTTTGCGTACCCCTGATGTGGGGGCCCTCATCCTTGAAACCATTTCCGTTGAATACCATGAAACCATCATGGCGGCCTCGGGCCACCAGGCCGAAGAAAACCTTCACAACGCAGTAAAAAAATACGATGGGAAATTCGTCTGCGTGGTTGAAGGGTCAATTGCAACGGCATACAACGGCGCCTACGGCAAGGTGGGCGGACGGACCTTCCTTGAAATAGCAAAAGAGGTTATTCCCCACAGCGCCGCCGTCATTGCGCTTGGCACCTGCTCCGCATACGGCGGCCTGCCCGCGGCAGAACCCAATCCCGGCGGCTACAAGGGGGTCAAAGACGCCATCGGCGTAAAGACCATCAACCTGCCCGGCTGCCCCACCAACCCCATGAACCTTCTGGGCACCATTGTTAAATACCTGAACAATGAACCCATGGAACTGGACGATTACGACAGGCCCATGTTCGCCTATGGTGAGACCGTCCACGACAACTGCCCCCGGCTCCATCATTATGAAGAGGGCAACTTTGTGGAGGAATTCGGCTCAAAAGAAGAAGAGTTGGGATACTGCCTCTACCAGATGGGCTGCAAGGGGCCTGAGACCTACAATAACTGCCCCACCGTCAAGTTTAATAACGGCACCAGCTTTCCCATCCAGGCCGGTCACCCCTGCATCGGCTGCAGTGAACCGGAATTCTGGGACAGCATGACCCCATTTTACGAAGAATCGTAACGACTCGGTCCAACCGTATTAAATTTGAAAGGAAAATATCATGGGCAAAAGAATCCTCATTGATCCCATTACACGTATAGAAGGCCACCTGAGAATTGAGGTGGAAGTTGAAAACGGCAAAGTCAAGGACGCCTGGAGTTCCGGGCAGATGTTCCGGGGCATTGAAATCATGCTCAAGGGCCGGGACCCCAGAGATGCTCAGCATTTCGTCCAGCGGTCCTGCGGGGTCTGCACCTATATCCACGCCCTCTCCTCGGTGAGGGCCGTTGAAGATGCCTGCAATATCGTTATTCCCCAAAATGCCAGAATTATCCGTAACCTGCTCCACGGCGCCCAGTACCAGCACGACCATATTGTCCATTTCTACCATCTCCACGCCCTGGACTGGGTGGACATCGTATCGGCCCTGTCTGCGGACCCTGTTAAAACCGCCAAGCTCTCGGAAAATGTGTCCGGCCGGCCCGGCACATCCGAATATTTTAAAACCGTAAAGGAAAAACTGGCCACCTTTGTCAACTCCGGACAGCTGGGCCCGTTCAACAACGCCTATTGGGGCCATCCCGCCTATAAGCTTTCCTGCGAGGCCAACCTCATGGCCGCCGCCCATTATCTTGAAGCCATCAAGCTCCAGGCCAAGGCCGCCCGCATGCATGCCATTTTCGGCGGCAAAAACCCCCATCCCCAGTCCCTTGTTGTGGGCGGGGTTACGTCCAGGGGCGACCTCACCCCGGAACGGATCAACGAATTTGCCGGCATCCTCAAGGAAACCCAGGATTTTGTGGAACAGGTCTATATTCCCGACCTTCTGGCCGTTGCCTCCTTCTACAAGGACTGGGGAGCCATCGGCGGCAATAATGAAACGTATCTCTGCTACGGCGACTTTCCCCGGGCCGGAGTCAACGATGACCTGCTGCTTCCCGCCGGCGTCCTGGAAGGGGACCTCACCCCCAAGGCGGTGGACGTAAACCAGATCACCGAAGACGTCACCCGGGGATGGTATGAACCCGGCAGTGCCAAGCATCCATTTGAAGGGGAAACCCGGCCCATCAAGGGCGAGGTCACCTATGACACCGACGACAAGTATTCCTGGATGAAAGCCCCCAGGTACAAAGGCAAACCCGCCGAGGTCGGACCCCTTGCCCGGGTCCTGGTGGCCTATACCCAGGGCCAGAAAGATGTGGTCAAGCTGGTGGATCATGTGTTGAAGACATTGAATGTCGGCAAAGAAGCGCTGTTCTCCACACTGGGCCGTACCGCCGCCCGGGGCATTGAAACCCTCGTGGTGGGCCAGGCCATGCCCGGCTGGGTGGAAGAATTGAAGTCCAACATCGCAAAAGGTGACAAAAAGACCTACCAGTCCTGGACCATGCCGGACAAGGGACAGGGATACGGCCTCAACGACGTGCCCCGGGGCGCCCTGGGCCACTGGATCAACATCGAAGGGGGCAAGATCAAAAACTACCAGTATGTGGTGCCCTCCACCTGGAACCTGGGGCCGGCCGACGGCAAAAACCAGAAAGGGCCGGTGGAAAGATCCCTTATCGGCACTCCCATTGCCGATCCCAAGCGGCCCCTGGAAGTGCTGCGCACCGTGCACTCCTATGACCCGTGCATTGCCTGCGCCGTCCATGTCATTGATCCCCACACCAATGAGACCTACAAGGTCAGTGTGATTTAAACCGCAATCCCCAGGGCTCCGGCGGGACTGCCGGAGCCCTGGCTTTGATATAACGGCCATGGGCCGGCCTGGTCTTTCACCCAGGCTGGCCCATAACAAAGATTGAAAGTTACCCCCTGGTTTGCCAGGGCTTTTCATATAAAAGGACAATATGACTGAGACCAATACCCGCCCGGACAATTGCAAGAATAATATTACCGTCCTGGGGGTGGGCAATATCCTCTACAAAGACGACGGCGTGGGCATCCGGGTGATCCAGCGCCTGGAGGAAAAATACGAATTTTCAGATAATGTCATCCTGGTGGACGGGGGCGTCCTGGGGATCAACCTTCTTGGGGTTATTGCCCAGGCCGGCCGCCTTCTGGTGGTGGACACGGTGCTCAACAACGGCCGTCCCGGTGATCTTCACCGTCTGGAGCACCATGAGATCCCGGACCGGATCCTGGCCAAAAACTCCCTCCACCAGGTTGACATGATCGAAGCCCTGACCCTGTGCAAGGCTTTGGACCACGTCCCCCAAACCACGGTCATCGGCATTGAGCCCAAGGACCTGTCCACCCTGGACGATTGTCTCACCCCGGAAATCGAAGACCGGCTGGGAGCGCTCACTGATGCCGTACTTGACGAGATCCAAAGCCTGGGCGGCAGCTTTACCCTGAAATCCCAAACCGCCCTCTCCGGGGAAACCGCGGAATGAACCGGAAAAACAGGCTGGTGATTACGGCCCACTGCATCCTGAACACCAACGCCAAAATCCATCCCCTGGCCCAGCGGCCGGGCACCCACCTCGATATCCTGGCCCCCTACCTTGAAAGGGGGGCCGGGATCTTCCAATTGCCCTGCCCTGAAAATGCCTTTCTGGGCATGAATCGCTGGGGCATGACCCGGGACCAGTACGATACCCCGGCTTTCAGGGACCATTGCAGGCAGCTTCTGGCCGCGCCCCTTGCCCAGATCCGATCCCTGGCGGACAACGGCTGTAAAATCGAAGCGGTGGTGGGCATGGACAAAAGCCCCAACTGCGGGGCAAACCAGACCTGCATCGGTTTCACCGGGGGCGAAATCTGCGGCCCCGGCACCCTGGCGGACCAGTCCGGCCGCCTTAAATTCATCCCAGAAAAAGGCCTCTTTTTCCTCATCCTCGACCAGATGCTCCGGGAAGCAAACCTCAATGTCCCGTTTACGGGCATTTCAGAGTAATCTTTAGTACAAAACTGATAAAAGAATAAAAAGGAGTTAAAGATGAAAAAACTGATCCTCTTGGCTGTACTCGTACTTGTCCTGGGGGCCCACCCCTCATGGGCCGCCGACGCATCCTGGCAGCAGGTAAAGGAGAACAACCGGCTGACCGTCGGGTTCTGCGCCCACTATCCCCCCTTTGAATCCAGGAATGAAAAGACCAATGAGCTGGAAGGCTTTGACGTGGACATGGGCCGTGCCCTGGCCCAGGCCATGGGCGTGGCACCGGCATTTGTGGATGCCGAATGGCAGGGCGGGCTGAAAAAAGGGGACTATGATATCCTGATCACCTGCATGTCCAAATCCGAGGCCCGGGCCGACCAGGTGAACATGAGCGATGTCTACTACCGGCTCCCCGATGTCATGGTGGTGAACAAGAAGAATACCGCCATCAAGACCCGGGCGGACCTCAAGGGCAAAACCGTCGGGGTCCAGGTGGGATCGGGCAGCGAGCAGATCGCCGACAAAATGGCCGCCGACTTCAAGGAAATCAAGCGGTACAATTACAACCCCGAGGCGTTCACAGACCTGGCCCACGGCAGGATCGACGCCGTGATCGTGGGCTATGCCTATGCCGTGACCCAGATCAAGAAGACCCCGGCCTTTAAAGTTGTGGGAAAACCCCTCCACGAGGCGGAAATCGTCATGGTCATGAAAAGCGGGGCGGACCAGCTCACCCAGAAGGTCAACCAGGCCCTGGCCGCCATCCAATCCAACGGCACCTATGAGGCCATCCTGAACAAGTGGCTGGCCCTGGATTAAACCGTGGCTCAATGGGGATTAAAACTGAATTAGCTCGGGGCGACTGAATGGACTTTCAGCCGGAGATCATCCTGAACGCCCTCCCCCTGCTGGCAGAGGGCCTGAACATGACCCTCAGGTTCTCTGCCGCGGCCTTTGCCCTGGCCCTGGTCCTGGGCTTTGCCGTGGGGGTGCTGCGCTATAAATCCACACTGCTCTACCGGCTCCTGGCCCCCTATGTGGAAATCGCCCGGGGCACCCCCCTGCTCATCCAGCTTTATTTTATCTATTACGGCCTGCCCTCCCTGGGCATCACCCTGGGATGCTTCACCGCAGGGGTTCTGGGCCTGGGGCTCAACTCAGGAGCCTATATCTCCGAAATCGTCAGGGGCGCCCTCTACGGGGTGGGCAGGGGGCAGGCCGAGGCGGCCGCCGCCATGGGGCTGACCTGGTTCCAGACCATGGTTCTGGTGGTGGTCCCCCAGGCCATGCGAACGGCCCTGCCCCCCCTGGTCAATGCATTTTCCGCCACCATCAAAGACTCCTCCCTGGTTTCGGTCATCGCCGTCACCGAGCTGACCCGGGCCAGCCAGCTGGTCTACACCCGGACCTTCAGGGCCTTTGAAATCTACCTCGTGGTCGGCCTCGCCTATTTGGCCGTCATCCTTTCCATCTCCTTTATATCGGGAAAACTGGAATCCCGGCTGGCCATCCGGAACCATTGACGGTACCGCCGTCCTGGCCGTCCCAATGACTTTACCTTAAGCCTTCGGCAGGACAGGCCCGGATGGTGTAAAGGCTTTTGATTTTAGCTGTTTTTTGGGATATCATGGGATTACCGCTTGCAAAAAGCCACCATAAGAGAGAGGGCACCATGGACTGTCCCGCCTCCCCCGGGGAGATGGAATTTTCACTTTCGGAACTGATCGACATCCCGGTATTTCAGGGGTTGTGCGACAGTTTCTTCAAACTCACCGGCTTGCCCACGGCGATCCTGAACCACCAGGGAGAGATATTGATCGCCAGCGGCTGGAAGACCATCTGCACCCGCTACCACCGCGTGAATCCGGCAACGGCGGCAAGATGCCTGGAAAGCGACACCATCCTGGCGGGCCGCCTGCAAAAAGGGGAGAAATTCACCATCTATCAATGCAAAAACGGACTCATCGACGTGGCCACCCCCATCATCATAGAGAACCAGCATATGGGCAACCTCTTTGCCGGACAATTCCTCTTTGACAAACCGGATATGGATTTTTTCGTCGCCCAGGCAAAGGACTTCGGCTTTGACAGGGAAACATACCTGGCCGCCCTGGCCGATGTGCCCATTCTCACCCATGAAGCGGTGACCAAAGCCATGAACTACCTGGTGGATCTGACCGATGTCATCGCCCGGGCCGGTATTGATAAGAAACGCCTTCTGGAAATGAACCGTAACCTGGAATATCAGGTCAGAGAACGGACCAAGGCTCTCAAATCGGAAAAAATCTTTTCAGACTCTCTTATCCGGAGCCTGCCGGGGGTGATGTATGTCCTTGACCGGTCCGGCCAATTCACCAGGTGGAACCGCAACCTGGAGGCCGTCACCGGGTACAGCAAAAGGGATATCATGAAAATGGATTCCATGGAGCTGATTGCCGGCCCGGACAAACCCAGGGCAAAAAAGGCCCTTGCCCAGGTTTTCAAAACAGGGCAGGCCACCATCGAAGCGGGATTTAACACCATTTCCGGCCGGGTGATCCCCTACCTGTTTACCGGGTTTAAATTCAGGCAGAAGGGCGAGGATTATCTCATCGGCGTGGGGCTTGATATTTCGGAACGGCTCAAAACGGAAAACGAAAAAGCGACGCTCATTGGAAAACTGCAGCAATCCCTGGAGGATGTGGAGCAGTTAAGCGGTCTGCTGCCCATTTGCGCCTCCTGCAAAAAAATAAGAGATGACAAGGGGTATTGGAATCAGATTGAATCCTATATTCACAAGCATTCCAGAGCCCAATTCAGCCACGGCCTCTGTCCGGAATGCTCGGATAGGATATACGGGGACCAGGCCTGGTACAAAAAAATGAAAAAAAAGACGCCGCCGTCATCATGACCAGAGCTGCTGGATAAGATCGGCCAGCACCCGGATACCGGGGTGTCCCCGGTTGGACCTGAGGTGAACCAGTGACAATTGGGTGACGATGGGATCGTGCCCCTCCCAGATGAATACCGTGCCGGCGGGGACTTAACAGACACCGAGATTTCGGACATCTGAAAAAAAGCCGTTTATCAGGAAACTGAAGCGCTGTCACCCTGGCGCATCTTCTTAATTTACTTGCTTTTTTCCCCTTGGGGTGCCTAATGTTCTGAATTGAACCCGAAAAAAGGAGTCCCATGAAGAACGCCAGCATACGATACTGCAGAATCTGAGTCCACAACCGAATATTTGCCGCCCGTGTGGCAGCCTTCATTAAAACCGAATCCGGAATCGAAGTCGATTTGGACCCAAGCGGTAAAATAGGAGAATTTACAGTTTGGGTCGACGGGAAATTAATCGAAAAAAAGGACAGGCTTAAATTTCCGGATAAATATAAAATCCTCAGTGCCCTGGAAAAGGAATGCCGGCCGGAAAAGGTTTGATACGGCCTAATCCTTTTTTTTGCTTTGGGCCTGTCTTTCCTTCATTTTGATATACCATTCCTCATCCCCGTACATGTGATCGGAACATTCCGGGCACATGCCGTGGCTGAACCGGGCCCCGGTAGTTTTCTCAACATACTGCTCAACCTGATGCCAATAGCCTGAATCATCCCGGATTTTTTTACACCTGGAACAGATGGGCAAAAGGCCCTGGAGCTGTTTCACCTGGGCAAGTGCCTCTTGGAGGTCGTCAATGGTCTTTTCCCTTTGCCGGGCAATCTCCATCTCCTTATTACGGCTGCGGATCAACTCTTTTTTCATGTCCATAAACGACCCGGCCAGTTCTCCGATTTCATTGTCCTGGTGTGACAGGGATAAAAGATTCGGTGTCGCTTCATCCCTGAGGATTGTTTTGCACTTATCTTTTAGCAGGGACAGGGGGGTAAGGACATTTTGTTTCAGCAACCTGAATACCAGCAGGGTGATGATGCCCGAGGAAAAAATGACGAATAATGAATATTTCAGGATGAACTGATTTAAAACATCGTATTGGACATAGCTGTCCACAGAAAAGGCCACATACCAGTTCCAGGGTTTAAATTGTTCAAAGACACACCATTTCTGGATGCCCTGCCAGGTATACTCAAATGCCCCTCTGCCGTGTGTCGTGATATACTTATAAATGAACACTTCGTCTTTGCTGGGTTTTCTGTTTAGCCCGGCACTGGGGATCGTGGGATGCATGATGATATTGGAATCGGCGTCAAGGATGAAGGGATAGGTGTGTTTGATATTTTTATAGTAGGACGCTTTTAATTCCCTGATGAGGTCTTTTTTATACAGGTCTTCGTAGATATTTTCCATTCCGGTTCTCAAAAGATTCTGATGTTTGTTTTTAATAAAGATCACCACAATCTTTAACCGCTCCTCATAATCCTTTTGTATATGCGCCTCAGCAATTTGTTTGAGGTGGATAAAAGAATAAAGGATCATCAGCAGGCTGAGCAGGATGAAAACAGAAACGAAAAAAATGGTCAGTTTTTTATTCAGGGACATCGGCGGCCTCCTTTATCATGGGACCAGTTTGGACAGCCGGCCGCTTTTTGCCAGTGTTTTCAGTCCAAGGTTGAAGTCTGCCACAATACGCCGATGGTCCGGCCTGGCCTTGGATATCAATATGTGAAGTGTCTTGGTTGTCAGGGAAGGGCCAAGTGCCCTGAGGGTTGGCCGATGGTTTGCAAATTCATTGTTTAAATAACTTTTGGCCACCTGTTCCGAGATCACGATGATGTCCAGCCGCCCGGCGATCAGATCCATGAACAACTGCCTGGGTTCAGGCACTTTTATTTTATTCAGCATCCGGGCATGGTCGAATTCTCTGTCGTATATGTATCCCGAGGTGATGCCGATCCTGAAGCCCTTCAGATTCGTTAGATCCTCGTCATAGCATGCCTCTACATCCTTTCGGGTGATGAAAATCTGCTTCACCACCGTAATCGGCAATGTAAAGGAAAAGTCCGCCTTCCGCTCCCGGGAGAAAAACGCCCCCAGAATCCCGTCCGCCTCACCGCTGCGGGCTAATTTTTTGGCGGTTTCCCATTCGTGGAAACCGACGGATAATTCATATCCCGCCTCATGAAAGGCCTTGCCTGCGATCAAGGTAAGAAACCCCTTGTCTTTCAATTCCGGGCCGTAAAAGGGCGGCCAGGTGTCAGTGACCAGGTGAATCTTCCTAAGGGGCCGGGGAATCGTTTCCCCCCCTGCGGCACCTGAATCATGGAAAAAGACCGTCAGGCAGAGGATCAGGGCGGCAACCGCTGTTTTCCGGAACCACCCCGGGCCGGACAGGGCGGCTCCCACCCGGGGCCAGGCCCTTTTCCCGCACATCTGTTGGGTATTTTGATTTTTCGGCATATGTCTCTCTCGCCCCCAGGGCGGTTGCTGATGCAAGAGGTCTTAACCGGGCGTCAGGGCAGATAAAGAGGAGCTATGACAAACAGATCTGAGGCAGGCGTCCCGGATTCATGACAGTCTACCATGAATCCGGGAGATGTTTCAATTACCCATGGAAATACACGGTCAGTTGACCATCAGTTTGATGACCACGAACCCGCCGATGAGCAGGGCCGTGAACAAAATGGCCAGCTTGTTGAAGTAGCGGTCGATCCATGCGGTGATGGGCTCCCCGTATTTCCAGATAATGCCGGCCACCAGGAAAAACCGCATGGCCCGGCTCACGGTGGAGGCAATTAGGAAGAGGGGGACATTGATCTTGGACACCCCGCCTGCAATGGTGATGATCTTATACGGGATGGGGGTGAAACCGGCGGAAAACACCACCAGAAAGGCGTTATCGTCGTACATCTGCCGGACCTTGAAAAAGACGTCATGGGTAAATCCCGGGATATAGCTGAAAAAGAAATTGGCAAAGGATGAAAATTCCTCCCCCCTGTACCAGAGTTCATGGCCGATAAAATAGCCGAACATACCGCCGAACACAGAGCCCAGGGAACAGACCAGGGCATATTTAAAGGCCCGGGAGCGCATGGACACGGCCAGGGCGATGAGCAGCACGTCCGGCGGTACCGGGAAAAAAGAGCTTTCGGCAAAGGAAAGAAAAAAAAGCGCAGGGGTGCCGTAGGGGGTTTCGGCCCAGTGAAGGACCCAGTCATATAATCTTCGAATCAGTTTCATCCGTCATCTCTTTAATTTTGGTATACCATATTCAGGCGCCATGCCGGAGGCCATGATATACAAAGAACGGGCCAAAAAAAAGCGAAATCTTCCCTCCCCTGCCAGGCTGTGACGGAAATCCACTATCCCATTGATTTATGGAAGAACTCTGTATATAACAAAATTAGCACTGAATCTCCCGGTTATCCGTATCCATACACCTGTTATCGATTTAAATTCTGCTGATTCCCCGTCAACCGTCAAAAAAGGAAGGGAATAAATGAGTCAACAGGATCAACTTCGCACCCTGATCAGCAAACAGGACAATATAGAGGCGGCCATTGATGCCCTTTACCCCCTTTTGGGCGGCGAAGAAGAAAAACTGCTGCTGGACAACTGGGGGGCGCAGCTGGCTGCCGGCAGGGAGGACTGGCGTGCCGGAATCATCGGCAATGGGGAATACAGCCAGACCCGGGCAAGAATCCGGATGGCTGTTCTGAAAATGATATCCGAGATAAGCCCATCAGATCACTCCGTATTCATTTCATACAGCCATAAAGACCGCCGTACCGCAGCCATGATCGCCGATGAATTAAAAAAGGAGGGGATTTCGGTGGTCATTGACAGCGAGGCCCTGGACGAAGGGGGGAATATCAAAGGCTTCATCCTGGATGCCATCAAAAAAACCGATGTCACCCTGTCCCTGGTATCCAATTCAAGCCTGATGTCGGCCTGGGTCTGTCTGGAAACCGTCCATTCATTTGACCGGGCCCTGTTTGACGATGGTAAAAGAATAATTGCCTGCTACATTGACGACGATTTTTTCAGGCCCGGTTTCCAGATCGAACTGACCGGGAAAATAGATAAAAAACTTGCAGAAATAGACGGATACATCCGCGATGCCCTTGAACAGGGACTTGATTTCGCCTCCCTGAATCAAAACCGAAGCCGGCTTTTGGATCTCAAGCACCATCTGGGCAGGATTTTAAATGCGCTGCAGGAACATAAATGCCTGGATCTCAAGCCGGACAGCGGGAACGGCGGCAGCTTGGAACAGGACCGGTTCAAGGATAAAATCAGGCCGCTCATCCGTGCAATCAAGGCCCAGGCCGCTTTTTAAAGTCCATGACAGGAGGATTCTTCTATGAACGATCCGATAGTTTTTAATAAAAACGACATCAATGTCCTCATGGAGGTCTGCGGCAACCTGGAAAGCGACGAAACCACCGCCTTGTTCATCGGGCCCAATATCATCCGGACAAACAATAATAAATCCCTGTACCAGGGGCTGCGATCCTATCTGAAAGAATCCGCCTATGAGATGGAATACGATGCCTATAACCACCTGATCTGCGACAAGCGGACCAAGTGCAGTATCTATCATCTGGTCAAAAAATATTACACCCATGAACTCCAGATGAATCCCATTTACGAGCAGATCGCCCGGATTCCTTTTCACATTATCATCTCAATCACCCCGGATCTGCTGCTGAAAAATGCCTTTGAAAAACAGGGCATCCCCTATGAGTTCAGTTACTATACCAAAGGCAAACCCTCAAAAGAGGTAAAGGACCCGTCCAAGGAAACCCCTTTGATCTACAACCTTTTCGGCTCGATTGAAAACAGGGAATCACTGATTCTGACCCAGGACGATATCCTGGATTTTCTCTTTTCCATCATCGGCGAACATGACCTGCCCATGAACCTCAAGGAGACCATAAAGGATGTAACCCATTATATTTTCCTAGGCTTTGATTTTAAACAATGGTATTTAAAAATACTGCTCAGACTCTTTGATCTGTCCAGGGACAAGGTTTCCATCTCACCCGACTGTGAATTGGGTAATTACGACAATGTTTTTTACCAATGGCTCCACAAAAGTAAGATTCACAGGATATTTTATGAAAACACCTACAAAATGACTTTCATACCGACCCATACGGAAGCCTATATCGCAAAGTTAAAAGAGATGTGTGAAGAACAGGGCCTGCTCCGGGAGGTCCACCTGCAAAATGAGATCAGCGAAGAAGAACTGCAGAAAGACCGCTTAATTAAGCTGGTCATGCGCAATCAGATCGGAGGGGCCATCGACATGTTAATAGAAATTTTCAAGGAAGAAAGGCAAATAAATGCCTATACCGATATGGTGGCCCAGAGCGGACGATTTAACGGGCTCAAGGACGATTACAGACGGGGGGCCCTTTCCCGCGAAAACTTTGATATCGAGGTGATAAAAATAAGAGAACACTTGATGGATGTCATCAACGGACTTTAACCCGGGAAGACGGCAACCGGGAAACCGGAGGCGACACATTAATCCACTACCCTGCGAGGTCATGCCATGACTGAACAATACAGGTATCCAGGTTCAAACCCCTTTTCCCTGGAATTCCGCTCGCTGTTTTTCGGCCGGGAAAAGGAAATCAACGAACTTTCAACCCTGATCAATGTTGAAAAACTGGTGGTGCTTCACGGGAAATCCGGTCTGGGAAAATCGTCATTGCTCAATGCGGGCCTGCTCCCCGAACTTGAAGATGAAAAGGGATACCTGATCATTCAGGTAAGGTTTACCGCCTATAAAGACGAAAAACAGGCACTGAGCAATAAGAAAAAAGTCCTTCCCATCAATATTCTGTCAGAAGCAATTTCAGAATTTTCAAAACCGGATAACTTCCTGAACCGCATCGAAAATAAAAACATCAGTCCCTGGCAGGAATTAAAAAATATTCAGTATGAACATCCGGATAAAAAACAGATTTTACTGGTTTTCGACCAGTTTGAAGAGCTGTTTACCTATCCCGAAGATGCGGTAAATAATTTTGTCAGGATGTTTTTCGATATCCTCAAGTGCAGAATGCCCAAACATTTCAGGCGGACCCTTGAGTTAAAACTGCTCAAAGAACCCTCATTCCTCACTGAAAACGAGGTGGAGTTCCTCTATGAATCCTATCCGCTGAAAACAATATTTTCAATCCGGTCGGATAAGATGTTCCTGATGAACCAGCTATCCACATTAATCCCGTTGATACTGCGGCGCTGCTATGAACTGAATCCCCTTTCCGAAAAACAGGCAAAAAAGGCCATTGTCCTGCCGGCACAAAAGGAGGGAGCGTTCGTATCCCGGAGATTTACATTCCAGGACCAGGCCCTGGAAAAAATGTTGGCCTATCTCGGCAGGCAGAATGAAGAAGGGAAAAACCGCATTGAACCCTTCCAGCTCCAGCTGCTGTGCCAGCATTTTGAAAAACGCTTTGACAGAAAAGAGACAAGGAACAAAGATAAAAACGAAGTGACCCTGAACGACCTGGGCGGTGACAAGGGGCTGCAGAACATCATGGAGTCCTTTTATGACACCGAGATCGGCCGTCTGCCGTCCTTTATCCAAAGGCGGCGGGCACGCAGGCTCTGTGAAAAGAAACTGATCATGGACGGCTGGCGGGTTAGCCAGCATAGGAAAGTGATCAAACAACAACTCAAGCTAACGGAAGACACCCTCAAACAACTGGTGGATGCAAGGCTGCTCCGGCAAGAAAAAATGAGCACCGGCATAACCTACGAGCTCAGCCACGACACCCTGATTCAACCGATATTAAAATCCGGGACCACCCGCAGGAAATCCTGGCTGTATCCAACGGTATTTCTCGTTTTCTTACTTGTTTCCACCCTCATTGGCGTAGGGATATGGCAGTGGCCGACCTACCGCTGGCCGATTCTTATCAACCAGATCGAACAATCAAAGAACCCGGAAAAAACAAAACAAAAGGTTGAAAGAGCGGTGGCCCTTAACCCCGGCCAGCGATCAAAGGTCTACAGGCTTGCATTGAATAAATTTCTGGAAAAAAACTGGGACCTGGACCAGGCCCTTGAATATGCCCGGCGGATCGAAGAAGAAAAAGGGGGGCATCTCGATCTGCAGACCTACCTCGCCCTGGGAAGCGCTTTTCTCAAAGCAAACCGGAAAGAAGAGGCCCTGGCCCAGTATATCAAGGCCCATGAGGTTTCAAACCAGAATATCAACAAGCTGATACGTGCCGACACCTATTTTTTTATGGGGATGATGTCACTGGATAGTAATAACCTGGACCGGGCAGACACTTATATTGAGCTGGGTATAAACGCCGCGCAGCAAGACAACGCGCAAAACCCCGGCACGCTTCTCAAGGCCATGGCCTATGCCTACCTTAAAAAGGGCAAGGAAAAAGAGGCCATCCGGTATTTTAAGCGAAGCGTTGAGATCGCCCCCCACCAGGCTGATGCCCGCACCTATCGATTTATCGGCAACTATTGCCTTAAAACCGGGGATGAGGACAAGGCCATCGCACACTATAGTAATGCCTTGGGGCAGATGGCCGCATCACCGGGACCGGAAGCCGTCCAGGCGCTCATGGACTTCCAGGGTGATCTTAGAAGCCGGCTGGTCCGCCGTAAATATGGACAATACCCGGAAACCACTTTTTTAAAGATGGTCGGATTTGATCCGGCCTATATACAGGTGCAAACCTTTGATCATTCACCAACCAAAAGGCAGACACCATGACGAACCCGTCAAAAGAAAAATCCGTTAAAAATCCCGTTCTGCGCCGGATCATCAGGGAAATCCAAGCGGAAAAGAAACACCGCTGCGATTTTCCCTATTGGGGCAACTGGATGAACTGGCGGAACTGGTTGAACTGGCAGAACTGGATGAACTGGTTCAATTGGTGGAACTGAAGGGGGAAAATATAATTCTGCCCTTCATTCCACAGGTCCAGGTAACCCTGAACTGCAACCTGGACTGCCGGTACTGTTTCCAGGACCATCGCCCCGGAGTGATGGATCCGGATACATTGGGCGCCCTTTTGGATAAAGTCGCCGGATATGCCCGGGCGTCCGGCCGCCACCGGCATCCGGTCCCCGTCTACTGGCACGGGGGGGAACCCCTGGCCGCAGGCATTTCATTTTTTCAAACGATCATGGCCCTGGAGGCCCGATATCCGGACATTCAATTTAATAACCGGGTTCAGACCAACGGCACCCTCATGACAGAGGAATGGGCCTCGTTTTTTACGACCCACGGTTTTGATGTGGGGTTCAGCTTAGACGGGCCCGGCCCCCTCCACGACCTGAACCGGCGTTTCAAAAATTCATGCCGGGGCTCCTTTGATGCGGCGGTACAGGGCATTGACAATTACCGGAAATACGCCGGAGATATCCAGGTGCCGGTGATTGCCGTGGTCACTTCAAAGAGCATGGGGCAGGCGGATCTTATCTATGAGTTTTTCGCCCGGCTGGGTGCCCGGGTGCAATTGGATATTTTTGATATCCGGTGCCGGGATCTCATGCCCCCTTCCGGGCCGTTGGAACCCGGCGATGTATACGCCCCGCCACCTGACACCCTGGGGCGCTTCCTGGTAGACCTCTTTGACCGATGGTTCCACGATGGCTCCCAGCGAACGGATTTCAAGGAATTTCATGATGAAGTCAAAATCGCCCTGCAGCCGGAGCTGGATTTCGGAAACCCCTTCCATAAACGGCGGTGCAGCATGGGACGGACCATTATCGACCCCGACGGCCTTGTCTTTGCCTGCGACCAGTATGTGAATGATGAAAAGACCGCCCTGGGCCATATCTGCCGGGACAATATTTCTGAAATGCTGGGAAAAAAGCACCGGCAGTGGGAGGAGATCAAGGCCCGGATACGGGGCTCCTCCGGGCAAATGGCCTGCAGCCGGTGCCAGGCCGCCCATACCTGCAGCGGCGGATGCATGACCTGTGCCCGGTATACGGCAAAACTGCTGGCCGCAAGGGCAAAGGGCCTGCCCGACCGCTGCTGGGTCAACCAGCCCCTTCCAGCCCCCCTGGCCCGCATCCGGGGAGAATTCTACTATTGCGACGCCCTGAGGCAGCTCAGATCCCATATCAAAAAAGCCGTGGCAGAGGAACTTGTCAATGAAGAACAATGACCCCACGCCCTTTACCCTGATGCTGGAACCGGTGGGGGCCTGCGACCTCAAATGCCGCCACTGTTACGCCCGTCTCCGCCAGGGGCATGCCATGGACCAGGATCTTCTGGCCCTGATCCTTGAAAAGGTCCGGGCATACCTTGCGGCTGAGGGGATGACCCGGGTTAACCTGATCTGGCACGGCGGAGAGCCCCTTCTTGCCGGTCTGGCATTTTTTAAGGCCGCCCTGGAACAGATCAGAAAGAGGTGGCCCGGAATCCGCACCAGCCACTTCATCCAGACCAACGGCCTGGCCATGGACAAGGATTTCTGCTGTTTTTTCAGGGACAATGGATTTCAACTGGGACTGAGCCTTGACGGTCCGGCGGATGTGCACGACCGGCTCCGGGTGGATGCCCGGGGAAAGGGAACCCACGACCGGGTGATGAAAATAGTTGACCTTATTTATTCAGCGGATCTGCCGGTGGGATTCAACGCCGTGGTGTCAAGGGCATCCCTGGGACAGGAAGAACGGATATACAAGTTTTTCAACGGGCTGGGGGCGGGGTTCCGGATCAATCCCATTATTCCGGGCAGGCACCCGGAGGCCTTTGCGGCACTGGCCCTGGCGCCCGGGGAGTACGGCAGGATCATGGCGCGGTTCTTCGACCTGTGGACCGGCCCCCATACCGGCCGGGTCCCGGTCTCCCCCCTGGACGGTTATCTGCTGGGGATATCATCGGGAGATACCGGGGAGTGCATCCACAGTGAAAACTGCGCAGAGGCCCGTGCCGCAATAAAGCCCCATGGGGAAATGGCCCTGTGCAGCCGGTTCCAGGACCTGGGTCAGGGACAGATCCAGGACCATTCCCTGCGGTTTCTGCTCAATTCAGGGGTGTGCCGGCAAATCCGGGAACGTGCCGGTAAATTAAAGGACTGCCGGTCCTGTGCCTGGCGCCCTCTCTGCCACGGCGGCTGCCCTTTCAACAGCCATTCACGGGGCAGGGGGATCATGGAGAAAGATCCTTTCTGCAGGGATTACCAGTATATTTTCAGCCACATGGCAGAGGCAATGGTAAGGACAGCCCCGCCCCGGAAGGCCGGTCCATGAAAAAATGGCTTTTTTCCATCCTAGGCCGGTACTGGGCCAGGATCACATGGATCGTCTGCCTGCAGGCGGCCACGGCCCTGATGGTTTCAATCCAGCCCCGGTATTTTCAGCAGATCGTTGCCCTTGCCGTGGACAGCCGGGGCCGGGAACTGGCAGAAAAAGGACTGCCGATTTTCCTCATCCTCATGGGTCTCTATGCCGGTGTCGCCCTTCTCCAGGCCCTGGGCGGATATGCCGGCTGCCTCTTTTCCGCCAGTCTGCTCAAACAGCTCCAGGTCGATTTTTTCACCACGGTCAGCCGTCTTCCCCTCCAGTTTTATCAGAAGGAATCCGGGGGCGGATTTTTCACCCGGTTTAACAATGACATCGGGCTGGCCCAGCGATTCATGGCCGATTTCTTCCCTTCCACCGTCAGGGAAGTGATCACCGTGGCGGCAGTGACAGGGATTCTGATCTATACCTGCCCCGCCCTGCTGACCCTCTCCGCCGTTTCCATTGCCCTGGGCACTGCGCTGCTCATCCTCCGGCTCAATAAGGCGCTGGCCGTATTTGCCCGGCGTCAGCGCAGGGGGTGGCAGCGCATCAACCGGGCATTTGACGAAACCGTCCAGGGCCTGGAGGTATTAAAAATATTTGCCACGGAAAAGGAGCGGCACCGGCGCTTCAGGCGCTTAACCGAGGAACTCAGGGCGGTCTCCATGAAAGCGGGAACCGTGTCGGCGGTCTTCTCCCCGGGTATCGACCTGGCCGCAAAGGCCGGGGGACTGGCCCTCATCGCCTTGGCCTACCATATGATTTCCAGAGAAAAAATGGATACGGAAAATTTCCTCTTGTTTTTTTTCTACGCCACCCTGCTCCAGGCCGCCATATCCAATTTGGTCAACGCCTTGGCCAATATCCAGAATGAATTGACTGGCATCCGGCATCTGGCGGATTTCTTTTCCGCCGGCCGGGAAAAAGACGAGGAAAAGGCCGCACCGTTCAGGCTTGAAACACCCGTGTCCATAGAATTCAGGGAATTGTCCTTCTCATATCCGGGGGGACGGGCGCTTTTCAGCGGTATGAACCTGGCCATCCCCGAAAGGGGGATCACCGTACTCCGCGGCCCCAGCGGCTGCGGCAAGTCCACCCTGGTTAACCTGCTGCTCAGGTTCTATCCGGTTCCCCAGGGGAGCCTCCTCCTGGGCGGCCGGGACATTTCCATGTTCAGCCGTGCCGAACTCCGACGCAGCATCGGGGTGATGCCCCAGTTCCACCATATCTTCAATGACACGCTGAAGGAAAACCTGCTGGTGGCCAAACCCGATGCTGCCGACCACGAGCTTAAGGCGGCATTGGAAAAAGCGGGACTGGCCCTATTCCTGGGCCAGCAGCCCGCCGGGCTTGACCAGGTCATGGACCCGAGGGGCCGGGGAATCAGCGGCGGGGAAAAACAGCGGATCTGTCTGGCCAGGGTGTTGCTGAAACAGCCCCCGGTCATGGTGCTGGATGAGCCCTGGTCCAACCTGGATGATCAGGCAAAAGCCGCAGTGATAGCTGCGGTGAACCGGCTAAAGGGGAGCGCCACCATAGTGGTGCTCTCCCATGGAGAGGCCCCCGGCCTTGACGCGGATCAGGTCATGGACCTGGGGCAGGCATAAACCGGCTGCCTGCCCCTCTTTCTCCGGTTATTCAGCATTTACCCCTTCGGAAGGCGAAATCCGCACCAGGTTGAAATCCCCCAGGATGGCGTAGAGGCAGGGTACCACCACCAGCACCAGTACGGTGGAGACCAGCAGGCCGAAAACAATGGAACAGGCCAGGGGAATGAGGACCTGGGCCTGGAGGGACCGCTCCGACAGCAGGGGCAACAGGCCAGCGATGGTGGTGAGCGATGTAAGCATCACCGCCCGGAACCGTTCCCTGGAGGCATTTTTCCCGGCCTGGGCCACGGATTCACCCATGGCGGTATGCTGTTTGACAAAGGTCACCAAAAGGATGGAATCGTTGACCACGATGCCGGCCAGGGAGATAAAGCCCATGATGCTGGGCATGGCCAGTTCCAGTCCCATGATGAGGTGTCCCCAGATCACCCCGATGAAGGCAAAGGGGATGGTCACCATGACCACCAGGGGTTCCTGGTAGGACTTAAACTGAAAGCTGAGCAGGCAAAAGACCCCGAAGATACCGATGGCAAGGGCCTTTATCATGCCGCCCATGGAGGCTTTCAGCTCCTTTTCCTGGCCCTCAAGCCCCGTTGAAATCCCGGGGAACTCCTCTTTCAGCCCGGGCAGAAACCGTTTTTTGGTATCGTTGATAATATCGACGGCATTGGCCACGGTGGTGTCCAGGTCGCCGGTAATGGTGACGGTCCGGATCCCGTCCACCCGGCGGATGCCGGCAAATCCCCGGTCCCGGGAAATCCGGGCCACCGATGTCAGGGGCACCCGCTTGCCCTGGGGGCTGACCAGGTAAAAATTTTCAAGATCGGCAATGCCGGCCCGGTCCCTGCCGGCAATCCTGAGGTTGACCTCATAGGACTCGTCCCGGACGATTATTTCGCTGGCCGTGGCCCCGTAAAAGGCCGCCCGGAGCTGGGAGGAAACCATCCTGGCCGTGAATCCCCTGGATTTGGCCCCCTCTTTCAGGGAGACCCGGAACTCGGGTTTGCCCGGCCGCAGGTCATCGTAGAGGTCAAAGACGCCATCGTACTGGTAGAGCCAGTCGATGAGCCGGGTGGACGCCTGTTTCAGCCGGCCCAGGTCGGTGCCCGAAAGCCGGATCTCAATGGGCAGGCCGCCGGGGCCGATGGCCGGTTCCTTAAAGGCCAGGGCGATGGCGTCGGGAATCTCCCCGGTGAGTTCCCGCCACCGGTGGATGATCTCGTCGATGGTGGCGGTGCGCACCTCGGCGCTGAGCAGGTCCAGGGAGACCGTGGCCACATGGGGGCCGGTTTCCCCGGCGTCGGCGTTGGTGTTGTAAAGAACCGCTATATGTTCAATGAGGGCGGCCCCGCCGGGCTGGGCCGGGGAGTATTCCTTATTGATCTGTTCGGCACTGTCCAGCAGCCGGTCCACATAGCGGGTCGTCCGTTCAAGGGGGGTGCCCTGGGGCAAAAGCAGCCGGGCCTGGAGCACATCCCCGTCTATTTCGGGGAAGGCACGGACCTTGAGGACGCCCCCGGCCAGCATGGCCACCGAGGCGATAAAGGCGAAGATCACCCCCCCCGCAAAAAGATACCTGAAATCAATGGCCAGATCCACCAGCCGGCCCAGAATCTTTTCCCTGATACCGTCCAGGGTACGGTCAATTAACCTGCGCAGGCGCCCCCCCTTCATGATTTTGCCGTTGTGCCGCAAGGAATGGGCCAGGTGGTTGGGCAGGATGCAGAAGGCCTCCACCAGGCTCACGGAAAGGGTGAGGATGAGAATCACCGGGATCACGTAAAGCACCTTGCCGATATCCCCCTTCATGCTCAGGGCCAGGGCCCCGAAGACAAAACAGGTGGTCAGAAATGAGGAGAGCACCCCCGGGGCCACCTGGGTGATCCCGTCCACGGTGGCGCGGAATCCGCTTTTCCCCTTTTCCAGGTTGGCGGCCACGTTTTCGGCGATGACGATGGCATCGTCCATGAGGATGCCCACCCCGATGAGCAGGCCCACCATGGACAGCATATTCAAGGAGAGGTGCATGCACTTCATGAAAAAAAAGGTGAGGGCAAAGGAGACCGGCAGCCCCATGACCACCCAGAAGGAAAAACGGAAGGGGAAAAAGAGCATCATGGCGCCGAATACCAGGGCCAGGCCCTGGAAGGCGTTTTTAATGAGCATATCCAGCCGGTCCCGGACGATTTTCGAAATATTCTGGGTCAGCTCAAAAGACATCCCCGGGGGGGCCTGGGCCCGCTCCTCCTCCAGGAAGGCGGCAACGGCATCCATGATGTCCAGGGCGTCCTCGGTCTTGGTTTTGTTAATCTGGAGGATGCCGGCCCGGCGTCCGTTGAACAGGATTTTGTTCTCCTCGTCCTGGAACCGGTCGGAAATCACGGCGATATCTGCCAGGCGGATCTCGGCCCCGTTCCTGCCGGACACCACCACCAGGTCCCCCAGGTCGGGCACACTCTTGCGCTCCTCGGAAAACCGGATGAGGATGTCGCTGTCCCGGGTCTCCAGAGAACCGGCCGGCAGATCGATGTTCTGGGCCGCCACCGCCGCCTCAATATCCGAGACGGACAGCCCCAGGCGCATCATCTCGTAAAAGGGAATTTCAATGAGGAACTCGTGGTCCGAGAACCCCTGGATCTCCACCTGGGAGATGAGATCCAGGCGCTTGAGCCTCTCCTTGAGGTCCTCGCAGTAAAACTTGAGGTGGACCGGGCTCATGGGGCCGGTCACGGCAATGGAAACCACGGGGTCGATCTGGTTGATCTGCTTGACAATGAGGTCTTCCACCGGGTCCGGGAAATCGCTTATGGCCTCCACTTCGGTCTTGATATCGTTGAGAAACTGGATGGGGTCTCCCTCCTCCTCCATCTCAATGACCACCCTGGCGGAATTCTCCATGGCCGTGCTTCGCACCTCGGAGATATAGCTGACGCTGTCCACGGCATCCTCGATGCGCCGGCAGACCGAGGATTCCACATCCTCGGCCGTGGCGCCGGGATAGAGGGCGGTCACCTCCACGGCATCCACCGCGAAATCGGGAAAGGTCTCCCGCTTTAAATCCCCAACGGAAATGGCCCCCAGGGCCAGGAAAAGAATCATGAGCAGGTTGGCGGCCGTGGGGTGCCCCGCAAGAAAGGTCACCATGGACTTAAAGGCGTTCATATCAGCGGGCCTCCCCTGAGGCAGCCGCCGCCACCCGGTTCATGGTTTCGGTATCCCGGTCAGGGAGCAGCTTCATCCCCTCAACGGCCGGCACCAGGTCAGAGAGCACCAGCAGTTCGCCCTCGGCCACCCCGCCCTTGAGGATCACCAGATCCCCCATGGAAAATTCAGGGTCGGCCCTGCGGACGGCCAGGCGGTTCTCCGGGGTGCACAGGTAGATACGGCCGTCGTGGACCGCGCTTCTCGGAAGGGCAAACCGGCCGGCCAGGGGCCTGCCGGATAATTCCACGGTCACGTACATATTGGTAGCCAGGGGCGGCCGCTTGCCCGGAATCACACCGGCATAGGGGGTATCCACTGTGACAAAAAAGGTCAGGGCACCCGTGGCCGGATCGACCGCTTCACCGGTTCTGGAAAATAGTCCCTCCCACTCAATGGTCCGTCCGGTGTCCAGGGGCAGCCTCACCTTTGCCGAAATGCCCATGGCCCGGCGGATGGTATCGATTTCCGGAATCCGGGTAAAGGCTTCTACACTGTCCCTGGGCATCAGTTTGAGAAACTGGCGGGGGGTCAGCTGGACCGGCACCTCCGCCCGGCCGATGCCCTCGGCCTCCAGCATGACGCTCCCTGCCGGGGCAAACTGCATCTGCTCCACATTCACCTTGGATACCCGTCCGTCAAAGGGGGCAAGGATTTGTGTCCGGGCCACATCCAGGCGGCGCTCGGCCACCGAGGATTCCCCGGACCGCTTCTGGGCCAGCAGGGCCTTTTTCTGGGCCGGTATCAGCTTCAGGGTGTTTTTAAAATTGTTCACCGCGGTCTGCCGGGCCAGGAAACTGGTCTCTTCCCTTTCCAGGTCAGAGGCGGAGATAAACTGGCGGTCAAAGAGTTTGCGTTTCCGTTCCAGTTCCTGGGCTGCCAGCATCAGTGCCTTTTGCTCAATGGCCAGCAGCCGTTGGGTATTCTTTCTGGACTGCTCCAATTCCTTCAGCCGGGCATCCAGATTCATGACCTCGGCCACCCCTTTGGATTCGGCCAGGCCGTAGGACCGGGTATCAATTTTAAAAAGCAGCTCGCCCTTTTTGATGAAATGCCCTTTTTTGATCTTTTCATCCATGAAGACCACCTGGCCGCTGACCTCGGGGATGGCCTGCCAGGTCCGGTAGGGCTGTACATACCCATACCCCAGGGTTCTGGGTACCACAATCCCCTTTTCCAGGGGCATCACCCGCACCGCCCGGACCCGCTCCCGGTTTTCCAGGCGCACCGGCGGTTTCTTATTGGCCTCCATCACCACAAGGAACCCGATGCCGCAGATCACCGGAAGGATGATCACCAGTCGCTTGATGTATTTCATGGCTTATTTTCCTATTTCACCCGTAAAGGATTCCGGCGGCCGGCCGTAGAGGGAAAGGCAGGCGTTGTCCATCATCTTGTCCAGGCCCTCCCGGATGATTTTCATATGATCAGGATCGATATCCTTGACCAGGGTATCGTGCCAGCCCTTGAGCACCCCTAAAAACTGCCCTTCCATATCCCGGGTCCGCTGGGTCAAAAACACCCGCTTGACCCGGTGCTGGTCCGGGTCGGGCCTGCGCTCCAGCAGCCCCATTTTCTCCAGCTTGGCCACGGCCCTGGCCGTATAGGATTTATCCACATGGACGATCCTGGACATTTCATCCTGGCTCAGCCCGGGACGAAAAAAGAGGATGATCAAAAAGGTGTAATCCCCCGCCCCGATCCCAAGTTTCTTCATCTCGGTTCGCAAATGGCTCATGGTGAGCCGGAACAGCAGATTGATCCGCCGTGCAATGGCCTCTTCAACAAATGTATTATCCATAATCCTCCCTCAGTTGACTTTGCAACTGAGAATACCCAAAGTCAGTTGCAAAGTCAACTGAAAAAAAATCAACCTTAAGGCGAAAATTAAAACTTGGGGCTGTAGTGACGTTTCAGCCAGGAGCTTAAGCCGTCCAGGCCGGGGAAAAGCACTCGCTCGGTGATATTGCACTGGTCCAGCTTGTCCCGGCATTCCCACTTAAGTTCTGCCGGGATGATGATCCGCCTGAAGAGCTCCGGATGAAGTTCCAGCCAGTCATCCACCACCCGCCTGGGATTGGGCATGATGGAAAAAAGGGCGTATTGATTGACGATGCGGCCGTCAATGGAGGGGGGTTCAAAAAAGAGGAGGAATTCCTCGGGCTCCCCCAGGGAATCAAACTGGGTCAGGGTTTCCACATACCGGTGAAAGGCCTGCCCCCCGCTTCCCCCCCTGCCGTCAGGGCCGCACTCCTGTTCCCGGCGGCTGATGCTGGTGAGCAGTTCAACGGTAAAGGCCTGGGCCCCTTCGGTGTGGAGCTGGGTCTTTAGGACCCCGGGCAGCCGGTCATGGGCCATTTCATTGTTTACACACCAGATGGCCCCGTCGGTGTCAAAGCGGTCCAGGCTGGCCAGGGCAAAGTGGAGGGCCACAAAGGGCGAATAGGTCCAGTCCAGAAGCCGTGTGGGCAGCCCGTGGTGCTGGGCCACGGCCAGCAGATGCCAGAAAGAATCCGGATCCCCGGCCACCGAGGCCTGGGCGTATTTCCGGAAATTCCGCAGCAGGTGCTTCTCCAGCTGCCAATAGGCCCCGCCCAGGCGCATCAAAGAGGTTTCCAGGCGATAGCTGCTGTCGGAGAGCCCGCGGAACACATAGGGGGAACGGTAGCGGGAAATGGCCTGGTTCCAAGAGCCTTTGAACAATTCATCCTGGAGCTGCTCCCAGGATTCAACAATGGTGTCCGGCATGATACTCTCCTGATATGATTGTTTTAATGCTTATAACCGCCCGCCAGCCAAAAATCAATCCATCGCAACAAATGTTCAACCACCGGGCGGAACCCGCCCCCCGAACAGTGCTCAATCACAATGTCTCCATATATTTCAATTTAAATGCCTTGCCTTTTGCTGCTCTGGATATTATTCAAATCCGCATGTTATTCAACAACGGCACACCCATAATTATGATGCATTAAAAAGTACCATGGAAATTAAAATAAAATACGATACAAAAAATATCGACTGGAATAAGATTGCTGATACATTGAAATCAGTCGGCATGGCACACTATGAACCCCAAAAGCATAAAAAGGCCTTTCAAGCAAGTTACCGCACTGTCTTTTTATTTGACCGAAAGGTAATGGTTGGTTTTGGCAGGGCGATATCGGACGGCGCATACCAGGCCGCCATTTATGACTGTGCAGTGATTAAAGATTACCAAGGCCGCGGGCTTGGTAAACTCATTGTACAAGAACTGCTATCCGCACTTCCCGAGTGTAATGTTATTCTCTATGCATCTCCGGGGAAAGAGGGGTTTTACGAAAACCTCAATTTTAAGAGGATGAAAACCGGCATGGCATACTTTCTCAATCGTGACCGGATGACAGCAAAAGGCTTTACAGAATAACAATACTTATAGCGTGGTTATCCGTTTAACCCGTCTTGGTTGTCTTTCGGTTGGACGGCTTCAATCTTTTTTCTGATCTTTTCCAGCAGTTCGGCGGCCACATCGGCCTGGCCGGGATCAAGGTCTGGCAGCACCTGCTCAATGATTATGGCCTCTTTTTCCCGGGCCCTGTCAAGGGCCTGCCTGCCGGCCTCCGTCAGCACCAGGAGTTTGGACCGCTTGTGCATGGGATTTTCCGTATTCCGGATATATCCCGCCGCCATGAGACTATTGGCGGTCTTCTGGACGGACTGGCGGGAAATTCCCAATGACAGGGCGACCCTGGGTACGGTGACGCCATTCTCCTTTTCCAGCACCTTCATGAGCCGGCGCTGGGGGGTCCCCATGCCGGCCTGTTCATGGACCCTGTCCGTAATGGCGGCAAGACAGCCATGGAGGCTGTAGACCTCCAGGAACAGCCTGTGGATCAACCGCCCCCGGACCGCCCTTTCCCCGGTTTTCACAGCCACCGCCTGACCGTTCGGCAATAGGCCAGGTACTCCTCCCCGAACCGCCTTTCCATATAGGCCTCTTCCCTGGGGACCACATAGGCGGCCAGGTAAATGCCCAGGGGCAGCCAGGCGGCAAGCATCCATACACTGCCGGCCGCAGCACCCAGCCCCAGAAAAAAGGCTGAGCCGCCCACGTACATGGGGTTGCGGCTGAACCGGTAGGCGCCTGTACTCACGCAGCAGGCGGCGGGCTGATCTGTCGGGACATGGGTATCCACGGACTTGAATTTTTCATGGGCCAGTAACATGAACCCAAAGCCGGCCGCCCCAAACACAACCCCTGCGATACGCGGCCATAGCCCGGAGAGCAGCGGCAGCTCCAGGGGAAGGATGACGTGTAAAAGCCCGCCGGCCATAAGGCAGATGAAAAATACCGAAGGCGGCATAAAGGTGACACCGGGATTATCCTGGGATGTTTCAAGCCGGGATATATCTGTATTCATATCGTTCCTCCAGGGATTAAAATTGGCTCATGGTCAAAATATAGGTATTGACAACTAAGTTGTCAAGTTGACACCCAAATTCCCAATCCAAAATTCACTTGATAATTCTTTTGGTTCTTTCTATTGTTGTATATGCCTTTTAATCCGTTCACATTGGCCTTTGCCCGCCAATGGGCAGACCTTGAACCGGGATTTCTGGATTTTCATTTTAAGGAATCCCTGGGGCGGATACGCCTGGCCATCCTGGCGGCGGTTTTCTTCTATGCGGTATTCGGCATCCTGGACCATGTAATGGTGCCCGACAAAAAACTGGTTTTCTGGTCCATCCGGTATCTGGCGGTCATCCCCTTTGCCCTTGTGGTATTGTTCCTCTCATTTCGGCCTGGATTCAAAGAGAGAAGCGCCCCGCTCCTGTTCTCCATGTGCCTCATCGGCGGCCTGGGCATTGAATACATGATCATTCTGGCGGACCCGCCGGCCACCTATTCCTATTACGCCGGCCTCATCCTGGTTTTCATTACCGTTCATACATTTCTGAGCCTGCGGTTCTTATGGGCCAGCGCCTGCTCATGGTCCATTGTCATTTTATATGAAATCGCCGCCCTCTGGCTGTCGGATACCCCTGCCATTATTCTCATCAACAATAATTTCTTTTTCATATCTGCGGTATGTCTCTGTATGCTGGCCGGATATACCATGGAAATGAATGCCAGATACCGATACCTGGCCGCCCATATGCTGACCCTGGAAAAGGAAAAGGTGGGGCGGATCAACGAAGACCTGGACAGACTGGTCAGGGAGCGGACCAAAGAGCTATCCCGGGCCTACCACTGCATTAAGGTGGAAATGGATGAACGGGAGGAGAGCCAGGCCCGGCAGCTGAAACTGGAAAAAGAACTGAACCGGAAACAGAAGATGGAGGCCATCGGTACGTTGGCCGGCGGCATTGCCCATGATTTCAACAACATCCTGTCCGCAGTCATCGGGTATACGGAACTGGCCATGGATGAACCGGAGGAAGAAAAACGGCGGGACAACCACTCCCAGGTGGTTAAAGCGGCGCTCCGGGCCAAGGATCTCATCGGACAGATCCTTGCCTTCAGCCGCCAGGGCGAACATGAACTGGTCCCGTTAAACCTGAAACCTGTGGTGAAAGAAGCCCTGAAACTGCTCCGGGCCTCCCTTCCCGCGGGCATTGAAATAAAAACACGCCTGGAAACCGACAGCCTGGTCATGGCCGACCCCACCCAGATCCACCGCATCATCATTAATATCTGCACCAACGCCCTCCATGCCATGCCGGATCACACCGGTATCCTGGATATCGCCCTGGAAGAGGTAAACATGTATGCGCTGCTGGACATCAACAGGGATGGGCTGGCACCGGGAAATTATATCCAGCTCACCATCAGCGACACCGGCTGCGGCATGACGCCGGAAATCATGGAAAAAATTTTCGATCCATTCTTCACCACAAAAAAGACGGGCCAGGGGACTGGCATGGGGCTGTCCGTAGTCCACGGCATCATAGAACAATACCGGGGCAGCATCCGGGTATCCAGCGAACCGGGCAAAGGCACCACCTTTATCATCCGTCTCCCCTGTACCGGAAACGGGGCCGAAGAGCTTCAGGCCCTGTCACCAGATGCCATCCCAAGGGGCACCGAATCCATCCTGGTGCTGGATGACGAAATCGCCCTTTCCCGGATTCTTGAAAAGACCCTCACCGCACTGGGCTACAGTGTCACCGCATTTTTTACCCCCGAGGCGGCGCTTTCCCACCTCAAAGAGAATCCAGCACGTCCAGACCTGATCATCACCGATTTCGCCATGCCCAAAATGAACGGCATCCAGTTTGCCCAAAAAGTGAATGCCGGCACAGATATTCCTGTGATCCTCTGCACCGGCTACAGTGAAAACATCGCCCGTGAAAAAATGTCCTCAGCCAATATCAAGGGATTTTTGCTCAAGCCATTGACCCAGCAAACCATCGCCGAAACCGTTCGGCAGGTGCTGGACGGCTGAAAACCGGCCATTAAGAGCAGGAACGGGCCGCACATTCGGGTTTGACAGCTTCGCCGGCCTTGATCAGCAGGTTTCCCAGCCGGGTCCGAATGCCGGCGGCCAGTCCTGGATTCCGGGGCCGGGCGGCCCGGCGCAGCCGTATTAATTCCGCCTCCCTCCTGAAATCCATATCCTTCTGCTTTGCCATCAATGAATAGTAATACCAGTCATTTCCCATGGCGTCCTCCTTTTAAAACTGCCCCAGCCCGCTGAGCCCGGCATCACCCGGGCCGCCGGCCAACAGATCCTTGACGGCATCGGCCATCAGTTCAAGCCCCTTAAGTATTTCCTCCTCACCGGTCCAGGCCCATCCCAGCCGGAAAGCGTTCACAAAGCGCTGGTCCATATCAAACACCGGTCCCGGCACCATATTCACCCCTTTGTCAAGCAGGGAGATCAGCAGGGCAACACTGGAATATCCGTTGGGAAGGGTCACCCATACATAGAAACCGCCCCCGGGATTTCCCCATGTGACCCCCTTGGGCATGAGGTCATCAAGGGCACCCAGCATGACCGCCCTTCTCCGGGCGTAAATTTCCTTTGTCTTTTCCAGATGGGCATCAAAGGCCCCGGATCTAAGGAAGGCCGCGGCCACGCCCTGCATCAGGGGCGGCCCGGTCTGGGCCATGAGCCGCTTAATCCTTGTGAATTCGGCGATCCGCTGGGCCGACCCGATCATCCACCCCACCCTGAGCCCCGGCATCAGGGATTTGGACAGGGAGGATATTGAAATGGTCCGCTCAGGCCCCAGGATCTCCATCATGGAAGCGGGCCCTTCCCCGTCCAGACGCAGATCCTGGAAAATTTCGTCACTCAGCACCAGGTGGTCACCTTCCATTGCCCAGTCTGATATCTGCCGGCGCAGGGCATCCGGCATGACCTCGCCGGTGGGATTCTGGAATTCCGGGCAGATACTCAATATGGCACCCCTGCCCGACGGGGCCCCGGCCAGTTGGCCCGCCACATCGACGCCGGGCAGGTTGGTGATTGTTGACACCGAATTTCCCAGCCCGGCAAAGGCATCCACCACCCCCTGGAAACCGGGGGCTTCAATAATCACATGGCGGCTGTGCTCTGCGGCATCCAGGGCGGCGATACTCGCCCCCTGCTGGGAGCCCTGGGTAATCAAGACCTGCTCCGGCGAAACCATGACGCCGCTGTCTTTATACCTCCGGGCAATCAATTCCCTGAGTTCCGGATCCCCTTCAAGCTTCCCATAGGGCAGATAGGCCGCTTCATCCGTTTTCATGGCCAGGCCGACCATTTCAGCAAACAAGCCCTTATCCATGAGCCCGGGATCGGGGACCCCTTTGGCAAAATCAATGGTACCCGGCCGGGAGGCGGCACACATGAGATCACACAATCCCTTTGACACCCGTCGCCTCAACTGCCAGGCGGCCCGGCCGGACCGGGCATAGCCACTGGCTGCGCCCCGGCCTGAACCAGCATCCGCCTTGGGCTCCGGAGGAGCGGAGACAAAGGTGCCCCGACCCACGTAGCTTTCGGTGAGCCCCTTCTCTTTCAGGTCTTCCAAGGCCCTTCGCACGGTGGCCTGGGTGACGCCGATCTCTTTTGAAAATGCTGCCACCGTCGGCAGCTTATCCCCCGGGGACAGTTCATTATCCGATATGGCCTTTGCAATCCGCTCGGAAATCTGCAGGTATAAAGGCCGGTCCGATTTTTTGTCGATCTGAATAGAAACCATAACACCTCCACATTGATACCGAATTAATATGGTATTAATGTGGAGGTTGTCAAGCAGATAATTGCAGAATAATGGCGGACGCTAAAAAAATCGGCGGCCCCCCACCCCATTATGCCAGTTTATTTGTCGGATCCCCTTCCGAAATCATTTGATCCAACAGCACCTTTTCACTTCCCGTGGGCAGTATGCCCCTTAGGAGAACCTGGGCCACCTGCACCCCCTCCCCATTGAAAAACAAACCTTGGGCTTCTGCCCTGCCGTTATCCTCCAAGCGGTTCAGGGTAATCCGGCACTCAATGGTCTCATCAAAGTACACCGGCCGGATGAATTTAAATTCCATGCCCGAGGCCAGCCATCCCACCTGCCCGCCGAATTCACAGATCATCCCCCCGACCAGCAGCCCGTGGCAGATCAGGCCGTCAAAACCCTTGGACCGGGTCCACTGCCCATCGTAATGAACCGGGTTATAGTCCCGGGTCAGATCTCCGAAATCATTGGTTTCTTCCCGGCTGAAGGTTCTCTTGATCACAAAGGTGTCGCCTGTTTTCAGGCCGTGGGCGGCTTGCTCCCTCAGGGTTTGGGTCATGGGTGCTCTCCTGGAAATAAGTTCGGATTGACATAAAAATAAAAACGCCTCCACCGTACATTCCGCTAAGGGGAAAGCAGTACGATGGAGGCGCTTTTTAATGCTGTATCAGCGATTAATTCTTATAAAAGTTAATCCATCGGCCGTCCCTCTTCAACCCCGTGGCAGGCCACGAATCCACCGTTGTCCAGCTGGATCAGTTCGGGGACTTCCTGCCTGCAGCGGTCGTTGGCATAGACGCAGCGGCCATGAAAGACGCAACCTGTGGGAAGATGCACCGGAGTGGGGACCTCGCCCTTTAGCTTGATGTGCTTGGCCGCTTTCTCCCCCACCTTGGGGATGGCCGAAAGCAGGGCCCGGGTGTAGGGGTGGCGGGGCTCGTAAAACAGGTCATGGGCCGAGGCCAGTTCGCAGAGGGTGCCCAGGTAGAGCACGGCCACCCGGGTGGAGATATGGTGGACCACCGAAAGGTCATGGGTGATGAAGAGATAGGTCAGATCCAGGTCTTTTCTCAGTTCCATGAGCAGGTTGAGGATCTGGGCCTGGATGGAAACGTCCAGAGCCGAAACCGGTTCGTCTGCCACAATGAACTGTGGATCCAGGATCAGGCCCCTTGCAATGGAAATCCGCTGGCGCTGGCCGCCTGAGAATTCATGGGGGTAACGGGTGATCCAGGCCGGGTCGACACCCACCTTTTCCATGACGTCGGCCGCCTTGTCGGAGATCTCCGCCGGCGTCATCTTAGGGTTATGGAAGCGCAGGGGTTCTTCCAGGGTCTGGCGTACGGTCTTCCTGGGGTTCAGGGAGGCGTAGGGGTCCTGGAAAATCATCTGCATCTTTTTCCTGTAGGGCATCCACTGATCATGGGAGAGGTTATCGATACGCTCCCCGCCAAACCTGACCTCACCTGAGTTGGGCGGGTAAAGCCCCATGATCACCCGGGCCAGGGTGGATTTACCGCAGCCGCTCTCCCCGACCACGCTTAAGGTTTCCCCCTTGTTCACAAAGAGGGAGACATTATTCACCGCCTTGACCGTGGTCTTTTCAATCTGGAGTTTTCCGCCCTTAAAGGTCATCTGGTCCAGGAGGCCGCCGGAAATATCAAAGTGCTTCACCACATTGTCTATGGTTACTAAAGGTTGTTCAGTCGTCATTGTCTATCCTTTTTCGCTATTTCATATGGCAGGCCGCCATGATCCCGTTGCCCTTATCTTCCAGGACCGGCACTTTTTTAGTGCAGATATCCTGGCAAAGCTCGCACCTGGGGTTGAAGGCGCATCCCGGCGGAATGGCCGTCAGGGTGGGCATCATGCCCGGAATCTGTTTCAAGTCTTCCCCGGGGGGAATGGAGCCGGGGATGGAACCGATCAACCCGCTGGTATAAGGGTGAACCGGATGATGCACCACCGCATCCGTAGGGCCGTATTCAATGACCTTACCGGCGTACATGACCGCAATTTTTTCCGTCACCTGGGAAACCACCCCCAAATCGTGGGTGATGAGGATCAGGCCCATTTTTTCCGTTTCACACAGTTCCTGAAGCAGGTCCATGATTTCGGCCTGGATGGTAACGTCCAGGGCTGTGGTGGGCTCGTCGGCAATGATAATGGCCGGATCCACCAGCAGGGAGATGGCGATGATGATCCGCTGGCGCATCCCTCCGGACAATTCGTGGGGATACTGGTCCAGCCGCTCTTCAGGGGAGGGGATTTGGACTTTTTTCAGCTTCTCCAGGGCAATATTCCTTGCCTCGGTTTTAGAAACATTTTTATGGGCCAGGATGGTTTCCACCATCTGGTAGCCGATGGTGAATACCGGATTCAGGGTCATCATGGGGTCCTGAAAAATCATGGCAATCCGGTTGCCGCGGATTTTGCGCATCTTGGCATCGGAATATTTTGAAATCTCATTGCCCTCAAAAAAGATGCTGCCCCTGGAAATAAATCCCGGCTTGGAAATCAGGTTGATGATGGAAAAGCCGGTGACGGATTTTCCGGCCCCGCTCTCCCCGACCAGCCCTAAACGTTCGCCCGCATCCAGGGTAAAGCTGGCCCCGTCGATGGCGGTGATATCTCCGAACCTCAGGGCGAATTTCACCTCAAGGTCGTTTACTTCTAACAGATGTGACATGAAATCCTCCCTATCCTTTGTAGAGTTTGGGGTTGAGAACGTCCCTGAGCCAGTCGCCCAGCAGATTGATGACCAGGACAAAGACCACCAGCCAGATACCGGGGAAGATGGTGATCCACCAGGAACCTGAAAAGAAAAATTCCTGGCCGGCCCGGATCAGGGAACCAAGGGAGGGTTTGGTCACAGGCATACCCAGCCCCAGAAAGGAGAGGGCCGCCTCGCTCATGACGGCGTTGGCCACCTGGATGGTGGAAATGACCATCACAGAGGTCAGCGAGTTGGGTAGGATGTGGCGGAACATGATGGTCCACTTGGGCAGGCCGATCACCCTTGCCGCTTCCACATACTCCTTGTTCTTTTCGCCAATGACAGAGGCCCGGATGGTCCGGGCGAACATGGGCCAGTTGGACAGCCCGATGATAAGAGTCAACAGGGGAACGGCCAGCCGCTCAAAACTGCCCAGTCCGAAAACCACCTGGAAGATGGCGGACATGAAAATGGCCACCATAAGATAGGGAAAAGAGAACTGGATATCGGCCAGACGCATGAGAATGGCATCGGTCTTCCCCCCCATGTATCCGGCCAGCAGTCCCACAACAACGCCGATGATGCCCTGGAGGGCCACGGCGCCCAGGCCGATGATGATTGAGGTTCTAAGGCCGTAGAGCATGGTGGAGAGCATGTCGCGGCCCTGGTTGTCCGTGCCCAGAATAAATTCACTGGTGCCGTCGTCCATCCACACCGGGGGGATCTCCGAATTCATGATATCTATGTTGGCGGCATCGTAGGGATTCATGGGAGAAATCCAGGGTGCCGTTAATGCCAGAATCAAAAATATGGTCAGGACAATAAAGGAGAAAATCGCCACCTTGTCCCGCTTAAAGCTGTATAGAAAATAAGATTCTTTAAATTTTTCAAGTTTAGTTTTCATTTTGTCCCTGTAATTCTGACGGTGGGATTAATAAAGCCGTAGAGGACATCCACTACCGTATTAACAAATACGAACAGACAGGCCACCACCACCAGATAGGCGATGAGAAGCGAAATATCCGCCCGGTGCACAGCCTCCAGAAACATGAATCCCATGCCCGGCCACTGGAATACCAGCTCCGTGAGCAGGGTAAAGGCAAACATGATCCCGATCTGAACCCCGAATACCGTGATCACCGGCAGCAGGGTGTTCTTAAAGGCATGGACCATCCAGACCCGTGAAGGCGCCAGCCCTTTGGCCCAGGCATATTTAATGTATTCGGTTTCCAGAACCTCCATCATTTCAGAACGGATCAGGCGGATGAACAGGGGCAGCATTAAAGTGGAAAGAGAGACACAGGGCAGGATGAGATGTTTAAGTCCGTCAATGGTGAGCATACCGGAGTTCCACCACCCCAGGCCGAAAATATCTATGGTTTCGCCCCTTCCGTAGGAGGGCAGCACCTGCCACTGGATGGCAAAAAGGAAAATCAGCAGGATGGCCGTCAGATAGACCGGCATCGAGACCCCGAGGGTGGAAAAACTCATGGTAAACCGGGATAACAGCGTTCGTGGCCGCAGGGCGCAGTAGACCCCCAGGGGCAGGGAAATGAAAATAATGATCAGTGCCGTGCCGAATACCAGTTCAATGGTGGCCGGGGCATGGTGGAGGATCACCTCCAGGTTGGGTTTGTTATAGAGGAAGGAACGGCCCAGGTCCCCCTTGGTCACGGCATTTTTCACAAACCGGAAATACTGGGTAAAAAAAGGATCGTTAAGACCCATCTGCTCTGCGATCTCGGCCCTTTCGGCCGGGGTTACCCGCTCGCCCACCAGGTCCCGGACCGGATCCCCGATCTGGTCCTTGATTGAAAATCCCACCAGGCTGATGACCATCATGACCACCGCCGCCTGGATGACTCTTCGTACTATGAATGCAAACATGTGTTTTAACTTTTCTTTTTAGGCATCGTCCTCCCGGGAAAGCTCCCGGAAGGACGATGTGTGGTTGTTGTCGAACAGTGAATCGTCAGACAATTGATCCTGGGATCAATGTATCCTCAGCTATTCGATGACCAGGTCTCCGAAGTAGGGGAAGTTCATGGCATTGATGATCGGTTTAACCCGGATGTTCTTTTTGGCGCCATAGGAATGGTTCTGCCAGTGGAAGGGGATGAAGGCAGCATCATCATAGAGGATCTGCTCAATTTCCTGGAGCATTTTTGCCCGTTTGTCCAGGTCGGTTTCAGACTGGGCGGCAAGGGTCAGTTCATCCACTCTGGGATTGCAGTAGCCGGAGTTGTACTGGCCGTAACCGGTTTCCTTGTTTTCGCACATCATCAGGAACTCGGAGAAGTTGCCGGAGTCTTCGGTGTCTGAATGCCAGCCGATCATCATGATGTCGGCGGCTCTGGCGTCGAATTCGTTCCAGTACTGGGCCTTGGGCATGGTTTTCAGATTTACCTTGATACCGATTTTACCCAGCATCTGAGCAGTGGCTTCGGCGATCTTGGCATCGTTGACGTAACGGTTGTTGGGGGCCATCATGGTGACTTCAAAACCGTTGGCATAGCCGGCTTCCTTCATCAGAGCCTTGGCTTTGTCCAGGTCGTATCTGGGTTTGAGTTCGGCTTTATAGCCGGCGTAACCTCTGGGACCCTGCTGGGCGGCGACAGTGGCGGTGCCCTTCATGATCTTTTTAACGATACCGGTATTGTTGACGGCGTGGACAATGGCCTGGCGGACGCGGACGTCTTTGAGGGCCTCGTTACGGTTCTGGTTCATCTGGAAGGTGATGATACGGCCGCCGGAGATGGTGACCAGTTTTACCTTGTCGTCTTTATGGATCCGTTTGAAATCCTGGGGGGGAACCGGAGAGATGAAATCAACATCGCCGGAAAGCAGGGCTGCCACGCGGGTGGCGTTTTCCTTGATGGGGGTGAGGATGAAGTTGTCAACGTTGCCCGGGCAGTTTTTGTCCCAGTAGTTGGCATTTCTTTTCATTTCAAGAACCACATTGTGCTCTCTCTTGGTCACGATGAAGGGGCCGGTGCCGGAAGCGTTGTTCAGGGCAAAGGATTCACCGACCTTGAGGATCATGTCCTTGGGCTGACCGTTGGCATCGGTGCCGGTGTAGAACTTGGAGTCCATGGCAAAGAAATAGGTGGACATGTTCAGCAGGAGGGCATAGGGCTTCTTGGTTTTAACGTCAACAGTGTAGTCATCGACGACGTAGCAGCCGTCAAAGGGTTCCAGAAGGCCTTTAAAGTCGGCGGATTTTCTCATGCGGTCAAAGGACCATTTTACATCCTTGGCAGTAAAGGGGTTGCCGGAATGAAACTTGACGCCTTTTCTCAGGTAGAACCGCATGGTCAGGTCGTCCAGGCGCTCCCATTTGGTGGCCAGACGGGGTTCAAAGGTCAGTTCCTGGGTCCAGCGTACCAGGGGATCAAACACCCAGTGGGAAAGCTGAAGCATACCGCCGGAAAGCTGAACCTGGGGATCCAGGGAAACCGGGTCAGCATCCAGGCCGACTTTCAATGTCTTTGCACCGGCGCAGACAGTGAAAGATAGGGCCATAAAAAGGCATAGCATCAGATAAACAATTTTTTTCATCCTAATCCTCCAAATTAAAATTTAAGTTTTTCACCGGCGGACGGTCCTGCCCGGCCGGCAATAATTGTACTACTTTACATTCCAACATAATCACCTAACAAAAAAAGTTGACCCGGTCAAGTAATACCTCGGGCCGGTTTCAAGCTAATTATCCGAATTTTATGCATATATTTACGCATAAAATTATCATTTTATGCGCTTTGCCAGATCATCGATCTCATTTTCACTAAAAACAGATATCCCATGACGCCGTAACAACGCCGTTGTCACCCCCATACCGGGAATCAGGGTGCCGGTAAAATGACCATCATATATACGGTTACTTCCGCAGGAAGGGCTCCGTTCCTTTAGCAGGGCAAAACAAATTCCTTTCTCCCCGGCCAGGGCCAGGGCGGCCCTGGCCCCCATAAGAAAAGGGGCGGTGACATCGGCCCCGCGGGTGACGACCCTGGCGGCATCGGCCAGGACATCAGTTCCGCCGCCCCCGCATATTTCCGCAGGCGGCCTTGGTATGGGCAGCCCCCCTGCCGTTTCAGGACAGAAGGGCACCAGCCGTCCCTGTCTCTGCCATTCATGAATCATGGGATGCGCCACGGGCTTGGACACCCCGTCGTACCGGACCGGTTCCCCCAGCAGGCATGCTGAAATCAATATTTTTTCCATAAACACCGTTATACCAGCAAACCATATGTTTGTAAAAAAATCATTGACTAGATGATAATTTAGTGTAATGAATGACTATTCATTATAAATGGCACAAAAAACACAAGAGAGGCATTAAAGAATAACTCATTTAAATTTAAAATAAATTGATCCGATTTTAGATAAAGGAACACTTAATAATCACTTAATTCTTGAATGAGTATAAATTCATTAAGTTAAATCACCAGGAGGAAACATGGCACAGGTTATTTCCGATCGTCGGGACATTGAATTTGTTCTTCACGAGGTACTCCAGGCTGAAACCCTGGCAGACCTGAATGAGGAGTTTGCAGATTTCAACAAAAAGACCATTGACATGGTCATCTCCGAGGCCAGAAATTTTGCGGTCAAGGAACTGCTGCCCGCATCCAAGGAAGGTGATGAACAGGGCTGCACCTTAAAAGACGGCCAGGTCACCACACCGGAATCCTTCAAGCGCCTCTTTGATCTGTTCAACGAGGGGGAATGGCTGGCACCCACCGAAGATCCCGAATGGGGCGGCCAGGGCATGCCCAGAACCGTGGCCTCTGCTGCGGCCGAATATTTCAACGGCGCCAACTACCCCTTTATGATGTACCCCGGCCTCACCCAGGGCGCCGGCCACCTGGTGGAGCACTTCGGCACCGAAGAACAGAAAAACCTGTTTCTGAAAAATATGTACACCGGCAAATGGTGCGGCACCATGCTCCTCACCGAGCCCGGCGCAGGCTCCGATGTGGGGGCCCTGACCACCAAGGCCATTCCCAACGGTGACGGCACCTATAATATTGTAGGTGAAAAAATATTTATCTCCGGCGGCGAGCACGACCTGGCCGAAAACATCATCCACCCCGTCCTGGCACGTATTGAAGGGGCACCCGCCGGCACCAAGGGCATCTCTCTGTTCCTGGTACCCAAATTCCGGGTAAACAGCGATGGCTCCCTGGGCGAATTCAACGACGTGATCTGCACCGGCATCGAGCACAAGATGGGCATCCACGGCAACAGCACCTGCTCCCTCTCCCTGGGATCCAAGGGCGGCTGCGTGGGCACCCTGCTGGGAGAAGAAAACAAGGGCATGAAGGCCATGTTCCTGATGATGAATGCGGCCCGGCTGCTGGTGGGCTTCCAGGGTTTTGCCTGTGCCACCACCTCCTATATGTACGCCCTTGACTATGCCAAGAACCGGATCCAGGGCCGGGATCTCATGGAAATCATGAACCCAGACGCCCAGTCCGTGGCCATATTCCGCCACCCGGACGTCCGGCGCCAGCTGCTCATGATGAAATCCAATGTGGAAGCCATGCGGACGCTGCTCTACTTTGTCCACTACTGCTCGGACATGGCCAAGCATGCCCCCACAGACGAAGAAAAAGCCAAATACCAGGGCTTTGTAGAAGTGCTCACCCCCATTGCCAAGGGCTATGTCACCGACCGGGCCTTTGACGTCTGCTCCCAGGGCATGCAGGTATACGGCGGCTACGGCTTTATCGAAGAGTATCCCATGGCCCAGCTCCTGCGCGACTGCCGGATCACCATGATCTACGAAGGCACCAACGGCATCCAGGCCATGGACCTTCTGGGCAGAAAGCTTGGCATGAACAAGGGCAAGCCCATCATGGATCTTTTCGGTGAAATGCAGAAAACCGTTGCCAGGGCCAAGGCCGTCCCCGAGCTGGAAAAACAGGCCGCCAAGGTGGAAGAAGCAATGAACAAACTGGCCGAAGTGGCCGTTCACATGGGCCAGACCGCCATGAGCCCCAAAGTCCTGGCCGCCTTTGCCAATGCCCATCCCTTCCAGGATGCCACCGGCGACACCACCATGGCCTGGATGCTGCTGTGGCGTGCTGTGGTCGCCTGTGAGAAACTTTCCGGAAAGGCCAAAAAGAAAGACAAACCCTTTTACCAGGGCATCATTAAATCCTTAGATTTTTATGTGGAAACCGTATTGCCCGTGACCATGGGCCGGTTTGCCGCATTGATGAATACCAGTTCCGTGGCCGTTGACATTGAAGACAATATGTTCCCCAGCTAAGCCGCAGAACCGGTTGTAAAAAAGTAAATCAGCTTTCCTTTTTTGGGGCTGCCGGATCCGGTCCGGCAGCCCTTTTTTATTTTCCAGCCTTGACCCTTCTCCAATCCGACTTAATATTCCTTACAAATTCTCTGGAATTTTTCCGGGCTTTCAATAGCCCCTTAATAGAGGTCAATCATCAGAAAGAAATAAAATGAACATAAGAGAACCGGACCATTTAAACCTGCTTTGCGACATCGGCGAGCTGACCTCCATTGTAACGGGGGACTCCGACATCGAAACCTTTCTGGACAAAACCGTCGCCCTTGTTGCCAAACACCTGAAAGCCAACGTCTGTTCCATTTATCTTTATGACGCCCTTTCAGGGGATCTGGTTCTCAGAGCCACCCGGGGGCTGAATCCCCAGGCCGTTAACCGGATCAGGATGAAATCCGGAGAAGGCCTCATAGGCCAGTGCTTTTCCCAGGACAGAATCCTGAGGGTGGGCAACGCCCCCATCACCCCGGGATTCAAATTCTTTGACAACGCCGGAGAAGAGCCGTTCAGTTCATTTTTATGCGTCCCCATCCGCAGGGGCGTGGCCAAAATAGGGGTGCTGGCGGTCCAACACAGGAAAATGGACCATTTCACCCTCTTTGACGAACGGGCCCTGAAAACCGCCGTGACCCAGTTGGCCGGGGCCATTGAAAATGCCCGGCTGCTCATGGCCCTCTCCCAGGATCGGGAAATCCAACCGGTGATGGGAACGCCCCAGGGCATCCCTTCATTTATCAAGGGAAAATCCAACGGCACAGGATCGGCCTACGGCAGCATCCGCCCCTCCCGGCTGAACAAAAAAGCATTGCTCTTTGAGCCGGACAGTTCAGGCGCCGAATACTCGGCAGCGGATTTCAAAAAGGCGCTGAATAAAACCATTGACGACCTCAAGGCCCTCCAGGATAATTTTGCCGCCAGCCTGCCTGAAAGCGCCTCCCTGATTTTCACGGCCCATTTTATGATGCTCAAGGATAAAAACTTCACCGGCAGGATGACCGCCATGGTAGAAAAGGGCCTCCCGCCGGTGGAAGCCATCCAGACCATGGCGGGGAAATATATTGATATTTTCTCCCAGAGCCCCCATGCCTATCTGAGGGAAAAGGCGGTGGATGTGGAGGATCTGGGCATCCGGCTGCTCTCCAACCTCAAAGATTCCCCCAAATTCTCAAGCAAGGGCAATATTGCCGTGGTCCGGGACATTTACCCCTCGGATATTCTAAAGCTTTCCGCCGACGGCATCCGGGGCATTGTCCTGGTGGGGGGCGGGATGACCTCCCACGTGGCCATTCTGGCCCGTTCCCTGAATATACCTTTGATCATTGCCGATGATCCCGTGCTCCTGGACCTGCCCGGCGAGACCATGCTGCTGCTGGATACGGGCCAGGGCAATATTTTCATCAACCCCGATGAAGAGACCCTTGCCCTGTTCCAGGCCAGCACCGAAGCCGAGACCCGGCCCGGGGACATGGCTGAAACCACCCATACCCGGGACAAGGAACGGATACGCTTGCTGGCCAATATCAACCTGCTCAGCGAAATCCGGCTGGCCAAGGAGCTCAAGGCCGAGGGGGTCGGGCTGTACAGGACCGAATTTCCCTTTCTCATCCGCACCAGTTTCCCCTCGGAGGATGAGCAGTACATCATCTATAAGCGGCTCTTTCAGCAGGTGGGAGAGGACCGGGTCACCACCATCCGCACCCTGGACGCCGGCGGTGAAAAATCCCTGAGCCATGCGGGGTTTGCCAATGAAGCCAATCCCCTTCTTGGCCTGAGATCCATCCGGTTCACCCTCAGGTACAAGGAAATTTTCCAGACCCAGATCCGCGCCATCCTGCGGGCGGCGTACGGCAGCACCGGGGCCAGGCTCATGTTCCCATTGATCTCATCCATTGATGAATTCACCGAGGCACGGCAGATCGTGGCGGAATGTGCGGCAGATCTGGACAGCGAGGGAATTGCCCATGAACCGGACGTGGCCGTGGGCATGATGATCGAACTGCCCTCGGTTCTGCCCATCATTGATGAATTTGCCCAGATTGCCGACTTTTTTGCCATCGGCACCAATGATTTTGTTCAGTACATGCTGGGGGCGGACCGGAGCAATGAACTGGTAGCCGAACATTATATCCCATGCCACCCCGCTGTCTGCCGTGGCATTGCCGCCATTGCAAAGGCCGGCCGGAAACATGGGATTGATGTTTCCGTATGCGGTGAGATGGCCCATGATCCGGATTTTATCCCTTTTCTTCTGGGCACCGGAATCTCCACCCTGAGTGTGGATCCCAAATTCCTGCCCCGGGTGCAGCAGTCCATCGCAAAAATCACCATGGACCAATGCCGCAGTTATGCCAACGACCTGCTCAGCCGGACAAGGGTTGAAGAAGCCCTGAAGGTGATTGAAAACCGGCCCTTCTGACTTCATTTTTCCCACCCGGACTTGACCCCTCCCCAAAAGCCCTTATATTGTTAGGCATAGCAAATTATTGCTAAGCAAACTAAGGAGGATATTATGAGTTCAAATCAATGTATTCCCCAGCGCATATCAAAAGCCGCCCTTGGATCCATCCTGCTGGCCGCAGCCTTTGGCCTGGTGGTCATCGGCCTGACCCTTCTGCCCATCATCGGTTTTGTACTGGCTGTCCCCGTGGCCGGTCTGGCTTTTTATTTTTTCAGGATCCATCTCAATGACCAGTGTGAAATGGATTTTTCAACGGACTGATCCCGGCCGGGCAATCCGACAAAAAGATAAACCATAATAAAACCCCGCTCCTGAATGCCTTCGGGAGCGGGGTTTTTTACTTGTGCGGCCTGAGCCGATGCGGCTTAAGCCTTATTGTTGAAGTAGGACCTTGTCTCCTTAACAATGACAGGGGTCAACAGCAGCAGGCCCACCAGGTTGGGGATGGCCATAAGCCCGTTGAATGTGTCCGAGAGGTTCCATACCAAATTCAGCTTGGCCATGGCCCCCACCCCTACAAAAAGCACAAAGATGATACGGTAGGGTTTGACCGCCTTGACGCCGAAAAGGTATTCAATGGATTTTTCACCGTAGTAGCTCCAGCCCAGAATGGTGGAGTAGGCAAAGAGGATCAGGCCGATGGTAACGATATAGGCGCCGCCGGGGATGCCGTTCTGAAAGGCGACAGTGGTCAGTTCAGCACCGGTTTTACCAATGGCCCAGGTATCGGTAAGAATCAGCACCAGGCCGGTCATGGTGCAGACCACGATGGTGTCGATGAAGGTCTGGGTCATGGAAACCAGGGCCTGGGAAACCGGATGCTTGGTCTGGGCGGCGGCAGCGGCAATGGGAGCGGAGCCGAGGCCCGATTCATTGGAGAACACCCCCCTGGCAACCCCCATGCGGATGGCCAGCATAACGGTGGCACCGGCAAATCCGCCGGTGGCGGCAGTGGGGGTAAAGGCCTGTTTGACAATCAGGGCGACGGCAGCCGGGACATGGGCAACATTGAGCAGGATAATGGACAGGGCTCCCAGCACATAAAGAACAATCATGACAGGCACCAGGATTCCGGTAACCTTGCCGATCTTTTTAATCCCGCCCAGAATAACGGCTGCGGTGCATACCATGAGCACCACCCCGGTGACGGCGGGCGGGATATGGAAGGTGGCTTCAACCGCATCGGCAACGGAGTTGGACTGCACCATATTACCGATGCCGAAGGAAGCGATGGCGGCAAAGGCGGCAAAGACAACACCCAGCCAGGGAAGGTTCAATCCCTTTGATATATAGTACATGGGCCCGCCGCTCATCTCCCCGTTTTCATCAACCTCACGGTACTTCACAGCCAGCACGGCTTCGGAATATTTGGTGGCCATGCCCACAAGGCCGGTGATCCACATCCAGAACAGGGCACCGGGGCCGCCTGCGGCAATGGCCGTGGCCACACCAGCGATATTACCCGTCCCCACGGTGGCGGACAATGCGGTCATCAATGCCTGGAAATGGGTGATATCCCCGGGCTCATCCGTATCTTCCTTACGTTTGATCAGCGCAAGATATAGGGAATGCCACAATTTTGTAAACTGAAGTCCCCTCAGGGAAAAGGTCAGCCAGAAGCCGGTGCCCACCAGCAGAAACAGCATGGGCGGCCCCCATGCAAAGGCCCCAACTTTGCCGACAATTGTTTCAAACCCCTGTAAAACGTCCATACCTGTACCTCCTTACGGTTTTCGTTGCCAATGGCCCGGGATCTCCCGAACCGCTTAATGCTATATGTAAAAAATTACATATATACTATATTACCTTTCATTTTTTTAGTTTTTCATCAATTTTTTCCAAGTTTAATATGCATAAACTAAATTTTTACTATTGTCAAATATTTATAAAAAAAGGCGTATTCCCCTGCTAAAGGGAATACGCCTTTGGAATGAACGAAACTGCCGAAGGGGCCAGAATCAGGAGAGTGTAAACCGGTCCATCATCTCCCTGAGACGCGCTGCCAGAACAGCAAGCTCTTTTGCCGTTCCCTTGACATCAATACTCCGGTCTGAAATCTCTCCCGAGGAGAGGCTGACCGTTGCAATATTCTCAGCCACCTCGTCCGCCACCTGTGAACATTGGGAGACATTTTCCGTGACTTCGGCAATACCCAGGGATGCCTGGGATACATTCTGGGCGATTTCATCGGTCACGGCGGCCTGCTGATCCACCGCCTCGGCAATGGATGTCACACTGTCATTGACCTCGTTGATCACCCGCATGATTTCATTTATTTCGCTGGTAGTTTCCCTGGCAGACCCCTGCATCCGCTCAATCTTGGCCTTAATTTCCGTTGTCGCCTCTGCCGTCTGGTTGGCAAGCGCCTTGATTTCATTGGCGACCACGGCAAAACCTTTGCCCGCCTCCCCTGCCCTGGCCGCTTCAATGGTGGCGTTCAGGGCCAGCAGATTAGTCTGTTCGGAAATATCGGTTATGGTTTCGGTTACCTTCCCGATTTCCATGGCGGCGCCCCCCAGTTCCTCGACCTTCTCAGAGGCATGGTTGGCCTGGCTCACCGCTGTGGCGGTCACTTCCCTGGACTGTTCGGAATTCCTGGCAATATCATTTATGGTGGCACTCATCTCCTCTGCAGCCGCAGAGACCGAGTTGACATTGGTGGAGGTTTCTTCAACCGCCGCCGCCACTGTATTCATATTGGCGCTCATCTCTTCGGCGGCTGCGGCAACGGAAACCGCCATATCCGATGCCTCGGCCGATTTTTCAGACATGGCGCGGGAGGTATCGGTGAGTTCGCTTGACGATCCGGACAGGGTCTGGACGCCGTCATTCAGATCGCCGATCATGGTGCGCAGGTTCAGAATCATCCCGTTCATGGCCCGGGCCAGCTTGCCTGTTTCGTCATCCTGAAGGGATTCAAAATCCCGGCTCAAATCACCTTGGGCCATCTTTTCGGCAAATGCCACCCCCAGGGTCAGCGGCCGGGTAATGGACCGGGTCACAAAAAAGAAGACCGCTCCGGCCAGGGCAATACCGATAATGACAATGAGCACCGCCTTGAGCACACGGGAACGGAATGCCGCATCGGCCTCATCCATGGACTGGATGACTTCAAACGCCCCGTGGATCTCCCCGGTTTTCCAGTTTTCAAATGATCCGCCGGTGGGATCCCTGCCGTCTTCCCTTCCCCAAAGGGCTTTGGACTGTGCCGGGTCCCCGTGGCAAACCAGGCACACCTCGGACAGCCTCACCGGAAGAAAGTACCGAACCGAATTGGCCGCCTCATCCACCACATAATATTCATCCAGATTTTCGGCCTTCATTTTTTTCAAGGCCGGTCCTTCAATTTTTTCATCCTGGCCGTAATCCGGTTCATTTTCAGGGCGCCTGGGGTTGAACTTGGGCACCCGGAAGGTGTACCCGCCGGCTTCAGCCTTCCGCATGGCGGCTTTCCACGCCGTTACCACGGGGATAACCGCCAGCAGTTTTTCTTTCTGCCCGGCCTGGGCATAGGCCTTAATATCTTCAGTGGAAAAAAGGCCAAGCCGCCATTTTTCCTCCATTTCGTCCCGGACGGATTCCGATATCAGGCAAATGGACCGTGCTTTTTCCACGATGGATGAAACGGTCTGGCTCCTGTCGCTTTTCTGGTACAAAAACAACAATACACCGGCCAGTACAACAGTGGTTCCGATCCCCACCGCTAAGAATTTAATAAAAATAGGTAAATCCAAAATTTTTTTCATCCTCTCCTCCGTTTTTCCTCAAGACAATTCAGACCGTACACACCAATGCCGAACAAACTGAATCATCGACGCCTGCATATTGAATCAGTTTGTTTTCACAGCCAATATGGCAACCCCTTCCAACTCCCGAACAAGCTTGATGCAAAGATCGCCCTTTACAAACTCTTCTGCTTTTGATTTTTTCCTCCGGCCGATGACGACCATGGAATATTCCCCCTTTTTATACTCTTCTATGATTCCGTCCGCAACGGTTTCACAGGGTTCATTAACTATTTTAATCTCGACATCCTCCTGGGACAGGCCGTTGATGACCAAAGACAGTTTTGCCTTTTCAAGCAGGGCAAGGTATCTGGCCGGCTGCTCTTTCATGAATTTTTTACCCATCAGTTCATCACCGGCAGCGGGTTTCCGGAAAACATGAACCAGGGTGACATGGATGCTTCCCGGGCTGAAATGCAGGGTTTTAAAATATTCCAATGCGGCTTTTGAACTGAAGGAATCGTTAACTGCGATTAGTATGGAAGTTTTCATTATTCAATCCTCCGCTTTAATGAAAGCGTCTTTAAACAAGCTGCTAAAATTCATCAAACGCCTGAACACACCTGTTGATGTCCTCAATGATTTCATCCACCCGTTCGTAAAAAATTTCGGTCTTTTTTGAAAAATGCATCAGGATATTATTCATGGTACTGGGAATAACAGGGTATAATTTTTTAAGATTAACCAGCCGGCGCTGGTCCAGAACGGAAAAGTCATCTGCCGTCAAACGGCTGAGTACCTCCCCATAGGTCTCTTTATCGTTTCGCATCATATAGGCGGTGTGAAAGCCTTTGCCGATGGTGTAGGTCAGAATGTTTCCCAGGCCGAAAATATCCAGGCTGAACGGATTTTCCGTTGTTTCGTAATCATAGTCAAAATCAATCCAGACATAATTGCCCGTTGTCCTCTCCACAAACAGGTGATCGTTTCGTATATCCCCGTGTTTGAAACCGTTCCGGTGCAAAAAGCTGATGGCCTCAAAGGCCGTGGACAGCTTGCGGAGGATACCGGGCAGGATGGTCCTGAAATATGCCTCATAGGACAGATCATTGAAGTTGCCCAGGTATTGCAGCAGATTCTGCCCCCTGACAACATCCAGAATCCTGATATTGTTCCCCTTGGGGTCAAAAACGGTCTTCCCCTGCATAAACAGGGAATGGCCGTCAACCAGTTCAAGGATTTTACCTTCTTTTTCCGGACTCCTGAAGCAGTTGATATTCACCCCCCCCAGATTCGTCTGAAAGGTTTCGAAAAAAGCCAGCTTAATATATTGTATGTCCCGGGTGTTCAGGTTTATCACCTTTTTCACCCAGAATTTGGGATCCTCAATGCCGAACCGCTGTTCTTTTGCATGGCCGATGACCTTAAACTCCTGCCCGTCCACAAGGAGAATATCGCCCTTGTCTATGGAATAAAAATCACTGGTATCACGTATTCGATGTTTTTCCATCGTTGCGTATCCCGATTATCGGCCGTAATTATCCTGCTGGATGATCAATCCAGAAGCCGGGGCGGCAAATTATTCATGGCCACTTTAAAATGCTCGATAAAATGATTCAGCCCGTTATTTTCAATGACCACCCCAAGGTGCTCCAGCAATACGCCCAGGGACTCCACATCCTGGTGGTCTATGGCCAGGGGGGCGTGGTGATACATGCGCAGAACCCCGGTGACCGTATTTTTGAATTTGATGGGGATGGAGAGCATTGAAACAATATTTTCCTTTTCGGCTTCCCGGGGATACTGCACCCTGGGATCGGTCTGCATATTTTCAATATAAACCGGTTCCCCTTTGACAAGGGCCGTATGTTTGTTGTCAATAAAGATCGGCCCCTTGTCCAGATAGTCCCTGCTGATGCCGTGGCTGCTGACAATGAACATCTGCTGCTCCTTTTCGTCCAGGATAAGGGTGCAGCACCCTTTTATCTTAAAGGTCCGGGTGACCCCTTCCGTGATATGCTTCAGCAGCAGGTCCAGGTCATCGTAGGTTGAAATGGCATGGCTGATGGATCGAAATTGTTCCAGATTAAACTTGCGTTCTCCCTCTTTGGTCATTTTAAATCTCCTTGATAAATTACAAGCTCGACAACGACAAGATATAGAATGCGTTTCCGGACCGGCGGGTTAAGTACAGAATTAGATTTCCCAAGGCTGGCTGTAATGGGTATTTTAGCACAGCGGAATCGGCGAAAACAACCTATTTCGCCAGGTATTTCAACCTGGAATTTGACAATGCCGGGTTTTGGGCACATAATCCCCTGCCATGAAAAACGACCGAAATTTTGATGATCTGGCGCCCCGGTTCCGGCGCAAGGTATACGGCGGACTAAAGGGCCGGATCAGGCTGGCGGTCCTGGAAAAAGACCTGGGGGAATTCTACCCCGGGGCCATGGCCCGAGCGGCTGATCATCCCCTCAACATTCTGGATGCCGGCGGCGGGCACGGGCCGTTTTCCCTGGGGCTGGCCCGCCTGGGCCATCGGGTGACCCTCTGCGATATCTCCCGAAAAATGCTGGACATCGCAGAAAAAAACTTTTCCGCAGAAGGGCTGGGCAACCGCCTGACCCTCTGCCACGGCCCGGTCCAGGAACTTGCGGCCGGCAGCCCTCCCCCGTTCGACCTGGTTCTCTGCCACGGGGTGCTGGGCTGGGTGGCGGATCCCCAGGGGTTTATCCACCACCTCATGGATCTTTTGCCCGCCGGAGGCTGTCTTTCCTTAAGCTTTTACAACCTTACGGGAATGATTTACAAAAACCTGCTCAGGACCAATTATAAAAAAATCATCACCAGGGCCTACACCGGATATCCGGGCAGCCTCACCCCCACATGGCCAAGAGAGCCAGAAGCGGTTTTACGCTGGCTTGGGCAGCATCCCTTTGAAATCCTGTGCCACAGCGGCATCCGGGTTTTCCATGATTATATCCTCACCCCCGGGGACCAGAACCGACAGCCCGACACTGTGGTGGATCTTGAACTGGAACTCTCCCGCCAGCTTCCCTACCGGGACCTGGGCCGGTACCAGCACATCCTGGGCATCAAGCACTGACGTTTCTCCTTGTAGATACAAAATAATTGTGGTATATTTTTTGCTACATTCATCTTCAAACCCAATAGCCTGAATACCAACGTTATTAAGAGGAGCCTCCCAATGCCCGACCGTAAATGTGCTGCTGATTCCTGTGTACTGATCTCCCGCGTCATGCTCCCTGAAGATGCCAACCCCGCCGGTATTGTACACGGCGGGGTCATTATGAAGGAAATTGACAATGCCGCTGGCGTTGCCGCAGTGCGCCACACCCGGAATATCTGTGTGACCGCATCCATCGACCGGCTGGATTTCCATAAGCCCGCGTTCATCGGCAACCTGATCACGGTCAAGGCCAGCGTGAACATGACCGGCCGCACCTCAATGGAAATCGGGGTGCGGGTGGAAGCCGAAGACCTTCTGGCCGGCACCAAGACCCATCTGGCATCGGCCTACCTTACCTTTGTGGCCCTCGGCAAGGACCACCGGCCGGCACCGGTGCCGCCCCTGGAGCCGTCCACCCCCGAAGAGGTCCGCCGCCATAAGGAGGCCTTGACCCGAAGGGCGCTGCGGCTGTCGGAAAAACAAAGGGAAGGGGAATGCCAGACAAATAGCAGCAAATGTTAAAAAATGCCGGGCTTTTATAAGCCAAACCTTACGATGACAATTGAAAAACAAGCCTTATGTTCAGATAAAGCCTGCTTGTTTTTTCAGGGATAACAGCCGATATAATATTAAAAAGGCCTTTGCAGAGGAGAAGGAGGGAACCATGAGCAAGGGAAACCAACCATTTGAAGTCGAAAAATCTTTTGGGCTCGGCGTATTGCTCAAGCTGACCAAAAAAAACCTCAAAGGGATCGATATTTCCACCCAAGGAAATAAATTCATCTCCAACCTCAGCCGCAGCGAGATGAATGAAGCGGTGAACCGTGTCATGCGAACCCACAACATCCATATAAAACTCAAGTGAACCAAAGCATTCCTGTGGGTAAGCCAGTCTCAGTCACAGACATTCCCTTTGAGTCCTATGAACACAGTGTCCCGCTAATTCTTGACAGAATCGGCGCAGCTGGTCTGCTGTCTGAAAAGGACCTTATTCTGCTCAAGCCCAACCTGGTCAACGCCAGCCCCTTTCCGGTCACCACCTCCCCGGACCTATGCCGGGCGGTGATCCGGTATATACGGGGCTGCTCCCATGCCAGGATAGTCATTGCAGAGGGATGCGGGGATGCAGTGCTGGAAACCGGCGAAATATACAGCACACTGGGTTATGACCGCCTGGCCCGGGAAACAGGCATCGAGCTTCTTGATCTCAACCACGCTCCGGTACAGCGGCTGCAGTACCCTGGGAACAAAATTTTCCCGGAATTTTTCCTTCCTGAGATTGCAAAAACCGCATTTATTTTTTCCCTGCCCGTGCTCAAGGCCCACTCCCTTGCCCAGATCACCGGCACCCTGAAAAACATGATGGGCTTTGCACCTCCCCAATACTATTCCGGCGGCGGATTTTGGAAAAAAGCACGCTTTCACCAGCACATTCAACAATCCATTATCGAACTGAACCGGTACATTCTGCCGGACCTCACCCTAATGGACGCCAGTGTGGGCTTAAGCCAATACCACCTGGGCGGCCCGCTCTGCGATCCGCCCGCCGCCCGCCTTATCGCAGGCACAAATCCCTTTGAACTGGACCGGGCAGCCGCCGGCTTCCTCGGCCTGGAACAGGACGCCATTCCCCATATCCAGCCCCCCGGTTAACCATAGGGCCATATTCATGGTTTTTTCCTTGACGCCCTTGGGGCCGGAATATTACAATTGGACACCGTAGAGCTTCAATCACCGCCGCACTTCATCCACCCAGCCGGCCATTCACGCTTCGCCACAGCCGATCAGGATATCATTCTTTTATTAACCTTAAAATAACCAAGGAGAATAAAAATGAGAATATGTCCGAAACACATCATGTGTGCCGTTGATTTTTCAGGATTCGCCCCCCTGATCCTGTCCTATGGCAAGGCCTTGGCAGCCGAATTCGATTCCGCCCTGACCATCTGCCATATCGTTCAGGACACAGTGATGCTGTCCAGCCACGCCCAGGCGGGCTTTTCAACGGAAGAGGTCACGGCACAGCGCCTGGAAGACTCGGGAGAAGCCATCCGGCATCTGGCCGAACAAGAAGAAATCAAGGCGGAATCCCTTGTTTCCCTGGGGCATCCGGCCGATGAAATCACCCGGCTCACAAAGGAAAAAGATGTCGACATGGTGATTGCCGCCACCCACGGGGGATCGGGCATCAAACGCTTTCTGGTGGGATCGGTTACGGACCGCCTGGTCAAAACCCTGGAATGCCCCCTTCTGGTACTCCACCCTCCTGTCCGGGATGACGGATACAAGGTAAAACTGCCCCTGGAACGGATTCTGGTTGGATGTGATTTTTCAAATGACTCAGACCTGGCCTTCCGCCACGCCCTGAGCCTGGCCCAGGAATTTGAGGCGGAACTCCACCTGGTCCATGTCATCAAGCCCCGGACCTATATCCCCGTAGGGCCGGCCGGCAGCATTGATTTCCGGGAAGACCATTTTCCCATTCTGCCGGAAGATGCCCCGGAAGACGACACAGAATACCAGCGCTACCTCATTGAACAGGTGGAAAAACGCCTCAGCCGCATGATTCCGGAGGAATGCTGCCATTGGTGCACCCCCATCACCGCCATCCGCCGGGGGGAGCCCTACCAGGAACTGCTTGATTACACCATGGATTTCCATATTGATATGATTGTACTGGGCATCCACGGGCACAGCCTTCTGGACCAGTTCCTCGTGGGGTCCACCACGGACCGGGTGATTGCAAAGGCGGATTGCCCGGTGCTGGCGGTCCGGCAAACCGGCTGAGCCCCGGCAGTTTCTGCCGCCCATACTAAGGACACCGCCCGGGGCCCCGGTTTCAGGAATTCTCGCTTTTTAAGATAAAAAGTGGTATAGCTACCCTTTACTTAAATTTTTGCTATTGAGGTAAATTAGGACCATGACATCATTTAAACCCAATGCACGCCCCGTTCTGGTGGGCAGCCTGCCCATGAAAGACCACGACGCCGCCACCCGCCTCGTTCTGGAACATACCCCTGAAATTCCCCTATGGGTCCAGCTGCCCCAATACAAGGAAGAGGGGATGGTCAACCAGTTCATGCCCGGGCTGCCGGGGTTGAGGGAAGAGGGGGACAAACTCTTCCTGGATACCGGGAAAGACACCTTTGACCAGGAATTCTTAGAGTTTTTTGAAGATTATCTGGCCCTGTCCGAACCGGATGCGGATCTGGAAGGCTCCAGATTCACCTTTACCCGGGCCACCGGAAAAGGCTTTGCAGAATTCATCCGCCAGGTGGACGCCGGCGGCAGCAGTTTCGCCGCCCTCAAGGGACAGGTTACCGGCCCCATCACCTTTGCCACCTCGGTGAAGGATGAAAACGGCCGGGACATATTTTACAATGACCAGCTCAGGGATGCGGCCATAAAACGGCTGGCCCTGAATGCCGGATGGCAGACCCGCACCTTTGCCCAGCGGGGAGCCGTTCCCATCATTTTCCTGGATGAACCCGCCCTGGCCGGATTCGGCACCTCCGCCTATATCACCATTACCCGGGAGGATGTGGCCGGCGCCGTCAACGAAATCGTGGAAATCATCCACAGGGAACAGGGGCTGGCAGGGGTCCATGTCTGCGCCAACACCGAATGGGATATGCTGCTTTCCACGGACATCGACATCATCAACTTTGATGCATTCTCCTATTTCGACCGGTTTATCCTCTACCCGGATGCCATCAAGGCATTCATGGACCGGGGCGGTATCCTGGCCATGGGCATCGTTCCCACGGAAAAGGCCGATGTCATCGCCGCCCAGACCCTTGAAGGGCTGACCCGGATGTTCGAGGGCCAGGTATCACAGCTTTCAGCCATCACAGGCATGGACCGTGAGGCGCTTCTGGCGCAGATCCTCATCACTCCCAGCTGCGGCACCGGTTCCCTGGATTTTGATTCGGCCAAACGGGTGCTGGAACTGACCCGGGATCTCTCCGCCGCCGTCAGACCGGCCTAGTGCCTGAAGGAAAACGCGCTTTAAACCGGGCGTAACCTATAAATTCTCGGCCAGGGCATCTGCCTTAAAATCGGCGGTGCCCCGGCTCCCATTTTTATAAAAATCAGGATAGGTCGCCTTAAAGGCCCCTAAAATCATATCCCAGGGCAGATCGGCAAAACTGCCGTGGTCATTGACATATTCCATGTGCCGGTCTCCCTTGGCATTAAAGGGGTGAAATACGGAATCCGCCCTTCCGTCGAATTCCAGGGGCAGCACCCCGAATGCCTCGCACAGGCTCAGGTTAAAGGCCGGGGTGGCCTTCACCCACTTTTCCCCTAAAAACACATCCGTATATCCGTGCCAGACAAATAGATCCGTTCCCATCTGCTCTTTCAAACGCCGGGTGTTGAGATGGTTCTTTACATCGGCAAACCCCAGCCGGGCCGGAACGCCCTGGCTTCTCAGGCAGGCGGCCAGCAGCACGGCCTTGGCCACACAATACCCCTGCCCCTTTTCCAGCACCCGGCTGGCCCGCATGCTTTCCCTGTCCGGGTCAATATCATAGGGGTTGTACCGGATTTTATCCCTGACCCCGTAATAGATCCGGACGGCTTTTTCAATATCCGTATCCGCGTCCCCCGTAAGATCCCTGGAAAATTTTATGATTTCGGGATGATCTGACTCGATAAAATAGGTGGGTGAACAATAGTCGTCCATCTGTGATCCCTTGATTTATGGTAAGCGTTACTTACCCTATACCCCCTGCAAAAATTTAAATCAACTCCGTCCTGCCTCACCAATGTATCAAGACACATTTTTGTTCCGGCGTTTTGAGACAGAAGCCCCGCCGGAATCGGATCCAATTGCAAAGGCTGTAAAAATTCAGGCCTGCTTTTTATCTTTTCCCCAAAGTCTTATCATCGCCAATTAATGAACGGTCAACACCTGTTCTTCTCCGGGTTTCTCCTTAGATTTAACCGGGCGGATGCTTGACTAAACCAATTGATTATTATAACAATACCATCATTATATCTATTGATTTCACAATCCGATCAGACGGGATAGATTCAAACAAGCGATTCAATCCGGAACATGATTCAGGCGGCCCCCCTGGCTCATGATGATTAAAAATTACGATATTCATTTTTCTTTGTTTTTAGCCAGATCAAAATATTAATCTTCCAATGACAAGGAGAATCAAATGGGAAAAATGTCAGATGGACTGCAGAAAGCGCATGAAATAGAAGCGATTGCCAGCAAATATGGTATTCCCCATGTTGGGAAAATAGGAATGAACCAGGTCATCGATTCTGTTCCCTATGCGATACGCTATTGCATCCAAAAACAGAAGACATCGGATAAATGGGCTCGGTCTGGGACGGCTCTAAGTAGTGCCGGCGTGGCTGCAGGGTTGGTTTTGGGGATCCCGGCCGCGGCTCTTATGGGGGGAATAGGCGCAACAGTAGCAGGCCCGGTGGGCCTCGCAGTGTTTGGGGGCGCTACCGAAACCGTTGTCGGGGGAGCAGGCGCCGCGACCGGATTCTTTTTCAGCAAGACCATCGTGAGAAAAGGAAAGGGGTTTATCAAATATTTAATGGGGAATCGCGGTGTGCATCGGAAACAGGCAGCTGATGCACTCTTGTCAGAAGGATACAAAGCTGTTCTCTGGGCCAACATGACAGGTTTAAGTGATGATGAGCAAAAATTAATAAACGCTGCCCATGAAACACTCCAGGTATTTGTCACCCACAATGTACTCCAGCAGGTATATCACAGATGGGATGCGAACCTGGGAGATGCGAGAGCCAATTGCGTCACACTGATAGGGGAATACCTGAAATCATAGAAAATAAATTCCACCACATGTCGTTTCACCCACATTTGATTGTCCCCCTCCATGATCGGGCCCATCCTCCTGGACCTGTCGGCAGCCGTTTGCGGATAGACGGTGGGGGTCCGGCACGCCCGCCCCTATCCCCTGTAGCTGCCCATCCGCTGGCATAATTTATGCTGTTTATCTCTTTTAAAAGCGGCCGTAACAGCCGGTAATCCTAAAGTAAAGGCAGCCCATGAAACCCTACGGCAGACAAACCAGAAAAGAGGTCCGGAAAATACTTGAAACCTGCACCCGCGGGGAAGCCCTGGACCGTTTGGCCAGAATCCCGGATGAGCAGCTCACAGGGCATTTGTTCTCCCATTTCTACCACATGGATGAACTGATCAAATTCAGAAGCGCCACGGCCATGGGGGAACTGGCACTGAGGTTATCGGGACGATCCATGGAAAAAGCCAGGATCATCCTGCGGCGCCTCATGTGGAACCTGAACGACGAATCCGGGGGCATCGGCTGGGGCTCCCCTGAAGCCATGGGGGAAATTCTCAGCCGAAGCCCGGAACTGGCCTCGGAATTCAAGTCCATTCTCTTTTCATACCTGGATACCGGCGGCAACCATATTGAGCATGACATCCTCCAGCGTGGGGTAATCTGGGGCGTCGGCACCTACCTGGAGACCGCCCCGGAAGACCTGACAGAATCCAACCGGGATCAGCTGTTTAACCACCTGGGCTCCCCGGACCCTGTCAAGCGGGGATATGCCATTCGGGCCCTGATCAACGGACGGGCATTTGACTGCCAGAACGTTCCGGACCCTATCCGGAAGGATACCCGCCCCGTCAACATATATACCGGATGGAATGTCGTGGAGACACGGATATCGGACATGTACCATGCCTGCGCCAGGAAATTTGCCAATGCATAAAGGGTAGTGGCACGCAACTTGTATTACCAAAATTCAGATTTTAACAGGGCCGTCTGCACAAGGCCAAAAAGAGAGACAGACATGTTAGAAAAAAATTGTGACAAAAATATTGCCCGTACCATTGAACTGGCCCAGGAAATGATAGAACTGGCCCAGAAGGGCTACGAGCAGCAGGAAGATCCGGGATGCGGGGTACTTTACGGCATCCTTCTGGATTCCGGATACCGGATACTGGATCTGGCACAAAAAGAAAAACATGCCCATGTGCAGAAGGGCTGGTGGAATAATTTAATCAACAAGGAGAACAATTGATGAAAACCTATGTATGTTCAGTTTGCGGCTATTCCCATGAAGGTGACGATGCACCTGAATCCTGCCCCCAGTGCGGGGCGGTAAAATCCAAATTCACCGTACAGGAAGGTGAACTGGTCTGGGCCGACGCCCATGCCATCGGCGTGGCCAAAGATGTGGATCCTGAAATCCTCCAGGGCCTGAAAGATAATTTCATGGGCGAATGTACCGAAGTCGGGATGTACCTGGCCATGAGCCGCCAGGCCGACCGGGAAGGATATCCCGAAGTGGCCGAGGCATACAAACGGATCGCTTTTGAAGAGGCTGAACATGCAGCCAAGTTTGCCGAACTGCTGGGTGAGGTAGTTGAGGCGGACACCAAAGCCAACCTCCAGGCCCGTGTCCTGGCTGAAAACGGCGCCTGCAAAGGCAAGAAGGATATTGCCGTACGGGCCAAAGAACTGGGCTACGACGCCATCCACGACACCGTCCATGAGATGTGCAAGGACGAAGCCCGCCATGGCATGGCCTTTGAGGGCCTGTTAAACAGGTTTTTCAAATAGAAACCAGACAATAAGAAAGGATTCCCATGAAAATTCCGGTACTTGATATGGCTGAATGCATACTCTGTGAAGTCTGCATCGACCTGGCGCCCCATGCCTTCCAGATCAACGATGCCGGGTTTGTGGAAGTGCTTCCCCTGGGCGATTATGAAGGTGAGGAGATCCACGAAGCCGTAAAAAACTGTCCCAAGGACTGCATTTCCTGGGAAGAATGAATATCCCCGGCCGGGGCACCTGCCCCGGCCGGATTTCCTATCAAAGAATAGGCCGCCCCATCCAAATTTTTCAGCTATTTCCCTAAAAAATCATTGCACCTGATACACAAATGTGCCATTTTCAGGCCCAGGCTGGATACACATCCTGAAATGATAATATAATAACTGCCGGATATGCTGAAATGAAAAACCTTACCCACTCCCTGCTGGACCGGGACAATCTCAACCTGGTGCTGGACAACCTGAAACTGGGGGTTATCGCCCATACCCCGGAACGGATCATCACTGTTTTCAACAAAGAAGCCGAAAAGATCACCGGGTACACCAAGGCAGAGGTCATCGGCCGGGACTGCCACGTGGTCTTCCAGGCCCCCTTCTGCGGCAATAAATGCTCCTTCTGTAACGATTCGCCGGAATTCTGCGCCGAGACAAAGGAATACCCGGTGACCATGATCACCAAATCCGGCGACACCCGGCACCTGGAAATGAGTGTGGCCGCCATCATCGACAATGACAATGTTTTTAAGGGCGTCATTGCTTCTTTCAGGGACATCACCGACACCCTCCGCCTCTCCCTTCAGGCTGAAAACCTATCCAGTTTTGCCGGGATCATCGGAAAAGACATGGCCATGCAGGATATCTTCCGCCAGATCCGGGATGTCTCTTTGTACAATTATCCGGTCCATGTCTCCGGTGAAACCGGAACGGGCAAGGAACGGGTGGCCTGTGCCATCCACGACATCTCCTCTTACGGAAACGGGGCCTTTGTACCGGTCAACTGCGGGGCCATTCCCGAGGGCATCGTTGAAAGCGAACTTTTCGGCCATGTCAAGGGGGCCTTTTCAGGGGCAGTAAAAGAACGGAAAGGCCGTTTTGAACTGGCCCACAAGGGGACCCTCTTCCTGGATGAGGTGGCGGACCTGCCCCTGAAAACCCAGGTCAAGCTGCTCCGTTTTCTCCAGGAAGGCTCTTTTGAAAAGGTGGGCGGGGAAAAAAAGGTGGCCGTGGATGTGCGGATCATTTCGGCCACCAACAAAAACCTGAAAGAAGAAGTCATGGCCGGGCGGTTCAGAGAAGATTTATACTACCGCCTCAACGTCATCCCCATCCACCTGCCGCCCCTGCGTGAGCGCCGCCAGGACATTCCCCTGCTGGCCGCTCACTTCCTTATAGAAGCCGAGCAGGAAAGCGGCAACCCCGTCCCCGGCCTGAGCGACGAGGCCATGAACCTGATGCTCACCCACCACTGGCCCGGCAATGTCAGGGAGTTGAAAAACGTGATCCAGTTTTCTGTGGTTCGATCCAGGGGGGAAACCATCCGTCCCGAGGACCTGCCCATGGAGTTGAATCCGGCCCTGTATCAGAAAGCGGACCCAGCCCACGGGACAGAGGGAATTTCTCCCGGGACAATGCCGCCCCGGCCAGTTGCTCCGGGCCAGCCGGTCTTGCATCCCCCCCTGACCTCCGGAGCAGGCATCCCCCGGGGCAAGCTCACCGAAGAAAGCGTCCGCGCCGCCCTGGTCAAAACCGGGGGCAATAAATCCAAAGCCGCCCGGGTGCTCGGGGTGGGACGGGCAACCCTTTACCGTTTTCTAGGACAGAACCCCGGCGTTAAGGACTTTGCCTCGGAATTCTAAAATTACCGGCCGGTTCTCAGGGCTTCTATGCCCTTTCGTGCCCTCTCCAGGTCAGCCGCAAGCCGGTTGATTTGACGGATAAAGGCCGAGGCATTGTTCCGGCTGTCCAGGGGGAAGCGGTCAAATTCCCCCTGGGACCGCATCCTGCCCAGAAACACCATGAACCGGCTGAACCGCTCATTAAACGCCTGATCCTCAAAGGCCTGATCCTCTCTTGCGTAGGACTCCAGAGCTGAAAACAGCCGGTCAAGGCAGGCCACCACCCCCTGGCATTCGGCCAGGATACTGCCGTGAAAAACGCCGGAGGATTTGCCAACGGTGGAGGCCATGGCCGTCAAGGTCCGGTGGACGCCTGTGAAAGCGTCCGCCAGATTGACCAGTTCCTGGCGCTGGGATGCCCGCAACCCGGGTTCAATGGCGGCATCGGTGAATTTTTCCGTGCAGGCGTCGAGGTGCTGCACGGCCGTCAGCCGTCCGGCCAGCAGCCCTGACATATCAGTGTCATCGCCGAAATAAGCGGCCACCAACTGGGAAAAATGGCGGTGCTGGGCCGCGATTAAATCCCCCATTTCCCGGCGCAAATTTTTCCTGGCAAAATTCGGCCAGACCAGAAAAGAGGCCCCAAGGCCGATGGCGATCCCCAGCAGGGTATCCGCCATCCGTTCTGCGCCTCCCTGCCAGGTGTGGGAAAATACCGTTCCCAGAATCAGCACCAGTGCCACGGTCAGGGTGGCGGTAAATAGAACATAATGGTGGGCTTTAAAATAGAAGATAAAAAAAACCATCACCAGAACCAGGGCGGCCACAACCGGGGCAGGCAGCTTAAGGCAAACCATGAGCACCCCCGCAACAGCCCCCATGGCGGTTCCGGCAAACCGCTTCCAGCTGATGTGCAGGGTCCCCCCCAGGGAGGGGCGCATCACAACAAGCACGGTCACGGGCACCCAGACGGAATGGGCCAGCCCCAGCCCCCGTGCAGCAGCAATGGCAACGGTGATGGCAAGGGCCGCGCGCAGGGCATGGCGGAATACAGGGGATGACAACCTGAATTCATCCGCAAGCCCTTTTACCCCCCTGGCCGCCATTATTTCTTTCCCAGCCTGAAGCGTTGATCTGCCATTGACATCATATCCCGCTGGCCCTCGGCCACATTTTTGAGTTCATATACCGCCGCCCAGGCATCAAGGTATTTATCCCGGACCTCATCTCCCCTTCTATAGGCGCCCATGTTCCAGAGCGATTCCTCAATCCCCTCAATGTCCCGGATGATCTTATCAAAATCGGGCCGTTCATACCGGCCCGCCTTCATGCCGGAAAAGGCGTCAAACCCCCGGGAAATATCTTCGGCGGTATTGGAGACCGCCTTCCGGACCCCATCAAACTCAGGCCGGTTGTCGGAAAAATGAATATGGTTTAAAAGGCCGGTAAGGGATTCAAACAGCCGGATCAGCCCAAAATAGAATAACCCCGGTCCGCCGGCGGCCCGACAGCCCTTCAGGGGGTCGATATTAAAGCTTTCCAAAAAAATGCGGTATCTGCGGACGGAAGCCACAGCGGTTGCGCTTAAACGGGTAAGCGGCTCATCCGCCGTTTCGGGACGGCCCATCCGGGCACACAGCGCCCGGAAAAAGGCGCCCATATCCTCCACAGCCAGCTTTGCCGATGACAGCAGCACTTTTTCAGGATCAAATGGCCAAAGGTAGAATATAACCCAAAAGGAGATCATCCCTCCGGATAAGAGGCATGCGGAGCGCAGGAGCCCCTGGCCCAGCTCCGCCGGTGAAAAAACAGAAATCAGTGAAACGACGATGCACCCGGTGCCCAGGGTGGAGGCGGACACCCCCATTGAAGAGACAAAAAAACAGACAAAGGACAAGACAAAAATAAACACCAGGCTGAACACCCCGTAATTTCCGGCAAGGGCGGCTGCCGGCACGGCCACGGCTGCGGTCCCCAGCAGGACCAGGGCATATACCTTTCGCCGCCCATGGGTGCTGCCGGTGCGGAACAGCACCGTGCAGACGGCTCCCGCCATCCACCAGAAAAAATACGGTCCCTCTACTCCGGACAAAAATGCGGCCAGAAATGCCGCAAGGCAGGCCACCGCAGCCTTGCCGGCATATTTGGCAATGAAAAGCCCCGGATCAACAGGACGTATGAATTTCAGATATAATCTGTTTAAATATCCCGGCATGAATACCTGCCCGGCCGGCGGGCCCTAAGGGTGCGGCCGCAGCTAAAATTCCCAATGCGTTAGTTCCCAGATCTTCTGGGGTACCAGGAATTTTTGTCCGGGTCAACACCCTGTGTCCGCCGATCGGCATCCAGGTTCAATCGGCCAGCACCAGGGCGCTGCCGCTGCCGTCAAGGGTGAACCGGGCGGTCTGCCCTTCCAGGAACCTGCCCTTGAGGATGGCCATGGACAGGGGATTTTCGATCTCCTGCTGGATCACCCGCTTCAGGGGACGGGCGCCGAACCCGGGGTCATAGCCCTTTTGGGCCACCAGCGCCATGGCCCCCTGGTCCAGTTCAACGGCCAGTTTCCGGGCGGCCATCCGCTTATTGAGCAGTCCGATCTGGATGGCCGCAATATCCATGATATTCTCCCGGGTCAGGGCATGGAAGGTGATGATCTCGTCAATCCGGTTCAAAAACTCGGGCCTGAAGGCGGACTTGAGGGCGGCGGCCACACCGGCCTCTGTTTCCGCCTCAGGGGCATCTGTGGTCTCCAGCAGCAGCCGGGAGCCGATATTGGAGGTCATGATAATGATGGTATTCCTGAAATCCACGGTGCGGCCGTGGCCGTCGGTCATCCGCCCGTCATCCAGTACCTGGAGAAGGATATTGAAGACATCGGGATGGGCCTTTTCGATCTCGTCAAATAGCAGCACCGAATAGGGCCGGCGCCGGACCGCTTCGGTCAGATACCCCCCTTCGTCATAGCCCACATACCCCGGAGGGGCGCCGATGAGCCGGGCCACACTGTGCTTTTCCATGTATTCGGACATATCCAGCCGGACCATGGCCTCCTCGGAATCAAACATAAACTCGGCCAGTGACTTGGCCAGTTCGGTCTTGCCCACCCCCGTGGGCCCCATGAAAATAAAGGTGCCGATGGGGCGGTCTTCGGGCTGGAGTCCGGACCGGGCCCTTCTCACAGCGTTGGATACCGCGTCAATGGCCTTTTCCTGGCCGATCACCCGTTTTCGAATATGGGTCTCCATTTGCACCAGTTTTTCCTGTTCACCCTGAAGCATTTTGGAAACGGGGATACCGGTCCAGGCGGACACCACCTCTGCCACATCCGCCTCATCCACATCCTCCTTGAGCATCTGCCGGGTTTCCTGGAGACCGGCCAGGGCCTGCTTTTTATCCTCCAGCTTCCGGTTGAGGTCGGCAATGGCGCCATAGCGGATCTGGGCCACCTTCTCAAGGTTCCCGGCCCGCTCGGCCAGCTGGGCCTCGGTCTGGAGCCGGTCCACCTCTTCACGGATACCGGAAATCTCCCGGATCATGGACTTTTCATTGTCCCAGTGCAGCTTCAGGGGGCGGATTTCTTCTTCCATGGCCGCCATCTGCTGTTCCAGTCCGGCCAGCCGTTCCTTTGAGGCCGCATCCTTCTCCTTGATCAGGGCCTGGCGCTCAATCTTGGCCTGGGTGATCCGGCGCTGGATCTCGTCGATGGCCCGGGGCATGGAGTCTATCTCAATACGCAGTTTTGAGGCGCATTCATCCACCAGGTCAATGGCCTTGTCCGGCAGGAACCGGTCGGCAATATACCGGTTGGACAGGGTGGCCGCCGCCACCAGGGCCGCGTCCTTGATACGGATGCCGTGGTGGACCTCGTATTTTTCCTTTAGCCCCCTGAGAATGGAGATGGTATCCTCCACCGTGGGTTCCAAAGCGGTTACCGGCTGGAACCGGCGTTCCAGGGCCGCATCCTTTTCAATGTATTTTCGGTACTCATCCAGGGTGGTGGCCCCGACGCATCTCAGGCTCCCCCGGGCCAGTGCCGGCTTGAGCATATTGGAGGCATCCACAGACCCTTCGGCGGCTCCGGCCCCGACAACGGTATGCAGCTCGTCAATGAAAAGGACGATCTCCCCCTCGGCCGCTTCCACCTCCTTGAGCACGGCCTTGAGCCGGTCCTCAAACTCGCCCCGGTACTTGGCCCCGGCCAGGAGCTGCCCCATATCCAGGGCGATCACCCGGCGGTTCTTCAGGGAATCGGAAACATCCCCTTCCACAATGCGCTGGGCCAGGCCTTCCACAATGGCGGTCTTCCCCACCCCGGGCTCGCCGATGAGCACGGGATTATTCTTCCGCCGGCGGGAGAGCACCTGGACAATGCGCCGGATCTCCTCGTCCCGGCCGATGACCGGGTCCAGTTTTCCCTGCCGGGCCAGATCGGTGAGATCCCTGCCGAATTTCTCCAGGGCCTGGTACTTGTCCTCGGGATTCTGGTCGGTGACCCGCTGGTTTCCCCGGATCTCCCGGAGAACGGACAGGATGGCGTCCTTGGTCACGCCGGCCGAGGACAGGAGTTCCCCGGCCTTGTCCCTGGCCTGGGTGAGGCTGATGAAAATATGTTCCAGACTCACATACTGGTCCTTCATCTTGGCCGCTTCCTTAAAGGCCTTATCCAGCATCTTTCTGGAATCGCTGGAAAGATACGGGTCGCCGCCGGAGACCTTGACCATGCCTTCCAGGGCGGTTTCAACCTGGCCGCTAATTGACTGGGGGCTGATGCCGATTTTATTGAGGATGGATACAGCAATCCCCTGGCCGTCCCGGAGCATGGCCCCGAGGAAGTGGATGGGTTCAATGGCCTGGTGGCCTTTTTCTCCGGCAAGGGAATGGGCCTGCTGGATCAGCTCCTGGGATTTCATGGTTAATTTATCAAATGTCATTGCGGCCTCCGGTATAAATTTTCATTACTTTTTATTTTCATATCAAGAAAAGTAATACAGCCTCATTTATCGTCAATATCAGAAATGAAGGAAACAGAATTTTTATTCTTGTCTTTTCCATCCGGAAATGCTTTTCTACCATGAAATAAACTCAATGAATCGGCAAGATGTATCAATCATAGGTATTCGCTCTAGGAAGAGACAATGACGCCACTAAAAATTATATTCTCTCTCATTCTCACCCTGATTTCCCTATTTGTGATTATTCAGTTGATCCGGCTCTTTCGAAAAGTCAAACAAACCTCGGGCAGTGCCACGGCAAAAAACATTTACGTTATCAAATACAATAACGATGAGGAATATGAAGAACCGGTGACGGAATCCCGGACCGGGCCCGCCGCCCCGCCAGCCTCCAAACCGGACGGGACGGAAAAGAGAAGATACCCGAGAAGAGAATTCCAGGGGTTTGTGGATTTCATAAAAGAAGGGACCCTCTACAAGGAAAAAGCCCGGGACCTGAGTTATTCAGGCATTTTCATCCGGTCCAACACCCCGGACAAATACAAAAAAAACGATTTTATCACCATGACATTTCAGACAGACCAGGCCGGTCCCCAGAAACGGAACGGCAGGATCGTAAGAATAGATACAACCGGTATCGGCGTTAATTTTGTCCCCTGATCCCATGCCCGTATTTTCATAAGGCCTTTTTATTCAATGCATTCCATCCCCCGGATTGACAAGCCCCACTTTGTGGTATAATTTAAGTCACTATATTAGTGTATAGAGACAGACAGGACACCCCATGGAAAACCGACATTTCAAACGCATCAGAACCCGGTTGGGCAAAACCCAGAAAGAACTGGCCCAGCTTCTGGGTGTTTCCATCAAGGCCATCCACAGCTACGAACAGGGATGGCGGAAAATTCCCCACCATGTGGAACGGCAGATGCTTTTTCTCCTGTCCAGGGTGGCCGGGGAAAACCGGGACACCAGACAATGCTGGGACATCAACCAATGCCCTGAAAGCAAACAGGCCACCTGCCCGGCATGGGAATTCAAGTCCGGTGACCTCTGCTGGTTCATCAACGGCACCAAATGCAGCGGCAAAGCCCATAATTCCTGGGAAAACAAGATGGAAGAATGCCGGACCTGCGAGGTCTTTTTTAAATTTTTTGAGAACGAACAAGGAATATTGAGTGATGAGTGAATTTATCATGGATCCAGCGGCCTGCCAGACCGGCCGGGAGACCATGTCGGAACACCGCAAAGCACTGCCAGATGCCATCAATGAAGTGATGGCATCCCTGGACGACGATACCTGCTTTGCCCATATTGGAGACGAACCCATCCATTTCACCACCTCGGTGCGTGAAATGATCGACAAATTCAGAGAGATTATCTTCCCAGGATATTTTTCCGCCGAAAAGGTGGACGGTGCCAACCTGCCCTACCACATGGGCCAGGCGATTTCCCAGCTCTATGACATCATCTGTGAACAGGTGATCCACGTGCTGCGACATGACTGCATCCGGTATGAACTGGCCTGTGCCGAATGCGAACCCCGGGGCAACGAGGTCGCCCTTAAGATGATCCGGGCCATCCCCCACCTGCGCCGCTGCCTGGCCGAAGATGTCCGGGGGGCCTATGACGGGGACCCGGCCGCCAAGAGCCACGATGAAGTGATTTTCTCCTACCCCGGGCTCTATGCCATCACCGTCTACCGCATTGCCAACATCCTGTATACCCTCAAGGTGCCCCAGCTGCCGCGGATCATGACCGAATACGCCCACAGCCTCACGGGAATTGATATCCACCCCGGTGCCACCATCGGCAGACGGTTTGTCATCGACCACGGCACCGGCATCGTAATCGGGGAGACAGCGGTGATCGGCAACAATGTCAGGATTTACCAGAATGTCACCATCGGGGCCCTTTCCCTGCCGCCGGGTGCCGGAGAAAAGCTTCGGGGTGCCAAGCGCCATCCCACCATTGAGGATGATGTAATTGTCTATTCCGGGGCCACCATCCTGGGCGGAGAGACCGTTATCGGTGCCCGGTCGGTGGTGGGCGGCAATGTCTGGCTCACCGAGTCCATTCCTGCGGATACCAAAGTTTTTATAGAGACCCCGCGGCAGATTTACAGGAACCAGGACAAGGAGAAATAACAATGCCCCCACTCGATAATATCGTACAGGCCTGCGGCAATACCCCGCTGGTCTATCTTGAAAAACCGTCCAGGGCATGCGGGGCAGACCTCTATGCCAAGCTGGAATATTTCAATCCCCTGTCCAGCGTAAAAGACCGGGTGGGACGGGCCATGATCGAGGCCGGTTTCAGGGACGGCTCCATCAATTCCAAGACCCTCATCGTGGAACCCACATCCGGAAATACCGGTATTGCCCTGGCCTTTGTGGCCCGGATAAAGGGGCTGCGCCTCATTCTGACCATGCCCGAAACCATGAGCCTGGAACGGCGCCAGCTGCTCCAGCATTTGGGGGCGGAACTGGTGCTGACCCCGGGGGCCCAGGGAATGAAAGGGGCCATTGAAGAAGCCAAACGGATTGTGGCCTCCCGGGACAACGCCATGATGCCGGACCAGTTCTCCAACCCGGCCAACCCGGAAGCCCACCGCCGGACCACGGGCCCTGAAATATGGGAGGCCCTGGGCGAAAAAATAGACTTTTTTGTGGCCGGCGTAGGCACCGGCGGCACCCTCACCGGGGTATCGGAATTCATCAAATCCAAAAAACCGGGCCTGGTTTCCATTGCCGTTGAACCGGCCGACTCTCCGGTGATCTCCGGAGGCTCCCCCGGGCCCCACCCCCTCCAGGGCATCGGCGCAGGCTTTGTCCCCGAAAACCTGAACCGTGGCATCGTCGACCGCATCCTTCTCATGGAAGGGGAGGACGCCCTGGCCGGCGCCAGAACCCTGGCAGCAGACTGCGGTATCCTCTGCGGCATCTCCTCGGGGGCCAATTTCCATGCCGCCTTTGAAACAGGTAAAGAAAATCCCGGCGCCACCATTGTATTTCCAGCCTGTGACACCGGGGAGCGGTATCTGAGTACGGATCTTTTCAAATCGCAGTAATTTTTTTAACAGGACAACTTGATTTTTACTTGCCAACCTGGTCTAAGTGCATAATTTACTGCATTTAAACCAGGGGCAATTATGAACCAGAAATTAAACGGCACGCTGTTCGGCCTGGCAGCCTTCGTGGCCTGGGGCCTTCTACCGGTCTATTGGAAACAGCTTCAGGCGGTGAACGCCTTTGAAATTCTCTGCCACCGTATCATATGGTCCTGTATTTTCCTGGTGGGCATCATTGCCTGGCAGCGGCGGTGGCATGAGGTCCTGGATATTATTCACAACCCCAAGGCCCTAGGCCGTCTCGTCATCAGCAGCGGAATCATCGGCCTGAACTGGTTTCTCTATATCTGGGCCGTCAATAGCGGCCGGGTGGTGGAAACCAGCCTGGGGTATTATATCAACCCCATGATCAACGTACTGCTGGGATTTACCCTCCTGGGGGAACGGTTCAGCCGGATCCAGTGGATTGCCGTGGGCTTTGCCACTGCCGGGGTTGTCTATTCCCTGGCAGCCTACGGGTCTCTGCCGGTATTCGCCCTGGCCCTGGCCGTATCCTTTGCCCTGTACGGATTTTCCAGAAAAAAAATTGATGCCGCCCCCATTCCCGGCCTGTTCATCGAAACCCTGGTTCTCTTTATTCCGGCCCTGGCCTACGTCGGGTTCCGGGTGGGGCTGGGCACCAGCCCCTTTCTTGAAGACACAAGCCTCTCGCTATGGTGCCTGGGATCCGGGGTGGTTACCAGCCTGCCCCTGCTCTGGTTTGCCGCGGCGGCCAAACGGCTCAACCTCTCCACCATCGGCATCCTCCAATACCTGGCCCCTTCCATCGCCTTTGTCCTCGGCGTTTTTGTCTACAAGGAACCCTTTACCCGCCACACCCTGGTCACCTTTGCCTTTATCTGGGCCGGGGTGCTGCTGTACATCTGGGAATCGGGAGTTCATTCCAGGCACCGGCAATAAAAAAGGCCCGGCACCCCCTGGGGTCCCGGGCCTTTATACTAAACGAATAAATACCGCTGCGCTAAACCATCTTCCCGTCCTTCCAGAAGGGAGACATCATCCGGAGCCGTTCAATGGCCGGAACCAGGGTCCCGACAATGGTGTCCATCTCCTCTTTGGTATTGTAATGGGAGAGGGAAAACCGGATGGTGCCGTGGGCGGATTTAAAGGGCACTTCCATGGCCATGAGGACATGGGAGGGGTCCAGGGAGCCTGAGGTACAGGCGGAACCCGAGGAGGCGCAAATCCCTTTCTGGTCCAGAAGCATGAGGATGGACTCCCCTTCAACGGCGTCGAACCCGATGGACAATGTATTGGGCAGGCGGCTCTCACGGTCCCCGTTCACCGATGTCCCGGGAATTTTTTCAAGGAGCTGTGTTTCCAGATAATCCCTCAGGGCCCTCACCTCGGTGTTCATCAGGGGCAGGTGTTCCTTGGCCAGCTCACATGCCTTGCCCAGGCCAATGATGGAGACCGTATTTTCAGTGCCCCCCCGGCGGCCGCTTTCCTGGTGGCCTCCGATGAGAAAGGCCGGAAATTTAATTCCCTTTTTCACGTACAGGGCGGCCACCCCTTTGGGTGCATGGATTTTATGCCCGGAGAGGGAAAGCATATCCACTCCGGCCTTTTTCACGTCAATGGCCACCTTTCCCGTGGCCTGGACCGCATCGGTATGAAACAGTATCCCCTTTTCACCGGCCTTTTTTGCCACTTCCTCAATGGGAAAAATCACCCCGGTTTCGTTGTTGGCCCACATCAGCGAAATCACAGCCGTATTTTCGGACATGCTGCTGTAAAGGATGTCCATATCCAGGCGCCCCTTTTTATCCACGGGCACAAAGGTGACCTCATACCCCTTTTTATCGGCCAGGTATTTAAAGAGGTTTCTGATGGCCGGATGTTCCACTTCCGAGGTAATGAGATGCTTTTTTTCGGGAAATGCCGTAATGGCCGCATTGATGGCGGCATTGTCGCTCTCGGTGCCGCAGGAGGTAAAGACAATCTCATCGGGATCGGCATTGATCAGGTCGGCCACCTTCTGCCGGGCCTTTCTGATTTTTCTGCCCACCTCATCCCCAAAGGCGTACATGGACGAGGGGTTGCCGTAAAGTTCCCCGAAATAGGGGAGCATTTCCCGGATCACTTCATCTGCAACTTTTGTGGTGGCGTTGTTGTCCGTATAAATGACATCCATGGCAGGTTCCTTAATTATTGATTTTTTCAGCGGTTTCGTTCCGGGTCTCTACAACGATCTCCTCTATACGGTCCAGGCATTTGCCGCAGCCGCCTCCGGCCTTGAGGTAATTGGTCACATCTTCAACGGTCTCAAGCCCGTTGGTTTTCACCGCCTCAATGATCTCAAGATCGGTGACATCAAAACATTCGCAGACCATTTCACCGGGTTTTTCAAGAATCTGGATTCCCCTGTAATCGGCGATGGCCTTTTTCAATGCGGCCTGGCCCATGACCGAACAATGCATCTTTTCCTTTGGCAGACCGCCCAAAAAATCGGCAATATCGTCATTGGTGACCTTGGCCGCCTCATCCAGGGTCATGCCCTTGATGATCTCGGTCAGGGCCGAAGAGGAGGCCACGGCGCTGGCACAGCCGAAGGTCATGAAGGAGGCATCAATGATCCGCTCGTTTTCATTGACCTTCAAAAAAAGCTTCAGCGCGTCCCCGCAGCTCAGAGAGCCGGTTTCGCCCACGGCGTTTGCCCCTTCAAGCTCCCCCACATTTTTGGGGTTTAAAAAATGTTCCTTAACCTTATCTGTATAATCCCACATATTTTGTCTCCTTGATCTGCTATTGAGATCTTCCGGGTCTCATTCATGATATCTGGATACAAAAATACTACATGGTGGTAGATTGTCAACTCCCTAACCGGCCCGCAGTCAAAAACCCGGTATTAAAAGTTGGACGCAAGGATTGACTCGTAATCCAGATCCACCGGTACGGAACGCCGCAGGCGTATAATCCCCGCCTCCGGGAGGATCTCCACATCCCGGGTGATGATCTGCACCCCTTTTCCCGCTGCCCAGGCCAGTTTTTGAGCATACACCGGATCAATATCGGCGGCCGGGGTGAACCGCTCGGCATCCATGCGCTGGATCAGATAAAAAATAACCGCCCCGTGCCCCTGTTCATGCAGGCTGACCAACTCATCCAGATGTTTCTGCCCCCTTGTGGTCACTGCATCGGGAAAAGAGGCCAGGCCATGGTCCACCAGGGTGCAGTTTTTAATCTCCACATAGCAGCGCCGGCCCTGATTATCTTCCAGCATCAGGTCCAGCCGGGTATGGGCCGAGGTCTTCACCTCGGGCTTTACCTTGGTATAGTCCGCCAGCTCCGCCACCAGACCCTTTTCAATGGACTGCTTCACCAGCTTATTGGGCACCTGGGTGTTGATGCCGATACAGGAGGTCTTGGTCCGGATCAATTCCCAGGTGTATTTGAGTTTGCGTTTGGGATTGTCACTTTTGGAAATCCACACCGGCGCCCCGGCCTCGGCGCACCCTTTCATGGATCCGGAGTTGGGGCAGTGGGCCGTGACCAAGCTCCCGTCCTCCAGCTCAACATCCGCCAGAAACCGCTTGTACCGTTTCACCAGTCTCCCCTGAATCAGCGGGGGCAGCTCATATCCTCTATATTCATCTCTCATTAGTCATCATCCTTTCTGATAAACGTTTTCAAATCCTCTATCTCAAACTGCTGCCGGATACCGAACCGGGTCAGGGCGAAATCGTATTTTACTGGATCCGGGGGATTGAGCCGCTTAAATCCCCGTGTGATTTCCACGGCACATTGCTTATCTGCGCTTTTTCGCCGGGTAAAGCCCAGAAGTGTACCGATTTTATACATATGTGTATCAACGGGATAGACCAATTGCGCCGGAGATACACCGGCCCAGCCACCGGGGTCCACCCCGTCGCACCTCACCATCCACCGCAGAAAAAGATGGCTCCGCTTGCAGGCCGATGTTTTTTCAGGATCCGCCAGCAGATGGCCGGCGTCCCCGGCCGTTGAGATGGTTCGGTAGAGGCGCCCAAGCCCCTGGGCGGCTCCGCCGGAGATCCCCCCCGCCCCGAAACAGGCCTCCAGAGAATTGTATGCGTTAAGCACCACCTGCATTCCCAGAATCAAATTGCTCAAATGCTCTTCCGTTGCAAACCGGTATTTGAACCCTTTAAAGGTATTTTCCAGATCTTCCCGCCGGGCCCCGGCCACGAAATCCCTGGGAGACGGCCCCATCTTTTCCAGCACAGCGCCAACGGTCTTCATAATCATAGCCACCCGGCCGTAGGCCAGGCATGAGGCAATCATCCCCACGACTTCCCTGTCTTCCGTCCTTGGATAATCGTAGAGAAAGAGCAGGGGATCGGGGTCTACGTATTCCCTTTTGTTGTAAAGCCGATATAGCCGGTCGAGTTTTTCTTTTAATTTGTCTTTTCTTATTCTCATCATTTTAAAATAAAATGCATCTTCCGGGCCAATCGTCCACCCCATAGCCAAGTCCGGCAAAAAAATACCCGGTTCAGCCCGGATTGACATGAGGGCCGGATATCATTCCTTGCGTTTTTATTACATTTTATCTATACATTTACCTTTAATTATAACACATTGCCTTAAGGAAACACCCATGCCATCATCACTGATGACCCGGATATGGATTCCGGTATTTGTTCTTTTCATCGGACTGATTCCGCCGGCCACCGCCGCGGAACCGGACCTTTTGTCCAGAATGACGGCCCGTACCGAAGAAAAGATGCAGGCCACATTCATGGTGCCGGATTTTTTCAAAATAAAGGAAAAAAAAGGGAAAACCGAATTTTCCTCAAAGGACGGGTCCGCGGTGATCAGTTTCCAGCCCATGGCCACCAAGGCTTACGGGGGAAAATACAAAGACGCCGAAGAAATGACCCAATACCTCTCCCGGCAGATGATTGAGAAGGTAAACGCCAAGGTAGAACCGGCACGGAAACGGAATATCGCCGGCCGGATTGCCTGGCAGCTGTTCATGGACTGGAAGATCGAGGGACAGCCGGTCAAGCAGTGCGAAACCATCCTGGTTGAAAAAAAACGCCTGGTCACCTTCACCTTTATCGCCACCCCCGCTTCCTGGAAAAAATACTGGCCCTTTTATAAGGAAACCCTTCATTCCTACCGCAGGCTTGAAGGGGATACCGGCAATGCAGGATCGAAAAAGAAGGATGCAAAATTCCTGAAACTCACCGTGGACGGCGCCCCCCTTGATGTCACCCTGGAAAAAAAGAATGTGGGCGTCCTGTTCAAGACAGGGGAGGCCGGCAAATATACCGTTAAAAGCACCAATATGAGGGAGGCCTCGGCCCTGCTCACCCTCTACGACACCGAGGGGAACAAAATCACCGACAATATCTCCAAGGATAAAAAACTGACCATCGGTTTCAGGATAAAGCTGGCCGAAAACAAGGTATACATGGTGGTGGTCAGCGCACTTAACGAAAAACAGCATGGCCGGGTCAACCATCTTGTGGTCACCAGCCCCATTCCCCAGCCGAAAACGCCCCCCGTCCCCGAAGAAGAACCGCCAGTTGACGACCGGCTGGTGCCCTTTACAGATGAGGCGGCCCTGATGGCCCGGATTGAAGAGAATCCCACGGAGGACGACGTCAATGCCCTTGCCGCCACCAGGGCGGCCAAGGCCAGGGACCTCCTGGTATATGCAGAAGAAAACCGGGACGGCCATGCCTTCAGCCTGGCCCTGGACTATGCGGAATCCGCAGGGGAACTCAACCCCGACTGCACCGGGATCAAAATGCTAAAGGCCGGCCTTTATGCCAGGGCCGCAGACCTGCCCCTGGCGGATCAGCTAGCCGAAACCCAGCTGGTGGACATTCTCCAGACCGAACCCGATAATTCAGAGGCCCTGCTGCTTTTGGGGGAACTTTATTTTTCCCGCCAGCGGTTCTTTGACGCCGTCCCCGTGTTTGAAGACCTCCTGAGAACCGGGTTCCAGATGAACGGCAGGGTGGTGACCATGGTGGTCAACGCCTATGCCCTGGCAGGGGAGACGGCCAGGGGCAGGAAATTCATCGCAGACCTCAGCCTGAGCCGGGGCAGCACGGTTCCGCTGAATATAGCCGGCGCCCTTCTTGCCAGGCATGGGGGGGATAACGGCACCGCCATGGTCTATATCACCCAGGTCATCAACACCCCTGATGCCGATGAAAAATACAGGCTCTATGCCAAACAGCTCAAAACCATCTGGGCCAAGGAGGCGGAATAATGAAAAAATTGATCACCGGTGCAGCAGTCCTTGTTTTCACCGCCCTGCCCGTCTGGGCCGCAGAGATTTTCAATGCCATGGACGTCAAAGAAGACATGCTCCAGTTCAGGGAATTTGTCCACAAGACCTCGGACATCCCCGCCGCAGACCGGTATGAGTTTGACCAGCAGATGCTGAAAATGGCCCGGACCCAGAATGAGGGCAGGGATGAAATCCTTGCAAAAATATTTAAAAAAGCCGGCATCCAGCCCCTGAAACAGACCGGCACCCCCTCCACCTCCAAATATTCCCAGGGGATATTCGGAGACGCCGATTTTGAAACCATTTCAAAAAAGAATTTTGACAAGATCCTCAAGGCGGCCAGGGATTTGGGATACACCATTGTTCCCGGCGGCGGAGGGTCTGCCACCATAAAGGAACTGGACAGCACCTTTTTCCACGATACGCCCAAGGGGTACAAGTCCCGGGCCGCTTTCCAGGACCCTGAAATGATGACCAGCTTCAAGCTGAAAAAAGGGGAGCTGGGCATGAAAAAAGCGTACAGCATCACCCTTTCGGACAACATGAAAAAAATGCACGGCAGCCTGGATGTGGATCCGGAAACCCTGTTAAAAAAAAACAAGGTGCAGGAACTGGCCAAAAGCACCATGCGCATCCAGGACGCCATGGACCAGTTTAAATCGCCGGGGATCAAAAAGGACAGGACCATCAAGGAATTGTTCCAGGCCCATGACGATTTTTATAAAACGCCGGCCAACCGGGGCAAGAGGCTTAGCGATCTCACCTTCAAGGAAAAGCTGACCATGGTCAAGGCCGGTGTCAGCCTGGAGACCGCAGGGGTGGTGCAGCCCGGGGCCTCCGCCCAGGAGAGAATCCGCCAGGTCGAAGCCTTTCAGAATGAATGCAAAAAAATAGTGGACAAGGGGCTGGCCGAGCGGCTCAAGGCTGAGACGGATGTGGACAGCATGCTCAAGAAGCAATACGCAAAAAGCATAGAGTCAGGAAACTATAAAAAGGCCGCCGGCATCAGACAGGAAATGATGGAAAACGGAGCCATGCGCAACTACGCCGACGAGGGCATCCACGGGGAAGGCAACCGCAAGCTCATTGCCGAACACGAAGGATTCGAGGTCAAAAAGATTAAAAATGCCGGCACCGGCAAGACCTACGATGTGTATCAACCAGTGAACCAGGAGGTCCCCGACCGGTTCAAAAAAGGGGGAGTGAAGGGTGCCTTAAACCAGAAGCAATTCGATGCCTATGTCCGTCAAAAACGGGTAAAAAAACTCATTGATATTCAAAAATTCGGAAAAACAGACACCCTCTCACGGGTGGTAAAACTCACCGGCCCCAAGGCCGTGACCTCCAAGAATGTCAAGCTGACCCAGGCCGATGTGGACAAATACATGGCCAAGAAAAAGTTCAAGCTCACCGGAATGAATATCGCCGGCGGCATTATCAACGCCTACGAAATCTACGAGGCCCAGAAGCGGTCCCAGGAGGACATCGTGCAAGAGATCACAGCGGACACCACCGACCTTGAACTGGCCGGAAAAACCGTAAAGCATCTGGCGAAAACCTTTTATTACACCACCCCCCTGGCCGGGCTGGCCGACGTCTCCCAGCAGGAGTATAAAAAGGCGGCCAGGGAATATGAAGAGGCCCTGGCCAATGGGGAAGATCCATCCCTGGCCTGGGCCGTGGCCAAGGGGACGGCCAAGACCGTGGGCCAGTTTTCCTGGGGAATGGTCAAGGCGGTCACCGTAAAGCCCAAGGACGACATCATCGCCCTGGCCAAAGGCAGCGTGGGCACCCTCTCCGACTGGAAAAGCCAGTATGACGCCCAGTCCACTTCAACGGAAATGACCGCCAGGGTCAAGGACTACAAAAACAGAATGTTCGCCCAAAAGGCCCAGCTGGAAAAGACCCTGGGGAAAATGAAGGCCACCCCTGGCACCGGCAAAAAAGTAGACTGGGAGAAAATGTCATCGGAATATGTGATGACCCACACCGTTGCCTACCTTGAGCACCGGATGCGCATGGCGGAAAAAGCCTACAAGGAGGCCCTGAAACAATCCAAGGGGGTCAAGACCACAGCCGTGGCCCAGGCGTTTAAACGGGTAGCCGGATACGTGGAGACCATTAATAGAAGCCTTGCGGATCCGGAATACGGAAAAATGGTCGCCCAAAGGGAACAGCATATCCATGCATTGGAAATCGTCAGAGCCCGGTTGGCAGCACTTTCCAAAGGCACCAGGGCCGCCTCCCCGAAAACAGTCTCTTCCATTGATCCCCAAATAATTGCCGGCCAATGGTCCACCACCTGGGGAGACATGACGATCCGTGTAAAAGGTAAACAGGTTACCGGCACCTATGACTATCAAGGCGGCAGAATTTTCGGCGTTGTAAAAGGAAGATCCCTTTCCGGTAAATGGGTTGAGAATCGTACCAAAGTCAAATGTGCCTCCTCTGTGGACGGTTCTTCACACTGGGGATTTTTTCAGTTTGAGTTGGTAGGAGACCACCTCGAAGGCTCATGGGAATACTGTGAGCCCAAAGAAGCAGGCGGGGTGTGGAACGGAACAAGAAAGGATACCAAAAACGGATCCTAAATTTTGTAAAGGATGGATTATGGAAACCAGCTTTTTTGAAGTCCTCACCCTGTTTATTGTATTTTTCTCCGTAAACGGGGTGCTGCTGGTGATGATTTTCAAAAAGAAATTCCGGCCTGCCCCCCTGATCCTGAAAGATAAAAAAGGCAACCGCTACAGGGTGGCCATCCCCGGAACAATGGAGAGGGAGAATACCCGGGAGATGAGGGAATAATATGGAACAGAATACCCCATTTGAAATTGCGACCCTGTTCATGGGCATCCTCATGTTTCTCCTTTTCCTGGTCTACAAGATTAAAAGCGGCAGGGTGCGGAAAAGGGAAAAAAAGCTTCTGGGCGAACAGCTCATGACCTTTGTGGACAAGGGGTATGCCGACCTGGAAGATGATGAGGGCCGGGATATTCTATATCTGGCCGCCACCGGCGGGTTTGCCCCTGTAACGGCCGCGGCCATTGAAAAAGGGGCGGACCCCAACCGCCTATACGGGGGCGATCCCCTGCTCCGAATTCTGGCCAGGGACCATCCCCTTGGGACAGGGGCGGCAACGGTGCTCCTTGAAGGCGGTGCCCTGCCCGACGGACCTTCCGGCGCCGAGGTCAGCCCCCTGTGGCAGTGCGCCTACCTGGACCACGGCGACATGGCCAAGCGACTCATTGACCACGGGGCCGATGTCAATTTCATCTCCCCCACATCCGGAATGACCCTGCTCATGACAGCGGTTTTCCAACACTCCGTTCAGGTGGGCCGGCTGCTGCTCAAGGCCGGTGCAGATGTCCATATCCGGGATAAAAAAGGCAGGCAGGCCGTTGATTTCGCCCATAAGAACAGTGAGGGGCCCAGAAGGCACAGCGGCGGAGACAGTGCCGGGCCCGAGGATACCCACCCCCATGAATATAATGAAATGCTCCGGCAGATCCGCTGTCTCATGGCCGCCAAACCCTATCGATACAAAAAGTTCAAAAGATCAAGCTCTCCGGACAGGGAATAAACCGCCCTGGCCCCCCTGCCACGCCGGCCTTGCCACGGCCGGCCCGATGGTGGTATAGATCAGGCCATGGACACCAATGAAAAATATGAGGCCCAGGCCCGGATGCTGGCCAACCGGGTCAAAAAGCGCTACAAGCATCTGTACAAACGGTACAAAAAACAACACCTTGAGGTATTCCGCCTCTACGACTGGGATATTCCGGAGATCCGTGCGGTGGTGGACTGGTATGGCGGCCACCTGGTGGTGGGGGAATACAGCCGGAAACAGTCCGCTCCGGAATGGCTGCCCGCCATGGGCAAGGCCGTGGCGGCGGCCTTAAATGTTCCCGGAGAAAAGCTTCACCTGAAAATCCGCAAGGCCGGCATCCAGGAGGGGACCCGGTACCAGCGCCTGGAAAACCGCAATGTCAAAATTCCCATGTGGGAAAGGGATCTGCAGTTCCTCATCAACCCCAGCGATTATGTGGACACCGGGCTGTTCTCCGACCACAGGAACACCCGGCAGCGGGTGAGGGAAATGGCCGCCGGCAAGGACTTTCTAAACCTTTACTGCTACACCGGGGCCTTTACCTGCTATGCGGCCAGGGGCGGTGCCGCCTCCACCCTATCCGTGGACCGGTCTGAAACCGCCGTCAACTGGGTAAGGGAAAACCTGGCCCTGAACAAACTGGACGGCCCGGCCCACCGGCAGATCCAATTGGACACCTTTGACTATCTGAAAAAAGCGGTGAACCAGGACAGGCGGTTCGACCTGGCTGTGGTGGATCCCCCTTCCTATTCCACCACCCGGCTCACAGAACAGCACTTTGACATCGCCCGGGACCACCCGGAACTGCTCAACCAGGTCTTTTTGCTCATGCGGCCCGGGGCCACCCTGTTTTTCTCCACCAACCACCAGAATTTTGATCTGAAAACCCACCGGCTCGACGCCGGGGACATCAGGGAAATCACAGACCAGACCATTCCCGAGGATTATGTGAACAAACGCAAAACAATCCACCGGTGCTGGGAGATCCGTTTCTGATGTTCGATCCCTTTGAAAAGCGGGCCAGCCGCGACATCCGCAACCGGCTGTCCGAATATTTCCTCAACACCCTGGCAGAAGGCGGATGGCAGGCATTTGAAGCCGAAGCCCAGGCCTTGAGACGCGGGGCGCCGGACGGGGACCACCGGGCCTATATCGACCACAGGATGGCAGCCTACCTGAAGGTCTATAACGGGAAAAAGGGAAAAAATGAGGTGGAACTGGCCCGCCTTCTCTGGGACAAGGGTCTCTTTTTTGAATGCCACGAATGGGTGGAACCCCTGTGGATTGCCGCCCGGGGATCAGAAAAAAAGGCCCTTCAGGGCATCATCCGGGCAGCCGGTGCCCGGGTGCTGGACCAGGCCGGACGCCGGGCCCCGGCAATCTCATCCGCCCAAAAGGCTGCGGCGCTCATCCGTGCCCACGGCAGCCACATCCCGGCCCCCTTTAATCCCGGGGAACTGATCAAGGCTCTGGCGCACCTGCTTCCCTAATAGACCTTGGCCTTCTCATTGAGATGCCCATCCACGTACCGGGCCAGAATCTCCGCCGTTGCCCGGGGCGGCCGGGCCGCCATATAATTGTCAATGACGGCATGGGCCACCTCATGGGCCAGCATCCCTGAAAAAAGATCCTTAACATTCACATAGATGGTATTCCGTTCAAATAGATACCAGGCCCGGAGCTGGCGCCGTTTTCTGAATAATTTGAAATAGGCTTCGTGAAGGTCCCGCTTATTGGGATAGAGGCGGACGTTGATCCGTATGGGTTTTCTCATGTCCAGGATAAGCTGAACCTTTTCCACCAGGCGGTCCACCTTGTCCGCCAGGGGGCCGAACCGTCCTGTCCTGGGTTCCCCTGCACTGAAACTTGAAAAACCGGCCAGGTGTTTCACCGGCTCAATGCAGTCATCAAATTGTTCGATATCGGACGGGTAGCGGTAATAAAGGGTGAGATACCGGGTTTTCACCACCTTCCAGGGGACGGCCCCGGCCCCCCCGGGCAGCACCAGGAAAAGGGCAAACACCAGAACGGCCAACCTGAGACCCAACATCATCTGCACCCGATTCAAAGGATAAACTTTTCGTCGATGGTCTTTATCACCTGCACCGCACCCTCATCCCCTTCTGCGGCCAATGCACCGGCCTTGTCCCTGACCGCCGAGACCCGCTGTGCAAGCCCCTGGGTCATATGGTTCAGGGATACGGCCAGCTCCTGGAACTGATCCCCTTTTCTGATGCGGATCCGGTACTTCAGGTCCCCCTGGGCGATGCGGAGGATATCCTTCTCAAACCGGTAGATGGGACCGGCGATTTTATGGGAGGCCAAAAGGGTAACGATGGCGACCACCGCACCAATGAGGCCTGTCGTCAGCAGGGTGGTTAATATAACCGACGGCATGATGGCCAGGGAGGTGCTTTTGATCACCAGCCGGGAATCCACATAGGTGGAGGTTAGCGACCCCTGGGTGTTGAACAGGGTCAGGGCCACGGTGGCCGCAGCCCCCAGGACCAGAATCAGGCAAAACCTGAAAATGAACCGGGCCTGAAACCCCCTTTTGATAAAATACCGGCGGCGCTTGATTCCATTTGCATGGGCAGGCATGGCATCCCTCCTTATTCTCCTTTTATATAGCCATGGTTCACGGTAATGTCTGCTGAGGTACGCAGTTGCGTTGTCCAGTTCTCAAGTTTTTTCTCCAGGTGCCTGGTTTCAAGGATGCTTTGGATACTCTCCTTTACCTCGTCAAAGGGGCGGCCGAACTCGTCCTGATGGGCCAGATAATATGTTTCTATTTCCTCCCGGTTCACCAGGATATTCTGTTTCACCTCCGCTGTTTTCACATCCAGAAGGTTGCGAATCAGGGTGGATTCCCAATATCGCTCCATGGCCTGGACAAAAGCGGTTCTCTGATCCAGTTTGAGCCGTACCGCCTCCTGGAGCATCAGTTCCCGCTGAATCAGGTAATCGGCAAACCGCTCCCGGGTCTCCCGGGTAATCTCCATCTCCGGGTCGGCATAGGCATCCAGCTTAATCTGTTCATTAAATTCCCGGATGGAGATCACAGAACCGTTGACTGACAGCGCCATCCCTCCATCCGGTTTTGTCCCGGGAGAACGATTGCAGGCAAAAAGTCCCGACAGGATCAGGATGATGCAAATCAAACGCCAGCCAAGATTGAAACCTTTCATCATATTTTCCCCATTACAATTTTGTTTTTGTCTGCCTGATTTTTAAAAATATCGCCAGCCTTGTGACGAAACTGGGAAATTAAGCATAGCCCCAGCAAAGGGAAAAATGCAATAAAAAACAAGGACTGCGAATCCGGCAATGATTTACCATTTGAGTTTTAAAATGTTTATTGGTATACTTGCCACCGTATTCATCATGGTCTGTTTCTTAATTTTCTCACTCAGATTCCGGTTCGCCCATTCCCAAAGATCCAAATCCGTTTATCCGTCCTGGGACGAACAATGACGAAATGCTCAACTGCCAGAGGCCATAAAACCATTTAAGGGATTCAGGGGAAGTTTTGTTTGCGGCCTGATCACATGCCCCAGACATGGCTCCGCCCCGGTCCGGCATTACCCGATCTTGAACGAGCTGTTTCAACGGTGCTGCATCCAAAGGAGGAATGATGCTTACTCGGTCCATCACCATCGGCAAAAAAATCGGCATTGGATTCTTTTCCCTGATCATTATTATCACGGTCCTCGGCAGCATGGGCATATGGTGGATGAGTACCACCCGGAAGGCGTCCGAAATCCTGGTCCGGGAATTTGTTCCGGAAATGGCAATCGCATCGGATATCAGGGGGGGAGCCAACAGCCTGATGTATCATATGAGGGGCTTTGTTTTCACGGAGGACCCGGCATATTTTGAATCGTCCCTAAAGGCTTTGGAATTGCTGGACTCAAGTATCCTAAAGGGCGGCCAGCTGATGGAGACCGCTGAAAATCTAACCACCCTAAAGGCCGAGCTTGCCAGAATCGGCCACTCAAAAACAGAATATAAAAAAGCCATGATTTCCATTAAGAAAACCATTTCAGACCTGGCCCGGGAACGAGGCATCCTGGAGAAAAACGCCGGAACCTATATGCAGAATTCCAATGACTTCCTGGAAAGCCAGACCCGGGCATTTAACCGGGATCTGGATGAACGCAGGAAAAAAGTCACCCTGGTCACGGACATGGTCAACCTGGGAAACAGGGTCCATACCCTCTGCTTTAACGCCCAGCTGTCCAATAATATGAAAGAAATGGAATCGGCGGGAAATCTGCTCAAAACCCTGGACGGCCTGGCCCTCCCCCTGCGTGCAATTACCCGCCATCCCGACGACATCAAGCGCATCGATGAAACCCAAAACGCCGCCAAAGAATACCTTCAGGCCATCACGGGATATATGGAAACCAATATGGCGCTGGCAGCGGCGGAACGCAGACTCAAGGCAAATGCCAGGGCCTATATGGGCAACTGCACCCTACTCCTGAAAAGCCGGCGCATGGGCGCAAACGGCGACGGCACCCAGGATACCTCCAAAAAACAAATCACCCAGGTCGCGCAGCTCATGGCATTGGGCAACAACGTACAGGTCATGACCTACAAGGCCATGGCCGACAAAAACACAAACCGGATGCAGGCCGCCGTTAAAAAATTCAAAAACTTTGAAAAAAACCTAGTCAAACTCAAAGAGCTCACCCACACCCAATATGACCTGGACCGAATCATGGAAACCCTGACGGCCGGGAACAATTACATCAAAACCATGGATGCATACCTCGGGGCCTTCCGCAGGCTGGACGACCACCGGCGGGTCATGAAAAATGCGGCAGACCGTTATACGGACCAGTGCCGGGAGTTTCTGGACAGCCAGCAGGAAAGCCTGGCCCGGGATATGCGCAGAAGCCATAAGAAAACCACATTGATGAATCAGATCGCAGCCCTGGGCAAAGAGACCCGGATCCGCTCGTTCAAATCCCAGGCATTGAACCATCCGCCCATCATGAAAGAGGGGCTCTCCCTTTTTGAAAAAATAGACCAGGCATTTGATGATCTGTCGAAGCTGACAAAAGACAAGGCAGACATCTCCCGGCTGGGAGAGATACAAAAGGCCGGGTTGGCCTACCGTGAAAGCCTGTCCCGGTTTCTCAATGACTGGAATTTGCTCCGGCAGCTTGACCGGGACAGGGAAACCCTGGGCCGGAAGGTGATTGCAACTACCAGATCCCTGCAGGAAAATGCCGGGCAAAGCACCCACCGCATTGCCAACGATGCGGCCTCACAATTATCCAGGGCATCGGTGATGATGATGGCCGGCCTGGGAGTTGCCCTGGGCCTGGGGCTTGTTCTTTCCTTTTTCATCTCACGAAACATCATGGGCGGGATGCGGACTGTGGCCGGAGACATGGACCAGGGCGCCGTCCAGGTGGCGTCGGCCTCGGAGCAGATATCCAGCGCCGGCCAGACCATGGCCCATGGGTCGGCCCGCCAGGCCACCGCAATTGAAACCGTATCCGCCACCATGGATAAGATGTCCGACATGACCCGCCGGAATGCCGACCATTCAAGCCAGGCCGACCGACTGATGAAAGATGCCGGTGCCATTGTGGGGTCGGCCGGATCGGCCATGGACGAATTGACCCGGTCCATGGCCCGGATTTCAGAAGCCAGCAGTGACACGGGAAATATTATTTCCACCATTGACGAAATCGCCTTCCAAACCAATCTCCTTGCATTGAATGCCGCCGTGGAAGCCGCCCGGGCCGGCGAAGCGGGCGCGGGGTTTTCCGTGGTGGCAGAAGAGGTCAGGAATCTTGCCATGCGGGCCACGGAAGCGGCAAAAACCACAGCAGACCTCATTCAGGGCACAATAAAGCGGGTGGAACAGGGGAACGGTCTGGTGGAGAAAACCAATGCCGCATTTGCCCAGGTGGCCGAAAGTACCGGCAGGGCAGGCAAACTGGTGGGTGAAATATCGACGGCCTCTTCGGAACAATCTGCGGGCATTGAGCAGATCAACCTCAGCATCGGAGAAATGTCCGGGGTGGTACAGCAGATGGCGGCCAATGCAGAAGAAATGGCCTCGGCCTCGGAGGAACTCAACGCCCAGGCAGAACAGATGAAATCCGGGGTAAAAGACCTGATGCGGATGGTCGGCGCCCGGGGAAACGGGGGACCTGGGGCTGTCCAAAGGCTTGCCGGGCCTCAGAGCCGCGCCATTACGGACAGGCCGCCATCCCCGGATGCCTCCTCCCCGCCGTCCGGAAGCATCGGATGGGAAATATGCGACGGGCAACAGCCTTAATCCCTATAAAACAGTACAACCCAACTCCAAAGGAGGAAACCATGATTAAAAAAACGCTGTTAACTGCGGCCGTCATCTGGCTTGCCGTCCTGCCCCTAACAGGATCCGCCGAAGACCTAACGGCCCAATTGTGTAAAGAAAAAGTCATTGCCGCAGCCAACCTGCTTGGCAAAGAGGGCCGGCAGGCCTTTGACAAAATCAAAGATCCCAAAGGGGACTTCAGGTTTGCCGGCGGCTCCGGCTATGTTTGGATACACAGCCTGGACGGGATCATGCTCATGCACCCCATTTCACCCTCTTTGGACGGAAAGGGCCTGTACAACCTCCAGGATAAAAACGGAGTGTACTTTTTCATGGCCTTCAATGAAATGGTGGAAGAAAACGGGGCCGGGTGGGTCCCCTATTCCTGGCCCAAACCCGGTAAAAAAGCGCCCTCCCCCAAGGTATCCTATGTCAAGCTGGCAGAACACGGAGACGAACAATTCGTGGTGGGGGCGGGGATGTATGACGTTACCCCGGCAGCCATCAAGTCCATGTTTCCCGATGATCCGATATACGAACAATAACCGGACCGAACCGGCCGGTCAGCGGTAACCGCCGGCAGGCAAAAAGGCCGGAAGAAATTATCTTCCGGCCTTTAAAGGTCAGGCCTTAGTATGGATCCAATCATGCCGCGGCCTTGAGGAAAAGGGTCGTTTTATTTGGTGAGTTCCTTGTGGCTGCCGATAATATTGTCCACCACC